>JAFGFQ010000146.1 GCA_016930995.1 Thermoplasmatota archaeon | reverse complement strand
CAAATAAAATTTTATACAAAAACCACTATGTAAGAAATATTACGATAGAATATCTCGCTAAATTTATATATCTCAAAGCCCTTTGTTATAAATATTAGGGGGAATACCAAATACACCAAAATAGATCCTTACAAAATAGAGTCCTTTCAATAATCATCAGTAGTTTGTTTTTGACGACACTTGTCTCATATACAATCTCTGGGCAGACCAATGAAAGCACCCAGAAAATTACATTTCAAAAAACACTAACAGTATCATTTTCGGAAAATGATTTTTTGTTTTTCTTTAAAGAAGGATATAACCCCATTTACCTTTCCGAAGGTAAATCTACCACCGAGATAGGAAAACCAATGTTACCAATTAAAAATATACGGATAGCTCTTCCATCGGGGATGAAAGCAACGACCATTCACATAGACGAAATAAAAGAACAAACCCTCAAAGGCACATATCTTGTGTACCCTGCACAACCAGCATCACCATTGAACAGGAAACCAGAAGACCATGATTTTATCCGCCCTGATTTTCAGACCTATCAATCAAATCAAATATATCCATCAAAATCTGTGGAGTTAATCAGTCAAAGTGATCTTGCTGGGCAAAGTATCGCCTCAATCATTTTATATCCAATTCATTACCTCCCCTCGCAAAAGAAACTCTCATTTATTCGTTCAATAACCTTCACGATTGAAGGAACTAGTGGATACATCTATGGAGATTATCTCCCACACCACATCGCATCTAGCGAGCAAGAAATGATACAACACATGCTAGAGAATATGGTCATCAACCCTGACGATGTCGTACTTCACTCTTCAGCAATATCTCAAAAAATAGGAGTCGACCCTGGGAATTATGACTATGTCATTATCACCCAGGACAGCTGGGTAGATGCATTTCAACCATTGAAAGACTGGAAAACAAAAAAAGGCATACCTGCGAATATTGTCACAACAACATGGATTTACAATAGTGGAGGGTATAGTGGTTCCTCAGTCGATAAGATTAGGTCTTTTGTCCAGGATGTTTATACGAATTGGGGGACGAGATACATCCTTCTAGGTGGTGATGTGGATGTTGTTCCTTGTCATTATAGAACGTTTTCATCAGTTGATCCAGACCCAGTCCCAAACGATGCATACTACGCAGATTTCGATTCTGATTGGATCTGTGAGGTGCATGTCGGTCGTGCATCAGTAACAGGAACGGGATCCGGGACAGGAAAAATAGGGAATTTTATAAACAAGATAATGACCTATGAAAAAAATCCCTCACTGACGGACTTTGCAAAAAATGCAGGATTCTTTGGTTTTGATTTAGATAGCCATACCCATGCACAACAATGCAAGATAAACATTGATACCTCGTATGTTCCCTCAAGCTGGATCATGACTACCGTCTATGACAGTGACAGTGGAAATCATAGAACAAATGTTATCAGTGCACTTAACGCAGGGCAGAATCTCATGAACCACGCTGATCATTCAGGCTCTGATTTTATGGGTACCGGATATGTGAACCACGACATCGGTCTGTGGAATGCAGATATGGATGCGTTAACAAATGGAAATAAACAGGGGATTCTCTATTCCATGGGGTGTGACCCAGCGGCATATGATAGCCCAAATTGTATTGCTGAACATTTTGTACGGAATAGTAATGGTGGCGGAGTTGCATTTATTGGAAACTCACGGTATGGTTGGTATTATGTCGGCGATTATAACACACTTTCAATGGGTTATGACGTGGAGTTCTTCAAGTCAATTTTTCAGGATAATTTGTATAAACTTGGGACTGCTTTTTCCGATCATAAAAATGATGAGGTCGAGAGCACATCAATATCAAAATATTGTTTCACAGAATTAACATTGCTCGGCGATCCTGAACTTCCACTCTGGAAAGAAAACCCGATAAGCATGACTGCGATTTATCCTTCACAACTCCCTGTGGGTCCTTCTTCATTCACGATCTCTGTTACTTCAGGAAGCATACCACTCACCGACGCATATGTATGCCTCTGGAAAGGAACGGATGTCTATCTTACTGGAACAACCGATGGGACAGGTGAGATAACCTTTAGTCTCTCCCCGTCATCACCAGGGACGATGTATGTCACAGTAACAAAACAGAATTATCTGCCGATCGAAGGTCAAACCATCATAATAAATGGAACAAATAGCCCACCCTTAAAACCGAATACACCAACCGGTCCTCTCACCGGTGGAATTAATATGGAATATGCCTTTTCTTCAAATACAACGGATCCTGATGAGGATCAAGTATGGTATCAATGGTCATTTGGTTCGTACACCACTAACTGGCTTGGTCCATACCCCTCAGGGGCTACAGCACAGAGTACATACCAATGGGGATCTCCGGGAATTTATGAAGTGAAGGTCAAAGCAAAAGACCAAAACGATCTGCAAAGCGACTGGTCTGAAGCACTTCTGGTCACTATAACAGATCTTCAACCTCAACTAGAGATCGGTATAATTAGCGGAGGGTTCTGTAGCATCGGCGCAGATATTTGGAGTACTGGTGAAATAGCTGCAACAAACATAAACTGGTCGATAACTGTCGATGGGAACTTCATCTTCCTAGGGAACATATTATCAGGATCGATAGAAAAAATCGACGTCAGCAACAGTGCAACAATAGAAGACTCTCCGGTTTTTGGTTTCGGGAATATCATTATTACCGTGGCTGTATCTGCCGATGGACTCCCTGAAATAACAAAATCGGTAAATGGGTTTCTTTTCTTTATCTATATCATCATTTAAGAACGCATTTATGTCCTATAGATGGACTGAAAAAAGGTAAATCAATACCACAACGACGGGGACGCAGATTAAGGTAGTCCAAGTAACAACATGTGCTGTTACTCTTTTATCTATTCCATAGGGAACCAGGAACATATTCGTACTTGTTATCGGGAGAAACGCGTTAATGACTAGTACTGCAAACCAGTTTTTTGAGAGTATATCGAGCAGGAGGAGGGGTATTAATATAATAAGAGTGAGCAGGGGAGTGACGATAATCGTAAGAAAAACAATCGAACGAACAAGACCCCAGTGACTGTCCTGCGTCCTTTTCTTCCCCATCCTTAAAAGTTTTAACAATTCTGTTCTCTTTAGATCTTTTGGATGTATACCCGCCCCGACATAATAAAGAGCCGCAGGAACCGTAAGAGCACTATAAAACTGAAGGACTACCCCGGCATCACCAAAATCAGCTGTCGTAAGACCTGTGAGTGCGTGCAGACCGACTGCTGCAAATAAGAACCCTATGAGATACCAAGGATAGAGTTTCAGATACCAGGGAAGCGACTTTTGTTGATGACTTGATTGTTTTTGTTGCGTCTCTTTTTTATGAAAATGAGCAAGGATATAGGGGACAAATGCGAATAACACGATTCCCAACAAAGCCATATATAACCCAGCTTCAACACTCCACTCAGGGATAGCTAGCATCGCCCCTCCGATAAACGCTGAGCTTCGGCCTTGGTTTGTTAAGATGGTCTTTATAATGTTTGTACGGATCTCATCAGACTGCTTAAGATAACGGGTTTTATGAGACGCATACATGAAGGCAAGTATATACATAAAAAAGATGGTGATGCAAACGACCACAGAAAAACTGATTTGTTCAATTCCAAAAGTGGTATTAAAAAAAATACGAAAGAAAAGCACCGGGACAAAGAAAAATAACAAAATCAAACCAATTTTTTTCATAATGGCATCGATTCGTTCTCGAGGTATTATGAAAGAAAGAAGCAGGGTAACGATAAAACCAATCACAATCCAAATAAGGTTGTACAGACCGCTGATATACGGTAAGACTTGTGTCAAAATATCAATACTAATTATCCTCACCTCACAATGTTCTTACCGTTCGATAACCCGCTTTGCTTTTCCTGTGCTCCGAGGTATCGTTCTTGGTGGTATTGTTCGAACTGGTACATGCAGATTAAGGATTCGGTAAATCTCATTTTCAGCCTTCTTCTCAAGGTCATCAAGACGACCTTCTTTATAGCGATCCTCAGATGGTTCCACCTCGACAGAAAGGGAATAGATATCTCCTTGTTTGGTTTTAACGATTTGATAATTATCACTGACTCCTTGGACTTGCATTAAGGCCGCCTCAATCTGCGATGGGAAGACAATCACCCCTTTAATCTTCATCATATCATCACTTCGACCTTTAATCCTTGATTGAATAGGGAGCGTTCGCCCACACTCACAAGTCTCGTCTGTGATAGACGCAAGGTCCTTTGTCCGGAACCGAATCGCGGGGAACGCCTCCTTTGTAAGAGTTGTATACACCAGCTCACCTTCTTCACCATAGGGAAGTGTCTCCTCGGTGAGAGGATCGATAACTTCGGGATAGAAGTGATCAGCATTGATATGTAATTTTTTATAGGCGCATTCGGAAACCACACCCGGACCGATAAGCTCGGTTAACCCATAGTGTTCATGCGCGGTGATCCCCCATCGTTTCTCGATGTTCCTCCTCATTTCTTCACTCCATGATTCCGCACCAAACACACCTAGCCGAAGCTTGAAATCATGACCAGGGTTCAATGCTTTTTCCTCCGCGACCTCTGCGATATGCAAAGAATAAGATGGCGTACATGCAAGTGCCGTACTCCCAAAATCTCTCATAATATCTATCTGTCGTTCTGTATTTCCCGACCCGATGGTGATGACCATGGCACCAATTCTCTGAGCACCCTTTTCAAACCCATGGGCTCCGGTGAATAACCCATATCCATAGGCGTTCTGCAGAACATCATTTCTCCGGAGACCATTCGCATAGAGGGATCGTGCCATCATCTCACCCCAGAGCTCCACATCGTTTTTTGTATATGGTCCGACCACTGGTTTCCCAGTTGTCCCCGAAGACGCATGGATTTCAATAATGTCATCAAGAGGTGTGCATACCAATCCAAAAGGGTAATACTCCCGCAAATCCTGTTTAGTCAAAAAAGGAAGTCGTTCAATGTCCTTTGTTGTATGAATGGATTCTGGCGTCACCTTCGCCTCTTTTAGTTTCTTATGATATAATTGGTTTTTCGAATACGCATACTTGATTAATTTTTTTAACCGCTTCAATTGCAGTTGCTTTAATTCAGGTAATGGCATGGTTTCGATTTTTCGGTCCCAGAATTCCTGTCTCATAAAAAACACTCCAGTTTATAAGGATTAATACAAAATCTCTCTATAAGAGTTTCTAAATGAAAAATAAAGAAAGATATAAATCAAGAACACTGTTTTACCACTCTTAAAAAAATAAAGAAAAAATATTATCGGAGGAGGTATCAATGAGTCTAATACTTGGTATGGATATAGGAGTATTTCTCGCATGGATTGGAACACTACTAGCTGTGATACTCTGTATTATATACGGTTTGTATCATCAATTCATTAAGAATTCAGATGAGAAGAAAAAGCCTACAGTACCACTCCAACAAGTGCTGCAAGAGGAGGAGAGCTGATGGACATTATTTTTTTTATAATTACCATGGCACTTTTTGCCTCTGTTTTTATCTTTTTAGGGTATCTGGGGTATAGGAAAACGAAAACAGCAGAGGATTATTTCGTTGCAGGACGGAAAATGGGAGCACTTATCATCGCATTTTCCTATGGCGCGACCTTTATCAGTGCTGTGGCACTCATTGGATTTTCTGGGATAGCATCCATCTATGGACATTCTATTCTTTGGCTGGCTTTCCTTAACGTATTCGTTGGTATTTTCATTGCTTTTGTTTTTTATGGTCTTCGAACAAGAAAAATGGGACTGTCTTTAAAAGCAATGACGCTCCCTGAAATTCTTGGGAGCCGTTTTCATTCGGTGAAACTTCAACAAGTTTCAGGGTTAATCATCGGCGTATTCATGATAGCCTACACCTCCGCTGTCTTCCTAGCTATTGCCTCGCTTTTTCAAGTAACCTTTGGGATACCCTATTGGGTTTGCGTTGTTTTTTTTACATTAATCGTTGGCATCTACCTCATCTTCGGTGGTCTGTACGCAGTCATGTGGACTCATGCAGTTCAGGCTATTGTCATGCTCGTTGGTATGATCATCCTTACTATCGGTATCTATTGGATGCTAGGAGGAATCGTCCCCGCCCATGAAGCTGCAGCAAGTCTTACCCCTGAAATGTTAAAAAGCATCGGAAGCCCAGCAGTGACAAATGCACCTAGTGGCCTGACCTCCATGCCACCAGTTCTATCAAAACCTTTCATGATGATTTTAACCCTCATATTTGGTGTCGGTATCGGCGTTCTGGCACAACCACAGTTAATCATCCGATATTTGACTGCGAAAAATGAAAAAGCATTACGTCTTGCTGTCCCCTATGGGGGTGTCTTTATCCTCTTTATGACCTTCACTGCCTTTAGCATCGGTCCTCTCTGCAACGCACTTATGTATCAAAACAATATCATGTATCCAACGAAAGAAGTTGCAGGAGTCATCACCGCAAATCCTGATGCAGTCATTCCCACCATTATCAATCAACTCTTCCCCTCCTGGTTCATCGTGATATTTTTGTTTGCCATTCTTGCCGCTGCGATGTCAACAGCAGCAGCACTGTTCCATACTGCGGGAGCATCAATTGGTAGGGATGTGTATGAAAAATCGATAAAAGGAGAATGTTCAGCTCAAAAATCCATTTTCATCACCCGTATCGCGACATTCGTCATCGTAATCGCCACGCTCATCATCACCCTTAATCCCCTGGATGTTGTTGCATTTATGACCGCGTTCTTCTTTGGTCTTATGGCATGTACTTTCTTGGCCCCTTATACGCTGATGCTCTACTGGAAAAAGACGAACAGGCTTGGCGTGTGGATTGGCATGCTTGGGGGATTTTGCTTCACCATGTCATGGTATATCCTTATCTATTTCAAGACTGCACCAAGCATCATTGGTTCTTCTCTTATTGAGAATTACATGATAAACATGCTAGATCCCATCTTCATCGGACTGCCTCTCTCGTTTCTCCTTACAATCCTCGTTAGCTTGATTACCAAACAAGATAAAGAGGAAGAGGCAATAATGAAGAAGAGTTTTGAAAGCATATAAAAAAAACGATGAATCGCTCTTCTTTAACGAAGGGATGGTCTACATGAAAGTACTTGTACTTGGTGCTGGGATGATGGGGCGTGCCATCGCTTATGATCTTATGAAATTCTCAAATTTCGATGAAATCCTCCTCACTGATAAGAATACTCAAACATGCCATTCTGCCCGACGTTTTCTCAAAAAAACTGCCGTCAAGGTTTTCCCTTCTAACGCTGATCGGAGAAATGAAACAAAAAAACTTTTTGAAAACGTCGATGTTGCCATCTCTGCACTTCCCTATCGATATAACTATACAATATCAAAGATAGCACTCGAGACTCATACCCACCTCATAGATCTTGGTGGAAACACCACCATTGTTCAAAAACAACGAAGTCTCTTCTCAAAGGCAAAACAGAACAAAATCACAATGATTCCTGATTCAGGGCTAGCACCTGGTCTTGTTTCGATTATCACCCGAGATATTGTTGATTATTTTGATACCGTCGATGTCGTAAAAATTCGTGTCGGAGGATTACCTCGTCACCCCCAACCTCCATTTAAGTATCAGATTGTTTTTTCTCCTTATGGACTTATCAATGAATATGTTGAAGATGCAATCGTCCTTGACCATGGAAAAATTCTCCAAAAGAAATCCCTCACAGAACTAGAAACACTGCGGTTTCCAGCACCATTTGGCACTCTAGAAGCGTTTCTCACCTCAGGAGGATGTTCAATCTTACCAATCACCTACCAGAAGATAATAGGGTTTCTTGACTATAAAACAATACGCTACCCGGGCCATTGTGAAAAGATACGGACCCTTCTTGATCTAGGATTAGCTGATCAACAAAAAATAACCTGCCAGAACTACCATATAGCTCCAAGAGATGTCTTGGCTGCTTTGCTGTTAAAACATATACCAACTTCTGGAGAGGATGTTATTCTGTTAAAAGTCATAAGTCAAGGAGTAAAAAAGGGGAAGAAATCTATTCGAGAATACGTTCTTATCGATTATTTTGACACAAGACATAATATAACCGCTATGATGAGGATGACAGGCTATCCGGTCTCTATTACAGCACAGATGATTGAGAATGGGACAATTTCAGCACGGGGGGTGTTTTGCCCTGAAGAGATTATCCCTCCAAGAGCCTTTTTTAAGGAACTAGAGAAACGAGATATTTCTCTTTGCATTCGAAAGAAAAGTGTTATATCATGACGCGGAAAGAGTTCTTAGACGCGAAAGAAAAAGCATTGCGTTGTCTTCATAATGCACGTAGTAAAAATGAAGTTGATGAGGGAATCCTTCAGGTTCTTGAGCTAATTAATACAATCAAGGGGTGTTATACGTCAAGTAGTTGTGCTGGACGAATCGTCCTTCTCGAAATACCCCAGATAGGTGACAAACGCGCTGCGACGTTTCTTGGAATCTGGCATCGGACTATTGAACCAGCAGAAATCCAGGTTGCTATGACGAAAGCAACGAACGGTCTACTCTGGTTACTGGCACAAGCACCCATCCTTCACGTAGGGGTAGAATCACTCACACTTGCAGAGATGATGATGAAAACTGCGATATCCTGTGGATTTAAAAATTCAGCAGTGAAATCACTTGGAAAAAAAATAGTTGTTGAGATCTGTAGTACAGAGCGTCTTGACGCACCTATAGGGAGAGATAGCAGCCTTTTTTGCCAAGATAATCATCTTGCTTTATTAGTGGAAATCTCAAATGAAGTGATGAAACGGTCTCAAGAAAAACTGCGTCGATTCGCTAAAAAACTTGGAAATTTTAGTGTTTTTCCATGAAAACTAACAAAAGATTTATATATTATGTTGTTATATTAGTTGTTGGGGAATAAAGTATGAACACAAAAAAAATCTTAGGCATCTTTATATGCATGCTGGTAATGACCATGATTCCTGTAGCAGCAGGAGCGACCACAAACGAGCCACAACCTAGCAAAATCGGTTGGACAACTATCCAGGGATTCACGCTTACCCAACCCAGATCACTAAACGGTGGGGCATTGATAGCATTCAACTGTCTCTTTGTCCACTACGTTTGCCAAGGTCTCGGTCAGCGCACAACTGGATTCAGGTATGGCGGTCAAGAAATGGTTATACCTGGAACATTCCATGGGCTCATGAGCAACCACATCATTGCTGGTTGGTGCCCTGGCGCATTAGAATTCTAAAGAGAACATCTTTAACCTTCTCTTTTTTATTTTTTCCTTTTTTTTATTTTTTTTAGCTCTTAATGGTTTCTTTTTATTAATCCATTTAAATCTTTTTTATTTCAACGGTTTTT
>JAFGFQ010000145.1 GCA_016930995.1 Thermoplasmatota archaeon | reverse complement strand
ATCATTGGTTTGTCCTCATCAATGCCATGTTTCGTCAGATATTTCGATACCGTAGAATTCGGAATGTCCCTGTTTTTAATCTTTAACGGATCAATCGATGGACGGATGATGAAATGTGGCATCACCGACTCAGGGATGTCTCGTGGTCTGAATTTCTCCATGGAAATAATCATCGCGTCATATTTAAGAATAAACATCTTGAGATAATCCCATACTTCCTTCATAGGGGTTGAAATATCGATATGACATCTCCAGACCCAGGGTTGCCTCTTTTTATAACACGTGATTATCGGCAATGGTTGTGGGTCGTGAACGACGACAAAATCGTGATTGATATGTGAGAAAATCGCGTTGTTTACATTATTAATATAATAAATCTCCTTTTTTTTAGTAGAAAGATTTATTCTATCACCCTGAAGTGCATTATGAAATTTCTTAGTGATCGTAAAAAAATCAAGGTTCCCGTGGAGAATCCGCCAATCCGTCTCAATGCCGACATCATTTAGGAGGATAATCAAACTATTGAGGATTTCTGCGACTCCACCACCTTGATACGTTGAGTTAATATGCACCATTTTTTTTTCTGATAACGGAGAGGCCTCATCCCGGATTTTCTGAATGAGAGATTCTCCAACGATTTCCTGATATTTATCAAGAGATTTAATGGTAATTACGGTCATGTTTTTCTCCTAGTGCATCCAATATTTCGATTGTATTTTATTTATAGGTAAATGAACGTCTTATTGAAGTATTTTTCTCTAATAAAATTATTTAACATAAAAAATGATGTTAGTTTTGATAGAGTTCCTGATGAAGAAACTGGAGAAAAGAAAAAACCTCATCAGGATTGCTGACCATATATCGGGCAGCTGTTTTTCTTCTTGATGTATTGGCGACATGTATGGTGATTCCCTTTTTTGTAAGAACGTGAAATGCGTCTTCGTCTGTAATATCATCCCCGATATAAATCGGAAGATTGTTTTTTCCGTTCTCATGACGGGCCAGGAACAGCTCTACCGCTTTTCCCTTATTCCACCCTTTTGGTCTTGCTTCGATGACCTTTGCCCCGTTCATGACCTCAAGAATCTTTTTTTTGTCAAGAGTGTGAACCGTTGTTTTAAATGCTTCTCGGAGAGGACGTGCTTTTCTTGAGGGAAGTAGGCGATAATGAAGCACGAGCGTAAGTTCTTTGTCTTCAAGGAACGCCCGTTTATCATCTTTGAGTTTTTCTTGCATGTCATTTTTTATCGCTTTTATAATCAAACGAGCTTGTGCTGCTTGCTCCCAGCTGTACTGCAGTTCATTCGGTGTTTGGATGGAAAGCCCATGAAGCGCGATAAACGATAATCCTCGGATGTTGAGCAAGTTTCTTATCTCCTGGAGCGGGCGGCCGGTGACGATAATCACCGTCATTTTTTGGTTTTTTATCAATTGTCTGATGATTTTTTTTACATGTTCAGGGGTCGTAACATCGGTTGGTTTTTCTTTGAAGAAAACCAAGGTTCCATCATAATCCAAAAATAAAAAGATTTGGTCCGATTTCCGTATTTTTTCCTGTATTCGAAGGAGATGGTCATTGAGAAAATCAGGCATAGATTCGTTCCCATTCTTTCAGGAAATTGCCGTACCACCATTCGGAGTCATGGTTTTTAACCTTCTTTCTTAATGACTGAAAACGACGTTTTTTTTCCTCAAGGGGCATTTCTACCGCGGTTTTAATCGCCCCGCTAATCGAATGAAGATCATAAGGATTTACCATCAATGCTTCAGTAAATTCCTCTGATGCACCTGCAAATTCACTTAGTATCAGTACTGTGTTTTCATTATTCGAGGCGATAAACTCTTTGGCGATCAGATTCATCCCATCTCTGAGCGGAGTCAGCAAACCGATATCCGATATCCTATAGTATGCTAACAGAGAGTTCTGTGAGATTTCTTTGGAGAAATACATCACGGGCGTCCAAGTCTCGTTTCTGTATTTGCCATTAATCCTGCCGACGGTCTCATCGATTTCCTTTTTCATCGTCATATATTCCTCGATCTTGTTTCTGCTAGGAGAAGCAATCTGGACCAGGACTACTTTTTCTCTGTATTTCGGGTTTTCCTCTAGAAATAATTCAAACGCTTTGATTCTATGTAAGATCCCTTTGGTATAATCAAGACGGTCTATTCCAAGGACGATTTTTTTATTTCCATAGAGTTTTTTTAATTTCTCTGCCTTTTTTAAGAGTGGAGGGGAATTTGCGATTCGATGATACTCAGAATACGATACACCTAGGGGAAAATGTTTGATCTTTGTGCTATGTCCTTTAAAGTGAATTGTTTTCTTTCGTGTGTCGATTTTCACCCCAGGCAATCTCTGTGCACAGTTGATGAAATTGGTTACATACGAGGAGGTATGAAAAGCGATAAAATCGGACGATAGGATTCCTTCAAGCAGTTCGTTTCTCCATGGAAGAGTACAGAAGATTTCCCAGGGAGGCCAAGGGATATGCCAAAAAAACGCTATTTTTGCATTGGGTTTTTTCTGTTTCACAAGATATGGGACCAAGGCTAAATGGTAATCATGAACCCAAATGTAGTCATTCGTCTTTGATTCCTTAAGGACCGTTTCTGCAAATTTTTTATTTACCTTTCGATAGCCGTTCCAGTAGTGTTCTTTCGGTTGCATTTTTT
>JAFGFQ010000033.1 GCA_016930995.1 Thermoplasmatota archaeon | reverse complement strand
CTGAGGCATTCTCGTCGTCTTCGGATGGATCCTCCGGTGTCGCGCGAGTCTGTCACCTTTGTCTCAATATGATTGCAATAGGGGCAATTCATCTCCCATCACCACCGATACAATATATAGTATAGCAAAAAAAATCTGCTACAAACTGTAGTATATTTCGATGGTTTTTAAGTCTTTTGATTTTTCTTAAAAAACAACATTTTCTTCCGTCTTATTTATTAATCATTTTGACTGCGACATGTTAGAGTGTGACGGGTTTTGCGTGCGTTACTGAGTACTGTACAAGCTCGTTGACATTCATTTTTTGTTCCTCCGCATGGATCTGCTCTAGACGCGCTTGTGTAGACGGCTTCAAGGAAACGGCCTCGCATGCTCCTGCCGGTGCTATTGAAAGGTCAAAGGTGCCAATCTTTCGTGCAATCTGAATCGTATCTTCCTTGTCAAACCCAATCAATGGTCTGAGGATGGGAAGTTGTATTGCCTCTTCGACAACGCGGATGTTACGAAGTGTTTGCGAGGCGACTTGACCAAGAGAATCCCCCATAATAATCGCATCTGCTTTTTCTTTTTCTGCGATCGCTTCTGCGTAGCGTAGCATCATCCGCTTGCAGACGACGCAGGTAAATTTATTGTCACAGAGTTCTCTGTAGGTTTGAAGCGTTTGACCATGGGGAATGAGTACCGCAGTGAGTTTCGAAGGAAGAAGACCTTTGAGGTGTTTTGCCAGTGTTACGAATTTTTCGATTTCACGATCATCGGAATACGGACGGTTGTCCGCATGCACCAATATGATTTCCTCTGCATACTTCGAAAGCAGGTAGGTGGCCACCGGTGAATCAATCCCACTTGAGACCAGTGAGACAAGTCTCATACCGTCTCCTCATCAACATAGTCAAGATACTCCTTCAGCCCACCAACTGGGGGAAGCACCAGGATCTCAGGGACCTCATACGGATGCAGTGAACGGATTTTCTGAATGGTTCTCTGCACGTTCTGATCAGAGGTTTTCACAAGAATAACACATTCAGTTGCCTCCTCGATTTTCCCTTGCCATCGATAGATCGATTCGATTCTTGGGATGATTTGCACGCAGGCGACAAGTTTTTCTTTTATCAAGGTACGTGCAATCGTCTTTGCTGACTCAAGGGTATCGGTTGTGGAATAAAGAACAGAGACCATGAAGGAATCAATAGACAGAACGATTTTAAGAGTTTGCCTTCAAACGATACGGCTTCATTTCAAGAGTATAGGCAAGCTGCATAATCTCTTCTAGCTCCCCGATGAACAAATGACTTTCACAGCAGCAATCACTGCACCCGAACCTAGGGATGTTATCAAAAGTCCTTTGGAGCGTTTGTGCGATGGTGCATTCCTCTTTTACGGTATTTTCCTTATAAAAAAGAGCGACAACCTCTGTATAAGGACGGAGATAATCAATATGCCAATGCATCTTTTTCTCATAACGAAGATGTCGCCGTATCCGTTGATCCAGCCCCTGCAACGCTGAACCAACATAGACGTAGTATCCTTTCTTAAAACTCAGTACCCCACGTTTCCCAATCGCTATCAAAGCGTCTTTGTCAAGCTTCAGGACAAGTAGATACGTCCCCTTCATACGCACGAGTATGTGCATAGGTTCTTATAACACCGATTCTGTTTCTTGCTCTGATGGTACCTCATAACCCACGGTTCATCTCCATTGACTCGCTTACCACCGCCAGAGAAGAAATCCAAAACATCGGCAGCGACCCCAAGAGCCTTGACATCATGGCCCCCAAAGCAGTCTTCAAAGTCATCAGACTTGAACAGGTAGTGCTCCAGGATGCCCTCATCATCAAACAAGATATGCTTTCACTTGGAGGAGAAGTCGCGATCCCTCGGGATGCCTTTGAGCTGAAAAGAAACCCAGGACAAATCCTTCTGATGGGGACCGTTGCTCAGCTCCGGCAGCTTGTTGAAAAGTTGCAGCGCCACTACCCCCGGATCCAGGAGATCGCTGGTGAACTTGCTGTTTTAGTAGAAAAGATCTCGTAGCAAAACCGCCCCAAAAAGGACATTAACTCATAGATGATTCTAGGTCGGAAGTTCTATGGAGAACCCTGTCTGTCCCCTTGATTTCCGATATGGAAGAAAAGAGATAAAAGACGTTTTTGGAGAAACAAGTAAGTTACAATACCTCTTAGATGTCGAAGCGGCACTCGCCAGCGCTCATGCTTCTGTTGGTAATATTACTAAAAAGGCTGCTGATGAGATTTCTAAAAAAGCCTCTGTGAAATACGTCACGGTAAAACGGGTAAGTGAAATCGAAAGAGAAACTCGGCATGATATCATGGCCGTGACCAAAGCACTCAGTGAAGTGTGCAGTGGTGATGCTGGGAAATACGTCCATCTGGGGGCAACCAGTTACGATATCGTTGATACTGCTAATGCGCTGCAGTTTGCTGCAGCAACCGATCTTGTAAAAGCGCAGGTACGAGAGCTCCGGGTGGTCCTTGTTGGTCTTGCGAAGGAATACAAGAACACGATCATGGCAGGAAGGACCCATGGTCAATTTTCCATTCCCATCACCTTTGGTCTGAAGATGGCGGTCTATGCAATGGAAGTCGACCGACATCTGGAACGGCTCCATGAGTGTAAATCTCGCTTGCTTGTCGGCAAGATGTCTGGTGCGGTCGGCTCAGGTGCGGCTCTGGGAAAACATGCACTTAAGATACAGGAACTGGTGATGGCAGACCTGAAACTCGGTACTGAGGAGGCGGCAACCCAAATCGTGGGTCGTGACCGGTACATTGAACTCCTTTCGGTACTGGCAAACATCGCAAGCAGCATGGAAAAATTTGCAACTGAGATCCGTAATCTCCAGCGTAGTGAAATCGGGGAGGTCTCTGAGGCGTTCGAGGCGAAAAAACAGGTCGGCTCCTCGACGATGCCGCAGAAGCGAAATCCAATCCTCTGCGAACAAGTCTGTGGACTAGCACGCGTGATACGAAGTTTTATCATCCCTGCGTATGAGAATGCTGTCCAATGGCATGAGCGGGACTTATGCAATTCCTCCGCTGAACGGTTCATCCTTCCTCATTCGTTGATTTTAACCGACTGGGTGGTGTTCCAGATGAACAAGGTGTTCAAACACCTACAGGTGGATCCAGAGCGGATGCGGGAGAACCTGGAGAACTCGAAAGGTTTACCAATGGCAGAGGCAGTGATGACAAAACTTGTTGAGAAGGGGATGGGCCGTGGTGATGCCCATGAGCTGGTCAGAACCTGCTCTCTGAAGGCGGTCAGTGACAACCGACAGCTCCTCTCGGTTCTTCTTGAACATCCGAAGGTGGTAAAGCTTCTGAAGAAAAAGGAACTTGAGGAGGTCATGAACCCGCGGAACTATCTTGGCGTCTCCGATAAAATCGTTGATCGGGTGGTAAAGAAACTGACGCGATAAGAGAAGGTGTAGAAGCATGGAGAAACTCGACAGATTAACCAGAAACACAGAAGAAGTCGTCACCAGTGATGAGTTAAAAAACGTTCTTGAGAAACAAAATCCGAAAGCATACATCGGCTTTGAGCCATCTGGTGTGGTGCATCTCGGGTGGAAGATTTGTACAAATAAGATAAAGGATTTTCTCTGCTGTGGGTTTGATTTTACCGTATTGCTTGCTGATTGGCATGCATATATCAATGATAAACTTGGGGGGGACTTAGAGAAGATCAAACTTTGCGGCAGATACATGCAGGATTGTTTCGCGGCGATGGGTGTCGACACCAGCAAGGTCCGGTTCGTGTATGCAAGTGAGTACGTGAATGATGCAAGATACTGGGAGCTAGTGTTGAAGACGGCGAAAGCAACATCGGTTGCCCGGGTGAAACGCGCCATGGACATCATGGGTCGTGGTGAGGAAGAAGCAGAAAAAGATCTCTCCAAATTGTTCTACCCGGCTATGCAGGTTTCCGATATCTTTTATCTTGAGTTGGATGTCGCCTATGGGGGAACTGACCAGCGTCATGCCCATATGCTTGCCAGGGACGTTGCAAAAAAAATCGGGCGGACCACCCCGGTTGCTATCCATACGCCCCTACTGACAAGCCTGCAGGCAGATGGTCGTATGAATCCGATAGAAGCTAAAATGAGTAAAAGTAAACCAGACACCATGATTACGATTCACGATACCCCGGATGTCGTAAAAAGAAAGGTAAGTAAAGCATACTGCCCGGAGAAACAAACACAGGGAAACCCGGTTCTGGAGCTGTGCAGATACGTTATTTTCCCGGATCTGGAGGGGCAGCCGTTCGTCATTGAGCGGCCTGAGAAATTCGGTGGGAATCTGCAGTTTTCCACATACGAGGAGTTGAAAAACGCTTTTGCCGCAGGACTTCATCCGTTGGATCTGAAGAACGCGACCGCGTATCATGTCAATAAAATCCTTGAGCCGGTCCATGTGTTTTTTGAGCGGCATCCTGAGAATCTCCAGAAGATGAAAATCGCAGGGATCCTGCAGTGATTTAACCGGATTTCTTGTGAAAAAAAATATATTTATATCATATTTTTTGATTCTCTTGACGAATGATACTGGAAAACCAGGTGACCGCTGGGCTCTTGCTTGTTCTTGGAGGCATCGTCCTCTTCGTCGTGGGCTTGTACTTTCAGAGGAAAAAACAACTGATTGTGGATACGCCGACGTCGACGATTCGGTCTCTTGCGATGGGGCTTGTGGAGATTTACGGCCAGGTCATCCCGATAAAGGAACGACTATTCAAAAGTCCATTCACCGAGAAGGACTGCGTGTATTACCTGTATACTATTGAGGAGTATCGAAGCAGTGGGAAAAGCTCCCATTGGGTTACGATAAAAAAGGAGGAGCAGCGAGACCTTTTTTATCTGAAGGATGAGACCGGTATGGTGTTGATAGATCCAACGGGAGCGCAGATTGAGGCACGGAAAGATTTTGAATGCCAATCCAGCCTTGGGAAGGATCCACCAGAGCAGGTCATCCGGTTCCTCCGCACAAGGAATCTTACTCATGAGGGGTTTCTTGGGTTGAACAAGACCATGCGGTACAAGGAGACCGTGATTGTTCCCAGTGATAGTCTGTACATCATGGGGACTGCTGGTGAAAACCCCTTTAAGAAACAAGGGACTGCCAACCAAGTTGATTCCATTATGATCCAGAAAGGAACACATGAGAAGCAGTACTATATCTCGGATAAACAGGAAAAGCAAATTGTGACCCAGCTGTGGTTGCTAGCCTATGGACTGGGGGGATGCGGGATAGTATTAATTATCATTGGCGCAATACTCGGATTACAATTCATATAAGGAAGAAAGAAAAGAAAGGAGAGAAACACATGGAGCTGTTTGGGATTATCCTTTTTGTCATTGGGTTGATGTTGTGTATGATTCTCATCGCCCTGCTGCGGATGTACAACAGCCTTGTGCGACTGAAGAACAACATTAGGAAATCTTGGGCGAACATTGATGTGTTGCTAAAACAGCGTTCCGATGAATTGCCAAACCTTATCGCGACGGTAAAAGGATACATGGAACATGAACGAACTACCCTAGATCTCTTGACGAAGGCACGGACGGATGTTCTGAGCGCGCCAACGCTTTCAAAAAAAGCAGCGGCGGACAGTCGTATCACCACGGCGCTCAAAACCATTTTTGCTGTCGCGGAAAGGTATCCGAACCTCAAGGCAAACGAGAGGTTCCATCAGTTGCAGACCCGGATCACTGTTCTGGAAAACGAGCTGGCGGACCGTCGGGAGTTCTACAACGATAGCGTGAAGATCTACAACATCCGTATCCATTCTATCCCGGACGTTCTTGTCGCTCGGATGATGAACTACACGGATGAGCCGTGGTTCAAGGCCTCTGAAAAAGACATGGCGGTCGTGCCAGTGCGCCCATAAAACAGAAACGAACTTGGCTTGTGTACAATTTTTGATAAAAAAAAGAAACAAGGAAAGAAGAAGTTTATCTTCCTTCGTTGCATGGTTCATACAGATTCAACGCAGGGTCACCAAAGAGGATATACTCCTGGAAGCTGACGTACTTTGCCTCCATCATGTCACCAAGTCCACTTGCGGAGGTCGTTTTAAACAAATCCGAGGAATCCAGATTTATCAAGCTATCTTCCCTATCGATGTTCAGAGGGGGTGACCACCAGAGCATCCAAGAAGCATCCGCCTTCAAATAACTGTTTTTTGCGTTTCGTAACGCAAGTCCCACACTGTTGTTGAACTTCATCATATCCAAACAGGCATCCTCGTAGATTTTCTCCCCGAAATGAGCGTCAGGGAAATTCCCGTTCTTCCACTGGCCCTTCGCTTTTATGTATTTCAGATACGTCTGGATGGGAAAATCGTATTTCGTCTTCTTGGGTTCTAAATACCCACCACCGATGTTTGATCCGGTCGGTGAGGCGATGAGAGACGCAAGCCCAGCGTGCAACAGCGACTGTCCGATGTTTGTCCGCGGATACTGTCCATCAAGTTTCCCGCAAATACAGCTTTCCAGCCACATGAACGACGGGCCAAGATTCATAGTCGATACGGCCCGTGGTGCATAGTCTCCAACTGCGCTAAGGTCCCCTCCAGGACCCGTGAAACCACCAAACATTGGTACCAGTGTTTGTGTGAAGAGTGCTTTCATGAGTGGGCCGCCAAGCCCTGATGCCACGATGTCGTTACCTGCGACACCATACTGGAATTGGCTCCCATGACCGTTGACGAACAAAAAGTTACTGGATTCGAAGATGTCCCCACCCTTTACATTTCCTTCACCAACGAGTCTACGCACCTGCCATTTTTGAAAGAAGAGCCTGTTGAGGAGATTGTTCGTCTTTATTTCACGTAGCGATTCTTCGCTTAGTCCTCTTAAGATACCTTCCTCGTAGAGAGCACCCATGAGATTGAATCCTAAGGGATCGACGATATCATGGATCGCCCGTTTGTAGGTCATTTCGGCGTATCCTGTGAAGGACTTTATCGGTTCTCCCCGTTTAGTAAATTTCAGTATGTCACCAAAGATGAGATATCGAACCAAGGGTTTTTGGAAATCTTGACCGCCTCCAACGAGAAGACCAAAGTTATCCTTCCAAGTGTCCATGTCACGTGTGATCTCATCGTAAAAAATGCTTCGGAGGATCAACGCATCTGCATCCTGAGCATCCCAGCCAGTAATACGGCCGACGATGTTCTCGATGAACGGATATTTCTCCTCTGTTTCGCTGTAGATATCCTTTGCCATATTGGACCAGTCATACTGTATAGGATCGATATTCCCATAGAGAACATCGCTTGGTGTACCTCCTCCATTATAATAGGGGGTATCGTCGATGCCGTCTCCGTCAAGGTCTCCGATTGGTTCGACATGATTTTGATAAAAGTAATTTGGCAGCACTGTCGCATCACCAACCAAGGCGATATATACAGGGTTCTGCGCATAATGGTCCCGTAATGGTTTGAGATCCCGGGTGTCGTTTATCTGCATGCCTGCAAGATAAGCTAGGAGGTTATTCAAAGGATCATGGATAGTATCAAAGAAATGTTTGTTTGCCATTGGGATGAGGTTCGGGTTTTTTCCGCCCACATAAACGCCAGGACAGGTTGCGCCTGTGTCGGTCACTTTATCATCATCAGCGACGAATGCGAATTCAGGTTTTCCAAACAAAATCCCCTTATGATAAGCAGTGAGATACGGAGCGACAGAGGAAAGCCCCTTCATCATCGGATAGAGTGGATCCTCGAGTTTTTCAAGTACGATACGGACGGATACTTGCCCTTGTTTTTTGACCAGCCAGCTTCCGGTAGCAACAATGTTATACTCAACACCTCCTCGTCCATATAACACGGTTTCAGAGTAGAGAACATCCTGAAGGATGTTGCCACTTGCATCCCTCACAGCGTAACCTGCTGCGGTGCTACCAGGGTTGGCTTCGAATTTATGCAGACCACTTGGGATGTTCTCCGAAGTCGGTCCTATTAAAAATGCGACCCGATCACCCATGTCATCGCAGTTCTCTTCCTCATGGTTGATGCCCTCAAATTTTAACAAAGTGTATTTGTAATCCTTTGGTATCGTGAAGCTCCAGGTGACCTCTTTGTTCCCGGAAAGCGACCCACGGGTGGTTGTTCCAATCTGACTCATGGAGCTTGTTGATATGGTTGTCGGTCCGAAGGTGAACTCCTCACTGTCAAGCACAATCGGTGGCCATGCGTCAACCGGATTTGTAAGTGTGATGTAGTCCACGTCATGGTGAAGCTTTTGTTCAACAACGATAATAGTTGCGACGATGATTTCATCAACGGAATTGAACTTTAAAACAGAGCCGTATCCGGAGAGGTTCTTTCCGCAGACGATGGTTTTTTTCACACCAAGTTCGTTAAGGACACTGGTCACCTCGGAATCCAGCTCATCGGTGACGATCACAGGGATTCTCATATAAGATGCTAGAGGGGTTGCTATGACTCCTAAATTATATCCAGGCTCATCATATTCAATAAGTAACGCTGCTTCACTGCTCTCCCAGTAGTTTTTCGCGATTCGCAATGAGGCTGTTTTCGCAGATTCATCATGGGTGATTGTTTCGACAAAATCGTTGTGACTTAACTGATTTTTCAATCGTGTCACCGCGGTTGAAGGATTTGTAAGATTCATAACGTACAGGGGGATGATCGTCTGTTCACCATATGCATCATAATTGACGCATAATGGTGTTGCTATCAATGGATAAAAAGGATCACATGCACAGACAGAAACAGAATCCGGCATGCTTTTTAGATTCCCCGTGATGTCAATGAAATCATTTGTTTTTACCATCTGTGTTTGTGCTGTTTCTGGAGCCCAAAAATATACACCAATAGAAGCAAGAATAAGGACAGCTACCCCGAGTATCACGATTATTTTATCATTTTTCATCATGTTTTAATCCCCTGTAAATTATAATAATGCCTGTCTTTGTATATTTGCAACATTCTATATAATAGTTTCTATTATTTATAGGATGGGGTTTAAGGATGAGAAATGAGTCCTGAATGAATATGTTTAAGAAGGAGGCGATTATTACCCCACCCAAAAGGAGAGAAAAATATAATGCCCGGTGAAGAACTACCCCCACAATTGCAAGATCAGATTAATAGATTACAGCAAGCACGAGCGCAACTCCAGATGATCTCCCAGCAACGACAACAGGTTGAAATCCAGCTTAAAGAAACTGAGGAAGCACTCAAGGAAATTGAGGCGACAACTGAGAAAACACCCATCTATAAGAGCATTGGTGCAATCCTCATCAAAACGAAAGGGAAAAGCGACATTAAAAAAGAGTTGACAGTCACTAAAGAATCATTGGAGCTACGCAAGACAACCTTGGAGAAACAAGAAGGGCGAAGCAGGGAAAAACTCACTGAGCTTCAAAGCAAAGTGGAAAGCTCCCTAAAGTTAGCAGGCGGAGTAGGAAACCCCGATGGGTAAAAAACATTTTTTTTCCGCTCATAGCGATTTAAAAACCGGGTTTCTCTGTAGATTCTTCCTCATCATCGGATGTATCCTTTTCATCTTCTACGCTGTCGAAGCAGCTGCACATCCTCTGCAGTTAGGCGATGATACAACAGGGATTGTTCTTGCATTTTCGATTCTTTTTCTTGGGCTTGGGCTGATCTCGTATTTCTTCTCCTGTCAGTTTGCGAAGCTTTCGAAAATCGCAGAAGAAGTTGAGAAGGATGAAACCCTGCTTGATGAAGAAGAAACAGAAACCCAACCATAAAACAGATGCTATTTTCCGTACCGTCGTTTTCTCTGCTGATAGGATTGTATCGCTCGTAAGAAATCACGTTTTTGGAACGCAGGCCAATAGACGTCACAAAAATAGAGCTCTGAATACGCCAGCTGCCAGAGGAGAAAATTCGAGATACGCTCCTCTCCAGAGGTCCGCAGGATGAGGTCTGGGTCAGGTAAGCCCTTTGTATACAGGTAGGCGGAGACCGTCTTTTGGGATATGTCCTTGACCTTCAGTTTCCCTTTTTTGATATCACTTCCCATGTGCTGGATTGCTTGGATGATTTCCTCTCGACCGCCGTAGGCAAGAGCGATGTTCAGATGATAGGATTTATATTTTTTTGTCCGTTCCATGATTGATTTCGCTGACTGCTGGATGTCTTTTGGGAGGGATTCCAGGCGACCGAGGATACGGATTCGTACCTTGTTTTGGTGAATACGAGAGTCTTCTTTTGCTCTGTCAAGCTCTTGTTTTAACAGCACCATGAGGGTTTTCACTTCTTTTTCACTGCGTTGAAAATTCTCAGTGGAGAACGCATAGACCGTAAGGACCTTAATTCCAAGGTCGAAACACCAGTCTAGCACCTCCTCGATTTTCTCTTTTCCGAAGATATGACCGGCTTCCCATGATAATCCGAGTTCCTTTGCGAATCTTCGGTTACCATCCATGATGACCGCGATATGCTGGGGGAGAGGATACTGCCGAATTTCCTCGTGAAGTTTAACATCTCGAAACTCGTTGATGGTCATTGAGAAAAAATTGTAGAGAGAGGATCGATAGAACGCGGCTAGCACCCTTTTTCCCGTAGGGGTTTGGATGACGTATCTTTCCCATTCGTCTATTTTTTTTCCAGCAAGGGCTCTTAGCGATGGTTTATGAGAACTGATAGTTGTCCCTCCAGAGAGATTAATACTATATCTATTATATAGAGTTAATGATAATAATTATAGATGAGGATGGTTGCATTTTTTATAACTCAATTTTTTGCGCAGCTTTTGAAAGCTCCTCTGCGGTCTCCTCGATTTCCTTCTCGTAGCCCTCAGGGTCCTCGAGAGCTCGTACGGTATCCTCAAGTTCTCTTTTTTCTGCCCCGGTCAGAGATTTCATTGTTAGGATCCGTTGAAGCAGAGGAATGACGTCCACGCGTTTTTGCTTAACATAATTATAGGTAAAATCCTCAATATGGAACCATCCCTTGTATCGGGCAGGGTTGCTGAGAAAATCCTTTGTGATTTTCACCATGAAGTCATATGGGACTGGGCCGATAATCCCGGTTAAAGCACCAACGAGATAGGTGTTGTATTGTTTTTTCTCAAATTCCTCCTCAAGATCCTCGATGAGCGGCACAACCGATGGGTCCCCGATATCTTGCAGTGCAAACATGGCCTCTTCATTTGCCATCGAATCATCAGACTCTCTTTGTAAAAAGGAGATCAGAGCAGGGACCGCTTGCGGATCCTTTGTCGATCGAAGGATTGACAAAGCAAGAAAACAACTCCAGGTAAACTCCGTCTGAAGCAACCCAAGAAGGTCCTGTGTCGCTTGAGTACCGAACGCGATGAGATCCTGAATCGCGTCATGAGCATATCGTCGAATCTCATCTTCATCCTTGTTATAAAATTCTTCCACATCAAGCGATTTTAAAACATCAATGTGTTTGCTTACCATCTCCATCTGATTTTGCACTGGAACCCCTCATGAGTGTAAAGGGATTCTTTTTACTTAAAGATTTGTTCGAAAGAAAAAAGCAGTCATGGATTCATCGCTGGTTCGTTGGCCGTTTTTCCTTTACAAATAACAACAGAAGGAACGAAGAGACGATGGTAAGCCCCAGAGAAAGGTAAAAGGGCGTCTCAATACTAATGGAATCCCACAGGAGTCCAGCGATGAGTGATGCAGGAAGCGCACATAAACCAATGACCATTTGATACCCGCCCAAGCTGCTTGCTCGATACTCCGCTGGCGCAAGCTCTGCGACAAACGTTTTTTGCACTGGCTCTAACGCAGCTCGATGCAATCCATAGAGAACAAAGGTAAAGACGATGAGCCAATAACTTTGAAGAAAGATAAAAATCAGGCAGACAGCACCCCAAAAAAGATAGGAGACAAACAAGATAAGTTTTCTTCCAATTCTGTCTGCCAGTCTCCCGAAAGGATAGGAGAATATAGCGGCAAACAGGGTGAAGACAAGGTAGAGAACGGGTACAAAAATGACCTCAAAGCCAAATTGCTTCGCATAGATAAGCAAGAAAGAATAACTAAACGACCCCAGGGCGAACAATGCACTAAGCAGCAGGAACATCTTGAAATTCCTGTTTAAATCTTTAAAGGAAAGTCCTTTGAATATCTTCTTTTTCTCTAATTTCCTCTCCTTTATCAACAGGATGACCAGCATGGCTCCAATGACAGAGGGGACCGCTGCGAAGAAGAACAACTCCCGATATCCTATGTTCAGCACCCAGAAGCAGATGATGCAAAAAATGATACCACAGACCGCCCCAAGGTTATCCATGGCTCGAAGCAACCCAAAGTGCCTGCCTCGATTCTGATTCGTCGAAGCGTCAGCGATGATGGCGTCTCGTGGTGCACCTCTCATCTTCCCTGCTCGGTCAAGGATCCGGAAGGGGATGATATGCTCCCAGACTGTAGAGAACGCATAGCCGATACGCGAAGCAGCACCGAACAGATACCCGGTCCAGACGAACACCTTTCGACGACGAAATTTATCTGAGAGATACCCGGAAACCGCTTGGGAGATTGACACAAGTGCGTCCCCCAGTCCATCAACGAACCCCAAAATCGCCATGTTTGCCCCGAGCACCGTTGTCAGAAACAGTGGCCAAATCGGGTAGATGATATCAGAGCCGAAGTCGTTCAGAAACGATGCGGCAGCAAAGGTACGGATCGTCTTTTTATTTTCCTTTTCTTCCATGAAGAACTCTGCTCCATTTTTTTTTTTTGTAATAACTTTCCATATTTTCTGTGTTTCTACGTATGGGAGAGATGAACGGCAATGAATATTAAATAAAAGATCATTACTTGTCGCGACACCTATGGCAGCAATTGAAGTGAAAGGTTTCATAAAAAGATATGGGTCAATGGATGCCGTAAAAGGGGTTTCTTTCTCAATAAATGAAGGAGAAATCTTCGGTCTTATCGGACCGAACGGCGCGGGGAAAACAACGACCTTACGAGTGATGTCTACCCTGCTTACTATCGATGGAGGAACAATCACTATCATGGGATATGACCTCAGTAAGAACGCAGCGGACATCAGAAAACTCATCAGTTATCTCCCTGAGGATGCAGGGGCGTATAAAAACCTCAGTGGGAGAGCGTATCTTCAGTTCATTGCAAATTTCTTTACTCCAAAAGACGCACAAGCCATGGTGCAGAAAGGAATCGAGATTACGGATCTTGGGGCACGGATCGATGACCGCGTTGATACCTATAGTAAAGGGATGATGCGTCGCCTCCTTGTCGGCAGAGCCTTGATGACAAATCCAAAGCTTGCCATCCTTGATGAACCAACCTCCGGCCTTGATGTTATCAACGCCCAGGAGATCCGAAGACTTGTGAAAAAAACAGCAGAAAATGGTACAACGGTACTGCTGTCTTCCCATAACATGCTTGAGGTGGAGTACCTCTGTGACCGGATTGCTTTAATCTCCGAAGGCAAAATAGTAGAAGAAGGAAAACCTAAAACACTTATGGAGAAACATAACGCACGAAATATAGAAGAAGTCTTCATACGGGTGGTGCGTGAATGAGCGGACTGAGTAATATCACGAAAAAAGAGATACGCGAGTTATTGACCCCAGCGACGTTTGCTCCCATCATCATCGTTGCCTTAATTTTTGGCACGATGGGAAATAGCATTCAGGGGATCCAAGAGCAAGCCTCAGAGCCACCGACAATTGGTGTGATTGTAGAGGATACCAGTAGCATTGGTGCAATGGCATCAACCCTCCTTCATACGCATGCCAAATCAGTGTATAACTCCTCGTCTACCGCTGATCTTCAGAATAGTTTGGATGTCGTGAAGCAGCATGATGGTGTTGCTGTCATTCTTATCCCGCAGAATTTCTCAGAACAGATCCTTGAGGATCAACAAGGGACGTTCCAGATTTACTGGATCATGAAGGGGGCAGGGATCATGGATACGATCTCCTCAAGTGCCCTTGAATCGCTGATTGCGTATATCAACACGAACATATCAAAGGAGCTTATTAAAGAGAATTCTTCGGTGAACGCATCGTTTGTCCTTTCACCGACCAAACGGATGGAAACGACCTATTTCAAGGACAGGGAGTTTGTTGGTATCTCCCCTAACATGATTGCAGGGATGCTGTCGTCTCAGTCGTTACTCATCCCGATTGTAATCATGATGATCATCATCATGGCAGGCAGCATTGTGATTACATCAATGGCCCTTGAGAAAGAAAATAAGACCCTGGAGACCTTGCTCACCTTGCCAGTGAAACGAACGAGTATTGTGACCGGGAAGATTATCGCAGCAGCGTTCATCGGGCTTATCCTTGCGGTTATCTACATGATTGGAATGCAGTTCTACTTCAGTGGTTTTCAAATGTCCGTAGGGGTGAATCTTGCGACCTATGATCTTGTGCTCACAAGCACGGACTTCATCTGGATTGGGATTTCACTTTTCCTTGCGCTCATTGCCGGTCTTTCACTCTGCATGCTGTTAGGGACGTTTGCCAAGAGTTATAAAAGCGCACAAACGCTCACCTTCCCAATTACGATGCTTGCGATGATTCCTATGTTTATCACCATGTTCGCAGATTTTGATACACTCCCCCTTGCAGCGAAGATATTCACGTTCGCTATCCCCTTCTCCCATCCGATGATGGCATCACGTGCGTTACTTTTCCATGATTATACGCTTGTGATCGGCGGGATAGCATATGTCGCTGTTTTTGCTCTCGTCACCATCAGCATCGTGGTATGGGTGTTTAAGACCGATCGATTGCTGGTTGGGACGACGAAATTCAAATGGCTGAAAACCTTAAAACGGCGACGAGTCTAAGAAAAAAATTCTTGGTTGAATCTAGGTTGCCATGAGACGCTGAGAGGGACTGTTCTGTAGTTGTCTGACGAGGCGAGCAAACCT
The DNA here is from genome assembly GCA_016930995.1 of Thermoplasmatota archaeon. The sequence continues at coordinate 2,486 of JAFGFQ010000033.1, read as the reverse complement.
TTTTATAGGCAAACAGCTACTCTTTTTTAATAAGGGGATACTATATGAAGAATCACGTACATGTGAAAAAATCGCGACTGTGGGACACTATGCGTGGATGGAGGGGAATCTGGTTTCATCTTGCGGGGATTATTGCGCTTGTATGGTTCCTCATCCGGGTGGTTCCAAAACCGCAGCGTGCTCAGTATCCCTGTCAGCAGGTCGCGTTGTCCGTTTCTCTTGGGTATCTGGCGTTTTGGAGCATTTTGTTTACTGGTCTTGTGATCTGGTTGAGAACTGCGAAGACCAAAGTTGCCAAAGCAGTACCAACATTCCTTGTCTATTGTGTTATTGTATTTACCATCTCTGGTGGGGTGTTCGCCACCAGTTTTATCCAGGAAAGTACGTCCGCAGTTGCCTGGGACCCTCTCCCAAAAGACCCGATGGGTGTTGGAGTTGGTGTGAACCCTGGTCGGGTGATCTGGGTGTGGAACCCGGATGCGACAGAGAAGAACCTAACGGGGTACTGGTGGAAACAAATTAACAATGATCAGGATGTGATTGACGAGATGGTCTCGATAGGCATCCAACGGCTCACCGGAGCAGCAAATGATGCAGATGCCTGGGCTGCTATCTTTACGTATTTTAATCACGTTCATGGAAATGGAAACGTGAGTTATCAACCCGGAGAAAAGATAGCGATTAAATTGAATATGAACAATGTACTTGGCGGTATCGGTAATCCCTATAACAGAGAAGATAACGACCGTGATGCTAGCCCCTACGTGGTTAAGGCTTTGTTGCGTCAGCTGGTCAATGTCGTCGGTGTCGACCAAGTCGATATCACCCTCTATGACGCGTCACGACCCATACCGGACTGGTTCTACAACCCAGTGTATTACAGGACGTATCCTGCTGACCCACTGGTTGAGGAGTTCTCCGATGTTCACTACGTCGATTCAGATGGTGGGGCAACCGGTCGTGAGAAAGTGATTGCGAGTTCCACGCAGATGTACTTCTCCGATGGGGTGGTGCGTACACTACCAACTTGTGTGGTTGACGCAAAATATCTTATTAACATTCCATTGTTGAAAAGACATCCGATAAACACAGGTGTGACTTTGTCTGGGAAGAACTATTTTGGATCGTTTATCGAGCCGGTGGTCGATATCCATCCCTACCATATCTCTGGTCTTACCATGGGAAATGCTGCCCCCCAGGTGGATTTGTTCGCCTATGAGCATCTTGGGGGAAAAACACTGCTGTATCTTGGTGACGGGACGTTTGCGACAAAGGTGGACCATAAGACGATTGCAAAGTTCCTCATATATCCGTTTAACAATGATTGGACCAACAGTCTGTTCTTTTCACAGGACCCTGTCGCTATCGACTCGGTGATGTATGATTTCTTGTTTGCGGAAGGAACAAATCCGATTGAGGGAGCGCAGAACTACCTGCATCAGGCAGCGGTTCCCGCTCCAGATACCTATGATCCTGAACATGATGGCACGTATCTTTCCACAAGCCTTGGGGTCCATGAACACTGGGATCCAACCGTTAATATCTTCTCATCAGAGCGGTACGTCGGTCCTTTAGGAAATGGAATTGATTATCTCGCATCAGGGGAAGAATTTGTCCGGCCAGGTGTCGTCTTCAGCAACCCTCTGGAAAAACACCTGTATGTGTTTGGAACGGACAAAGGGGCGTTTCCCTTTACACTTCTTATTGGGAAAATCGACGTGGAAGGACAGGTGAATGGGGTCGCAGGAGAAGTCGAAAAAATCGAGTTTTATAAGGATGGCTCTTTGCAATTCACTGATACGGAAGCGCCGTATATCTGGACTTGGAATAAGCTATCCTTCTTTAGACATACCATAAAAATCGTCGCGTACTATGACTCGGTCAATACAACAAGCAATGAGATAAAGGTATGGAAGCTCCTTTAAAAGAAGTGAATTCCAATGGTTTTTCGTTGAATCAGAGTAAAAAAGAATCTATAAAAGAGGAGCGGACTTGGAGGCAGTCGAACTTCAAGAGTAGATTGTTCTATTGTTATTTAAGGAAGATATAAATACGATATCGTACATGTTAGTACATATAAATATTTGGTGAAAATATGACACTGAAACAAATAAGCCTCTCAATTCCTGAAAAATTACTAAAAGAAACAAAGAATTACACAAAAGAATATGGGTATAGAAACGTACAGGAACTTATCTTAGAACTTGTACGAGACCGTGTACTCAATGAAAAAATAGAGCGATATCAAAGAATAGAGCATGATATGCAACAAGGGAAGAAGGTAAAAAAATTTTCTCAAAAGGAAGCTGTTGAATATCTAAAGAGCTTATAACATGGTTTATCAAATTGAATTTAGTGTTCAATTCGAAAAATCCATGAAAAAGTTGAAGAAAAAAGAAAAAGTTTTATTTGAACAAATACAAAAGAAATTGATTGATCTTGTTCAAAATCCAGATCATTATAAACCTTTGAAAAATATTCTTGCT
>JAFGFQ010000032.1 GCA_016930995.1 Thermoplasmatota archaeon | reverse complement strand
TATAAGTTATACAACTTTTCTTTATCAAAGTGTACTAGAGAACCCTTTCATCAATTATACAAAAATATCTTATTATTTTTTACTAGGATACCAAGAGAGAAAGTAGCCGTATCACCCTTGAGATGAAGAAATGATTCTGAATAAAATCAAGGACCGGTCGGGTCTGTCCTATACCAAAGGGGGTTTTTAACAAGACAGGAACAACATCAAAATCACTGGAATTCTCCTGGTTCTCCACGCGGATGTATCCCTCAAATTTGGTGTACCTCTGCGCCGGAGCAACCACTGACACCTCAACCGTAATCTGCCCGTCCTCTGGCGTAAGACCACCACCAGATGATGGCGAAAACGACCACGTGCCCCACTCCAAGGAGGAGACATTGACCACCCAGTTCAACAATGACCCAGGAGCGCCTCTATTCTGGATCTGGAAACTCCCATTCACCATCTGCCCTGGTCGGATTCGGGTCCATGAAAGACTTCCCGTGCATTCGACTGCAGGGACCGTTGGTTCAGGCTCTTTCGGCGGGATATAACAGATCTTAAAGACGTTATTCATACTAAAAGCAGGATACGGATTCGTATACTGCCAGACCGTGACCTTCTCAGGCGTCACCTCAAAGAACCGCCCAGCGACTCCATCACAAATCAAGGTATTCCCATCAGGAAGTCGTAAGGCACCAGAGATATAACTTGCATAGAAACTCAAGGGTGGATTTGCAATATAACTCCAGGTGGGCCGCAAAGGTCCATAGGCAGAGCCAGCCACAAGTGTGTACTGCCCTGTTGCATCCACAGGAGTGATTATCTCATCAACCGAGGAATAACTCCCACCAGGACGGTCTGCCCCATTGTTAAAAATAAGGATGTTTCCTTCCCCCGGATATCCTTGATGAATCCATGTCGCATCATGCTGACTGAACAATTTCTGATCAGAGATTGTTCCTGTGCGGTATGCTGCAGGGTTCCCCCAGCGATACAGCAAATCACCACCTTTCCCCGAGTTACCCCCAGTATGACCTGCAGCTTCAAAGGTTGTGGTACTATGGTCAATGACCCAAATCTCATTAAAATTATGGACACTCAACAGGATTTGGTCAAATTTTTCATGATAATCAATGGAGTTCGTATGAAGCCAATCAGAGGACAACCCTGACGAGGTCATCACATAATTAATATCAACTAACTCAGGGTGATCAGCGACGATACCGTAATTTGCCTTGGTTGGATCAAAATCCTGGATAAGATGATCACGCACATGCCACTCCCAGACGATTTGCCCACTCGTCGGACCAATTGGTTTTACTTCAATAATATGGTCAGGACGGATCTCATCGCCCACCAATGTCGCAGGATCCCGCCCAGCAGCGATCGCCTCAGCATACGTCATCGTCTCCCAAGCAATTATCAACACATTGCCGTTCAGAAGAGGCTCGATATCATGATGACTCAGAAGACCATTGGTGTTGTATCGGAAATCCCATACAATGGTGCCATCTGCTTTTACCTTCTGAATACCCCCACCGGCACCACCACTCCCAGGGCTTATCCCAACTCGAATGGTCCGAAGAATCGTCCCATCACCCAGCCAATAGACAGCCTCACCAGGAAAAAAACTACTCGGCCAGGTGTGATTCACTACCCCATTTCTCTCGATTAAATACGTGACGGACGACACCATAGGTGAAAAAAGAATCTGACCAACCGTCGGCTCCATATCTTGTGTAACTATTTTTGATACACTCTGAGAAGAAGGCAGCTGCGTCACATTCACCATACAGCACAGAAGGACGATAGCAAAGATTATGATCTTATACGAATAAGAATCTCTAATAGTAATCCCCTTATTCCTGTACCTCTTCTTATACCGTGTTGTTCTATATAAATATTCGTACATCTATTTATTTGCCTTCTCCAAAGAAAAAAAGAAAATCCCTCCAGAGATGAATCTGGAGGAGGTTATAAGAGTCATTACTTAGAGGCGGACAAAGAATAGCATGATCGAGCCGGCCTGCGATATCATATCGCTGCTTTCCGGAACCGATACATTCACGGTGACGACTGTCGCCCCGAACCCAAGGATGATCTTCGAACTGATGGTCTGCTGTTCCCCTGGTGCGAGACTTGTGATCTGACCCGTGGTTTCCTTCCCGATAAAGGCACCCCCGGTAAGGGTAATGCTCCATTCAACGTTACTTGCAGGGACACCACCGTTGTTTTTCACCAGCGAGGTCACCCGGAATACTCCGCCATTGACCCAATCGATTTTGAGGAGGGGCGCCTCAAGGATCGCAATCGTATGAGCTGGGGACCAGCCGCTCTCCCGACCAGTTGACTCATCCCGTGCTTTTACCTTGATATCATAGGAACCAATTGCAGCCCACTCATAGGTGTCTGACACAATCCCACCAGAGGCAACCGGACCGATCCATTCACTGCTTGTTCCATCACCCCAATCAAACTTAAAGGAGATATTATCACCCTCAGGGTCCATGGTCGTTGCAGAAAACGTATACTCCCTTCCGATTTGTCCTGTCGTCGGTCCTGTTGGTTCCCCGGGAGTATCCGGTGGGATGTTTGGATTGGGTGAATCACGCCAGATGACCAAGGACGGATCTCCCATAACATTATACGCTTCGAGGTAATACTGTGAGAGACCACCACCACTGTAATGCTGCCAAAGAGAATATAAGGCCTTATTCGTCATGCCACTGACCATCTCAAAGTCGTCATCCCACCACGCGGAAAACATTTTTTTCTCTAAAACATCATCCTCACCCCAATAGGTGGACTCAGAGGCAGACCAAAACGTAATCGATCCTTTGTCAGCGACACGAAGCCAGGTCTCTGCAAAGCATTCACTAACCGAGAATTGTCCAGTCAGACAGGCATGGCTTGCAACAAACGGATAGAGATCAGCGTTCGTAAGACCCCGTACATCGGATTGTGAGAAGGGAGGACCATCGGCCCATGACGTTGTGCTCCCATGACCAGAGTAAATACCAAGACTGCGACCGTCATTAAACGCGTTACGAACTTGTTGAGTAGTCGCAGAATACGTATGGCTGTAGAGTTTATTACAGGTATAGCCATTGGGAGTAAGATAATTGTCAATCACATAGTTATGCGTCCCTTCAGAGACCGCATAATTATCGTTAGATGCCATGAACACCGCTTTTTTAATGAAACTCTCATTGAGAAAAACTCCTTGTTCATAAAATATAGTTTTATCAACCATGGCGGTCACTTCTGTTTCCTGTGCAGCCGGGAACCTGCCGACACCAATATCGGCAAAATAGTCACTACCAGCCAGGGTAGCATAGGTCAAATCAGTACACGACCCGGTCGCAGAACCCGTCCATGCAGGAATCTGAGCTGTATCACCTACGAGTAAGACATAGGACGGAGGGGTAGGCCAGTTTTGATAGGCATTCAGAATATAAGCTTTGATGTTCTCTTTTGTTGGACCACCAGGTATCTGGGAGGTCATTGTGACTGTCGTGTCAAAACCCTGCGATTGTTTCCAGGAAGCAAACGGGAGTATCTCATCATTGAATGTATCATATACGATAATAAGATACCCTTCTTGTCTTGATCCAGACCCTGCACCTTGTAACATACCATAGTTGATAAACGACGTTGCGAACAATTGTTGATACGACGGTGTTGTATACCGGTCAATCGACCTTGCAGTCGCCGCAAGATCGCTCCCTGGGAGATTCATTCGAAGAGAACACTGAGTCATGACCCGCAGGTCACCTGTTGAAGGAATATATTGAACCGGTGAAATCTGTAGTAACGCGAGAGATCGCCCGCGTAATTCCCCGAGCACACTTGCAGAGGCAATCGATGAAGGCATCATGGTGTTTCTCTCATAATATATATCATCCATGGTAAAAGGAACCGAGGAGCCTTCCACCTTAAGAAGCGGTGGTTGCACGGGTAGTATATGAGCAGGAAGACCCAACTCACTGAGAGATGTTGTCTCCCAGGATACTGACTCGATGAGAAGTTCAGGAGTCGCACCAGAGGGGATCTCAACGAAACGAGATATCATGGGTAACTGTGCTTGACCAATCTCTGTTGTCACTCCATCCCCAGGGATTGTGAGTGTCGCAAATGCTTGTCCCTCAAAAATTCTTTGATCAAAAACAATCTGAGGAGGAGTTATCGTAATCGTCATGTAGGCTATGTCTTCATTGTAAAACGTCGATTCGATAAACTGAGATGTTGTCGTCGTTGAAAGAGCAATGTGGTGCTCTGCACTGACTCCAGCTGAAAGGAGAAGTATCAGTACAAAAGCCACTGGCATGATTATCTTTTTCATAATAATCCACTTCATTCTTCAAATCCCCTTTATAAATCTTTTATTCCTATTAACTCTAACAAAATTCCTATTTATATACATATCGACCGTATGAAAATTTAAAGTAACTTCAATAAAAGAACATTCTCCATCTTTATTTTTTATCTATTATACGATGATTGAGGTTTACGATCCTTACAGAACAACGGAATATGGTTGAATATCTAACTTAGGATTTGATGATGACAAAGGGGCCAAAAAGGACCCCAGAAATGGTTTTTTCAGTATCATCTGCGCTAATTGCTATCGAAATCCGTCCAAGGCCAAAGAGAAACCGACTCTGTATAGTACTACTAGACCCAGGAGCTATTTCTTGAATCGCCCCGGTAGTCTGTCGCCCAAGAAGAACCAAACCATCGTTTAACAAAATCGACCAAGAAACATTCAATGCTTGCCTAGCACCCGTGTTTGTTATCTGCACGCGTATTCGACCAAACCCAGTCGTAATCTGACCTATCTCTATTAACGGACCTGCTTGGATACAAACCAAGAGCGGATCTGACCACCCACTTTCAACCCCAAGACCATCCTTTGCCTTTACTTTGACAGAATAATTACCTGCAGTGTTCCAGTCATGAGTCGCCTGTACTGATGCACCAGAATCAAAAGGACCAAGCCAAGAACTATTCTCATCGCCCCAGGACCAAAGATAATACACTTGTGATGATTCAGGGTCAGTCGTCGATGTCATATAAGAATACGTGGCATTGACGATTCCCACCTGAGGCCCACTCGGGGTTGCAGGAATATTAGGAGGAAGATTTGCATTGGCAGCAGCAAGATTCTCCACGGCATCAATATCACAGCCTGGGTTGACCTCACCGGGGTTTCCATTGCCATCATCCAGAATCTTAAGATAACGAACAGATTCAAGAGAGACATCACCAAGGTCAAATTCAGTTGTTCCCATCCCTGCTCCAATCATGCTCCAAGGGCCGTTCCAGTACGAAGAACCGTACACACTATATCCATCAAGGACCCCATCTCCTTCATAGACCCTGAAATCAGAGTCTTCACCATCGGTGATATTATCCTTCATATCAATAACGATATATCCACCCACACCAAGGGAGGCACAACTCTCATCTGGTGGACCTAGTGCGGCAATGGCCTCTGTTGGGTTATTTTGGAAATTATTAGATGGAGCCACAAACCGTGCGATAGTGATTTGATATCCAAAAAAACTATTTTCCCGTGATAACGTCACATTCAAATACGTCGGATGACCTGAATAAACCTCAACGGTGAATTCTTGTTCCTGGTAACCATTTGCTCGCACAGCCACATGATAGGAACCAGGCATGAGTGGTTTATGATAATCGCCAACAAGTGGGTCAGAAAAACACGGCCAGTAGGCTTCCTCGACCCACACGGTTGCTGCAAGGGGTTGGCCGGTCTGTGCATCTGTGACGATGCCACGAAGCCCCAGGTCCGCCCCTTTGATAATATCAAACATCGCCTCACGATGCAGTTCCCATACTGCAGGGATATTTGTGTTTGGTGTTTCAATCGTCCAGTCGATATCACCACGGCACCCATAGCTGAAATCATTGGTATCCCCCATGGTCTGATACCAATCATATCCTTCGACCACCCAGTAGCCATTATGAGACCCATATTTATTTGAAAGATATTCCACCACCGTGTTGTCCGGTACTCGCTGATGTTTGTAATTCCAGATATAATTAACAATCTCAGCAGTCGTATGATACGAAAGAGACAAGACAAAGTAATTGTCCAAGGCATTGGCTCGAATAATCTGTGTCTCCGGTTGGGAGAACGGGGCTGGCGACCCTCCTTGGCCACCCCACATGTATCCATAATCACGATTGAGATCGACACCATTTGCATTATCACGTGTAGACATTTCACGACCATCTGGATTGACCATGGGCATAATCCAAATTTCCCGTGAGTTCACAAGGGTTGCTACCGTTGAATTTGTAGCATAATTCTGGGTGAGGTACTGAGCAAGAAGAAGAGAGAGTTCCGCGCCCATATACTCATTTCCATGATGAACCCCGCACACTCGTATTTCCGGTTCATCTTCCTCAGTCGATGGATTGTCAGTGATTTTCAACCCCCAGATGATTCTTCCTTGCACGCTTTGTCCTAGATTATACAATGCAGTAATCGCAGGATATGAACTTGCAATACTCTGCAGTTCTGTTGTCATCTGCGCATAATTATGAAAATCACGTTCAAAATCCGCAGTATATTTCCATCCTTGTTTTTCTGCGATCTCATCAGGGACTATCTGTGGTCTGAGATGGTGTTCAGACAGCCATAGAAAATCCTGCGGGGAAACAAGGACCACTGCGGATTCCCTTGGTTTATCAATAGCAAGGATGATTACGCCACGTTCATCAAGTGTTTTTAGAGTGTCTGAATAAGTGAGTTCTATAGCCGCAATGATAGAATCCTCTGGTTGATTCATTTTATGAGATGCAATAGAGATAGGACCAAAAATAGTCGCGATACCGACGAGAAAACAAATGAGTAGCACATAGATGTGCTGTTGTAGTTTTTTCTTTTTTTGCATTTTTATTATCCCCCTATACCCATGATATACTAGGTTTTTTTCATGATGCTTACACAAGCCCTGTTGCATCAGAATAGTGTCTACCAGGTTATTGATTTGATGAGAATTATTTTCTCTTCGGTATAGTATAGATTCCAATATTATATAAATATATGTGGTGTATATCTTACTACTAAAATTTTTAAAAAACAATCATCGCTCATACTTCCGAAGATACAAAAGATATCTTTTCCTAGGTAAGTAACAGTATTTATGGAATATGTAAAATACGGTCAATACATTCTTTTAATTTCATAATATCAAAGGGTTTCACAATATAATCTTCCGACGTGAGATGTCCGATTCCCGTACTCATGTCATCACCTTTTGCACTTAAAAAGACGATAGGAATATCGCGCCAACGGTCATCTTCTTTTATACGAGCAGCAACGTCCCAGCCGCTCATACCGGGCATCATGATATCAAGCAAAATAAGATCGGGGAGTTGATTCTCCTGTAATATCTGGAGACATTTTTCTCCACTATCAACACCGATAACATGATACTTATCGGAGATACTTTCGAGAACTTGTTTTACCGAAACAAGGATATCTGCGTAATCATCAACGATGAGTATAGTTTTGGCCATCCATGCTGCTCAACAACAATATAGTATAAATAATTAATGTTATTTTTCTTTCGTTTTACTCTTGATTCTTTTGAGATAATCGGATATCTCAATAACTTTTATCACATAAAAGATACAACAATTTAATAATCTTTGTACACAAAGCAAGTAATTTAAAGAACATTGATATTATGTTTTTTGGAGATGGAAACCACTCGAATAGATTCTCAGAGGAGAGATGAGATGGGAGTATATGCTGGATACTGCTGATGTTACCAGACAATTTATTGAGACAATAATTGATATCATAGGGAGAAAAACATCAGAGGAATATGCAGCAGTAGCTATTCGAAATCTCTTAAAAAAACTCGAGAAATCCTATTCTTTTTTACAAGCGATTGAAATAAAAAATTCTCGCACCTTGGAATTAGAAGGAACTGTAAAGGTACAAGAGCAGTTGAATACGATTTCACCACTGGAAGTAGGACTTTCTTTACAGGAGCTTTTAAGGACGATAATGAAGTCATTAGGAAAAACTGCGGGGTATTTTTTTATACGAGAAACTCGTGAAAAAATTGGTATCAATTATGATAGATTTCTCCTGAAATCAATGGATTTGGATTTATCTCTTATGCAATCAATGTTTATCGTAGAAAAAAAAACGGTTCATTTGTTGGATTTACAAAATTCAGATATTTTACGCCGTTTCTTAAAAGTCCTTATTGACGTTGTTGAAAAACAAACCTCGAAAGCATTTGCGATAAATACAATTAAACAACACGTTGATGTGTTGAAACAACATTACCCGTTTCTAACATATTTATCGATGAATGACGTACGATATACATTAGGGACTGAAGAAATCGCGCTCCAACCGCAGATCAACACCATTGAACCCCAAGACGTTGGAAGAGCAATCAAATCAATCCTCCAAGAGATTGAAAAAACCCTATCAGAGATCGGTCGAAATTCTATTGTTGGTGATTTAAAAGGTCAATTGACGTTTGAATATCTTGGTAAACTCAATGAGATGGGGGTTGCCTTGACATCGCAGAATGTAGGGTACAACGCTTTATTTTCACAAGTGATAAAGACATTGGTTGATGCCCTAAGTAAAAAAAGTTCGGAGAACAATGCGATTTCACTGGTGAATTCATTTCTCCGAAAAAATGATAATAAATACGAATTTCTTAAAAAAATAAAAGTGGAGCCATCGGTTCATCAGGATGAACCATACCACATCATAATTTCTGATACTTTTGATACCATTAGTGATACGGATGTTCGTAGAGCGATTCAACAACTTCTTGAAAATATTCTACAGTCTCTCGAGAAGCAAAATAGTGAAGATTTTATACAACAATTTAAGGAATCACTCGATAAAAAATATCTGTTAAAAATTGAAGAAATAGGAGTTAATTTTCACATGATTGAATTACATCAAGCAATGTCACCCTGATCAATATTAAAAATTTATATCAAATATGATATGAATAATTTAGAAAATATGTGGAAAAAAAGATATCACCATAAAGAAAAAAAAGAATTAGAACAAAAGCACCATTAAAATCTTCGTATGAGAAGATAAAAAGAGACGACCAAGAATGAAAGAACCTTTCAGTCTGAAGAGATATATCTTCGGTCGGATAAACGCAAAACTTACATTACTATTCTTATTAGTAGGATTCGTTGCGCCCGGAATTGGAATTGGATATTTTTATCTTATCTCAAATTCATTTATAATAGAAAATTCCGAATTTTTCCGACAACAACAAATGCTATTGAATGCTGCTGCTTTGCTTATAATCATTCTCATCGCAGTCAACACTATGTTAATCGGATTTTTAATATCCCGTTCATTTTCCAAACCAATTCGGGATCTGTACAAAGCGACTTTGGAGTTAGAAAAAGGGAACTTCAAAGTCAGAACAAAAATAAACACAAACGATGAACTTGCTCAACTCAGTGAAGCATTCAACCGAAGTGCACTAGCATTAAGTAAAATGGAAGAAGAACGCCTCAACCTTGACAAATCAAAATCGGAGTTCCTCAGCATCACTTCCCATGAGCTTCGCACACCAATCACTCCATTGAAGGCACAGTTACAGATGATGCAACACGAATATTTCGGAAAACTGACAGAAAAACAAAAGGAAAGTCTCGATATAATCCTAAGGAATGCAGAGCGACTCAACAAAATCATCGAAGACTTCCTAGAGATTTCACGTATTGAAGCAGCACGATTGAAATTCGTATTTCGAGAGTCGAATCTCTCTGAAGTAATCCGAGAGACTGTCGAATTCATGAACGGATTTGCCCAAGAGAAAAATATCACACTGATAACGACTCCTAGAGAGTTGCCGTTAATTGAAATAGATCCAGACCGAATCAGCCAAGTACTGCGGAATCTTGTTCATAATGCGATTAAATTTTCCCCGAAAAACAGTACTGTTGAAATCGATATGCAGATGCAAAAGGATTATGTTCTCTTTAGTGTAAAAGATAAAGGTGTGGGTTTGGACCCAAATGATCAAATACGGGTGTTCGAACCATTCTACCAAGTGGAAAATTCACTAAGTAGGAACTACGGCGGAACAGGTCTTGGACTCACGATTTGCCGCGGGATTATCGAAGCGCAAAAAGGAAAAATTTGGGTCGAAAGTAAACCAGGAGTGGGCAGCACGTTTTACTTCACCGTCCCCCTTGAACCCATCTATGATATCGAACCAATCAAGGTTCTCTTTTCACAAAAAGGGGAGATTGAAAAGAAAATACGAATAGAACTTATGAATATGCTCGGTCCAATGGGAGAAATCGAGTTTAATGAACTAAAACATAAACGTTCCCTTAGAAAGGACGATCTCATACGTTATATTACCACTTTGGAAAACCAAAATATCCTTCGTCATACACACGCTGATGAATTAAAAAGAAATATTGGTAACATATTTGGTGAGGAAACTTCGAAAGGAGAAAATACACGCTTAGAAAAGGAATCGAGAGGAGAACTAAAGGTGAAAAAATGAGGTTACGATTTTTATTAACAATAATGTGCTTGGTGATTGCCCTGATACCGGTGGCTATGATAAGCGCGTGGCAGGGTCTGGAAATCGCATCAATGTTCCTTGGTTTGATTTTGTTTATCACGCTGGTTGTCTCATTTGTCATATCATATTTTATCACAATACCGTTGGAGAAGTTAACAAAAAATATTGATGAAATTAGTAAAGGGAATTTGGATGTTGAACTAGAAAACAGTGAGATTTATGAAATTAACAATTTAACATATTCTTTAGATCGCGTGATGACTAGCCTAAAACTCGCTATTAATAAAGTTGGAGTTAGAAAAGACGAAATCTTCATCGAAGCCGTCAAAGCAAAGGAAGAAGCAGAAGCAAACTATGAAATTCTATTAAAAAAAATTGATGGCTGGGTTTGGGAGATGAATGAGAATGGTATCTGCACGAAATGTTCAATGAAGATTACTGAAACACTTGGATACCCCAATACACAGATGATTGGTAAGGATATCTTTCAATTTTTACCGCCAAAGGATGCAAATAAGTTCAAAGAAATTCTCCATGTGCTTTCCCAGCAAAAAATCGATTCTTCTAACAAACTTGACTTATACTGGATGACGCAAGATAATACCCATCAGGTCTGGGTGCGTTCCTTTTGCATACCGATGTTCAACAGTCGTGGTGAATTTAAAGGATTGCGTTGTTTTAGTAGGGATGCAACAGAATATCAAGTTGCTGAACGAAAGATTGAAGAGTTACAAAAAAAGTTAAGCGATGCGTACAAACAGTTACATGAAGTCCTGCGCAAGTCATCAAAACCAGTATCCTTTAACGATACTATCTTTGATTCGACTCTCGAAAAAGAGTTTGATTACATGATTCTTTTTGATGAACAGACAAATATCGTTGATTGCACGACAGACATACAGCAGATTCTTGGGTACAGCAAACAAGAGCTGTTAGCATTAACCTTCTCTGATATCGTCTACCTTGATTCATCCGAAGCTATACGAGCCAGTCTTGAGGAAATAAAAAAAGAAGGGAGCATCCAAACAAAAGACATCCATAAGAAGAAAGACGGATCATCTGTTTTCGTCAGCGAGCACATTCGGTATCTCAAAGACCGTAATTTATTTATCTGCATGGTTAAAAAGGATAAAATGTTATAACAATATAGATAGAAAAATAGTGTGCTGCATCTTAAATTGTATCTTTTTCCTGAAAACCATCAACTATTTATGTAAAACGCCTATCTGGGGTCTTGAGACTATGACGTTAACAGCATCGAAACGGGCGCAAGGCGTTGAGTATGCAATTCGAGATGTCCTGATTCCAGCACGACAGCTAGAAAAAAAGGGAATTACGATATTAAAACTCAATATCGGTGATCCAAATGCTTACGATTTTGATACCCCTCAGCATATTAAAGATGCGTTATACAAAGCGGCTAATGAACAGCACAACGGTTATGCACCGTCTGAAGGACTCCTTGAACTGCGCCACGCCATCATCGGCCGGGAAAAGATAAGGAATAACGTAACGTATGAGCCTGATGACATCTGTGTCACCACTGGTGTTACCGAAGGTCTTCAAATGCTTTTAAATGCATCCTTAGATCCAAACGACGAGTTGTTAATTCCTGGACCTACCTATCCGCAGTATAACGTGATCACTAAATTTGCTGATGCAAACCCTATTCCGTATCATTGTAGTGAAGAAGAAAACTGGCAACCTGATATCGATGATATCCGGGGAAAAATTACTGATCGCACCAAAGGGATCGTCCTTATCAATCCCAACAATCCGACTGGTGCGTTGTACTCAAAGAAAGTGCTCAAGGAGATTATTGATATCGCTGGTGAACATACCATCATGGTCATCTCTGATGAAATCTACGATGATTTGACCTTTGATGGGAAGCAATACGCGACAGCATCTCTTTCAAATGATGTGCCTATCATTACGTTTAATGGGTTTTCGAAAGTGTATGTCATGCCTGGATGGCGAATAGGCTATACGATGTTTAAACATAATGGGCAGCTTGATGAAATCCAGGATGCATTTATGCGTATTGCCCGGTCGCGGCTCTGTGCAAACTCCGTCTGTCAGCAGGCCTGTATCCAAGCATTGCGTGGACCCCAGGATCATATCGAAGGAGTCAATGAAAAGTTACGGAAACGCCGCGATTTCTCGTATAAACGTCTTAATGAAATCGAAGGGATTTCCACCGCAAAACCAGATGGAGCGTTTTATATTTTCCCAAAAATCGAAGCGATGGGTACAGGACCTTGGAAGAGCGATAAGGAGTTTGTCCTTGATTTGCTCCAAGAAGCACATGTGTTGGTAGTGAACGGTTCAGGATTCTGTGCGACCTATGGCAAAAATCATTTCAGAGCAGTGATACTTCCTCCGATGGAGACGTTAGAAAAAGCGTTTGATGCAATGGAACATTTCATGAAAAAGAGATTGAAATAATAATTTAGTGCCTATTTAATTTTGAAAAAAATACTTTTTTCCGATAAATAAGAATATAAATTACAAAGGGATTCAGTTTTATGAGGTTTGGATGATGGAGCGGAAAGAAACCAACGTGTTTGATAGCCCAAAATTAATCGAATATCGAGCGATGGAAACTAGATTGTATGGAGAGTTGTTAAAATCATGTCGTTTTTATCAGAACAAACTGAGTCTTATTTCAATTTTAGGGATTCTTGAGTTGGTGGGTCAAGAGGTAAAGGAACTGGACAGGACGAATATAAAAAACAATGATGAGGATCTTGTGAGTAATCGAGATATTTTGAACCAATTACTGTAAGTATTTTATTTGATTTGTGTTCGTTATTGATTCCTCTAATGGACGGAAGAGTTGTTAAAAATAAGACGTATAAAAATGTATATTTTTGTATATATAATACGTATCGTTTTTAGGAAAAATAACAAAACATTAATGAGGAGACCACGACATAAGAATCCCTGGGAAATCAAATGATTATTGCTTCACTAAGTATTGCACCTCTTGGAAAGAGTACCAGTGTCAGTTCCTATGTAAAACTTGTCATAGAAACCTTGAAAAAAGAACAGGTCCGATTCCAAACAAATGCGATGACCACAGTCATTGAAACAAACGACATAGAAACCTTGTTCAAAATCATCCAAAAAGCTCACCTGGCGGTGGTTGCTGCAGGAGCACAGCGTATCATCACAGAGATTAAAATCGACGACCGCAGAGACAAAGAGGCAACAATGAAATCAAAGATACGCTCATTGAAATAACGAACCGCACACGGTTTCAAAACAGTTATATGGGGCATCTTCATTTCGAGTTGCGGGAAGGTAGCATCGTGTCATCAAAATCATTAGTAGAAATTTGTTTTCATGGGCGAGGCGGTCAAGGAGCAGTGACCGCCGCAAACCTTTTAGCAAGCGCAGCATTAAAAGATGGGAACAAAGGCGTACAAGCATTCCCTCTTTTTGGTGCAGAGAGACGTGGGGCCCCCGTGAAAGCATTTGCACGGATCTCCGGAGAAGAGATACACTTACGAAGCGAAATCTACAATCCAGACATCGTCATCGTTCTTGACGAAAGCATTATGGATATCGTCGATGTTCTCAAAGGAGTAAAAGACGAAGGAAAAATCCTTATCAACACCAGAAAAAAACCTCAGGATTATGAGTTTTCACAACAGTACCATGTCGCTACCGTCGATGCAACCGGTATCGCACTCAAATACGAGATTCTCGTTGGAGGAATCCCGGTCGTTAACACCCCAATTCTTGGCTCCGTTCCAAAAATACTCAACCAAGTGACACTTCAGTCAATCCAACAAGTCATCCTTGGAAAATGGACGGGGAAAAAAGAACTCGGGGAGCGAAACGTCAAAGCAACCCAGGAAGCCTTTGACCATACGGAGGTGAACTTTTGAAGAAATACCCTGTAGAGACAAGTCTTTCCTACCCAAAAAAAGGTGCGATGGGAAAAACTGGAAGCTGGCGGGTCTTCAAACCGATTCTCGATGCGAAAAAATGCGTCAAATGCCTTCGATGCTGGATCTTCTGCCCAGAAGGCAGTATCCATCGTGAAAAAGACGATTCAGTCCGTATCGATTATGAGTATTGTAAAGGTTGTGGCGTCTGCGCGAATGAATGTACCGTCAAGGCGATAATCATGGAACGAGAGGAGGCAAAGAAAAAATGACGATTATGATGGATACCGGAAATCGTATCGCAGCAAAAGCAGCAGTCATGGCAAACCCAGAGGTTGTCGCAGCATATCCCATCACCCCACAGACCACACTTGTCGAAGCGATTGCTGAGTATGTCGCCCGCGGGGAATACAAAGGAGAATATATCTGTGTTGAGAGTGAACATTCTGCGATGTCTGCCTGCATTGGAGCAAGTGCTGCGGGTTCACGAACGTTTACTGCGACCTCATCCCATGGACTATTACTCATGCATGAAATGCTCCACTGGGCGGCTCTTGCCAGACTCCCCATTGTGATGTGTAATATCAACAGAGTTGTAGGACCAGGTTGGAACATCTGGGTTGATGAAAACGACTCGATTTCACAGCGGGACACAGGTTGGATACAATTCTACTGCAGCAGCAACCAAGAGATTTTCGACACCGTGATTCAAGCATTTAAAATCGCGGAACATGAAAAAATTATCCTACCAATTATGGTGAATTTGAATGCATTTATTCTCTCCCATACGTCTATGCCTGCAGAGATCCCTGAGCAACACGTCATTGATGATTTTCTTGGGAAGTATGTTGCGCATTGGAGAACCGATGTTGAGAATCCAACGACATTTGGAAACATCATCGGACCTGCGTATTATTATAAGGTCCGTAGGGCGATGCAAGAGGCACAACACCATGCAAAAAAACTTATCCCGCAGATAGCTCAAGAATGGAAGAAGGCCTCCGGATTCTTCCATGGAGATCTCCTGGAGTATTACAACTGTGAAGGTGCAGAGCATATCCTCCTATCTATGGGTGCGATCGGTGCAGAAAGTAAGATAGCAATTGACGAACTAAAAAAACAAGGCCATAAAATAGGTCTTGCTCGAGTTCGTGTGCTCCGACCATTTCCAACAGAGGAAATCATCTCCTTAGGCAAGCAAGCAGACCTCATTGTTATCGATCGGAACATCTCTATTGGCTTGGAAGGTGCCCTTTTCAACGAAGTAAAAGCAGCCTTATACGGGAGATCAGATGCGAAAGCAACAGGGTTCATCGCAGGTCTTGGCGGGAAGGATGTGACCTACCAAGACATCCAGACCATGTGCAAGAAAGCAATGAAAGGAACACAACAAGACCAAGAATGGTATGCAATGGAGGGCTAGACCATGGCGTTAAAGGACCTTCCAGTGGATGAATGTCTTCTTCAAGGGAATGCAGCATGCCCCGGATGCCCTGCGACCATCGGCCTGCGCTTAGTGTTAAAAGCGCTGGGAAAGAAAACCGTCCTGGTCATCCCTGCATGTTGTACGGCAGTCATCGAGAGTCTCTACCCACATACATCGTTTGATATCCCCGTCATGAACATTGCCTTTGAGGCAGCAGCAGCAGGTGCATCAGGGATAGAAGCAGCACTACGAAAACAGGGACGGACCGACATCACCGTTGTCGCCTGGGCCGGAGATGGTGGCACCTATGACATTGGCTTGCAGGCACTCTCTGGAGCCCTTGAACGGGGGACCAATTTTATCTATATTTGTTATAACAACCAAATCTATTCGAACACCGGCATCCAACGCAGCGGGGCAACCCCGTACGCAGCATGGACCACGACGACCGTCGGGGGAAAAACCGAGTTTCGGAAAGAGATGGGGGAAATCATCCTTGCACATCACATTCCCTACGCAGCGCAAACCTGCATCAGCTACCCAGAGGACGTCTACTCTAAAGTATCAAAAGCAAAGAACATACAAGGCCCGAAATACATAGAAATCCTTGCCCCTTGCCCCCCAGGATGGCGGTTCAGCATGGATAAGACCGTGGAGATGGGCAGAATGGCGGTCGACACGGGGGCGTGGTCCTTGTGGGAATGCGAAAATGACGTCATGACATTCAACGGAAAAAGCAAGCTTATTTTAGAGAAAAAAATCCCCCGGAAACCCGTTGAGGACTGGATTAAGTATCAAGGACGATTCAGTCATCTCTTTAAACCACAACGCGATGAGAAACGTATAAAGGCAATCGAAGACTATGTCGATGCAGTCTGGGATCGGTACCGGAAGTGTTATTTAAAATAAAAAAAAAAGCAGGATACCTACCTACCCTGATTGTATCACCCGTGCCCCTGTGGTATCAACTGAACAACAAAACACCTTCCCAAACCGAGAAAGACTCTTACATAACTGTGAGGTATCTCCAATTGCGAACACCGAGTTGCCCAGCATGCACATGCTTGCCATCCCATAGGGATGAGCTTCTTTGATAGCCTGAAGGACAAGCCTATCGGCAAGATGACTGTGTTGCGTAAACTCCCATGCAAGAGCAAACAGATGCTCAAGGGAGGGATTCTGCAAGAGCTTTTTTGTACAATACCGTCCATACGAGGCTATCTCGTGAACCTTTGTAGAATCAGTCAGTATCTTTTTTGTCTCAATCTTTTTTCCAACCACACAAAGAACCACCTCGTAATCCCCCGGGATATGCTCAAGGACCCCCCAGGGGGGGAGACCTGCTTTCCGCCGAATCTCGATGCCGCCAAAACTACTTGCGACCACATCACCAAGCCCGGTACGGGAGTGGACCTCGGCGTAATGGGCTGCCCGAATCGCGTTTTCTCTTGGGAGATCTAGAAGATCAGAAAAGGCGAGGGTTGCACTAAGCGCACCGGCGGCGCTCATACCAAATCCCTGGCTCAGAGGAAGATCAAGTGTCGTATTCACCGTTACATCCAGCGGCATGGAACCCGTAAGGTAGGTCAACGCTAATTTTGTGACCGGGGCACTTGCGGTGTTCCCATTGATATACACTATGATGGCTTGCTGCGACGCAGGCTTCACAATCACCTGGCTTACTGCGCCAAACGAAAGTGACAGGCCTGCACCACGTGACCCTGAACGATCCAGACCCTGCCGAGAAAAGACAGGTTCAAAGAACGCTGTAATATGCCCCGGAGCAAACGCAATTCCCTTCATAGACATACCTGTTAAAATCCTAGCAAATCAAGGATAAACGGAGCAATCTCCTCTTTTTTCCCTTTCTTCCAGATGCTTTTTCCTTTTCTTGAAAGCAGAAGAATCTCGTTGGACTCACCACCAAACCCCGTAAGTGTGTTTCCCACAGCACCATCAAGACGATATCGAACCAACAACTGACGTGTCTTTCTTTGAACATTACTCTTTTTTTCTTCTGTTTTAAATGCAATAATCCGAGCCTTTGGAACCTTCAAACGCAACGTCTCAAGAAACACTGGTGCCGGGGCACATTTCACCAAGAGCGTTTCTTTTCCGGATGGGATTTTCCCCTTCTGTTTTATTGGGATATAATTCGCAATTGCAGCACAGAGAATCACACCATCAAATCGCCCGAGCCTCTCGTGCTTAAGTAAGTAGAAAAGATCCTTTACCGTCTCAAATCGTTTCAAAGGAATACAGGAAGGCACTGGTTCTGTTGCCCACCCGTACCAAAGCTCAACATCCGCACCACGTTCAAAGGCAGCGATGCTTAGAGAGACTGCGGTCTTCCCTGAACTCCGATTCGTCAGCACCCGGATCTCATCAACCGGTTCAGCGGTCGCACCACCAATAATCAGGATTTTCCTTTGCTTAAAATCCTGTTTCCCAATCGTTCGAATCACGGTTTCAACAATCTCAGAAACCTCAGCTAGCTTTGCTTTGTTTCCCGAAATAACGGGAGTAAGGAACAATACCCCCTGCTTCCTACAAATCTCAATATTCTTCTGCACAATAGCATGGTCGTACATGGACAGGTGCATCGCAGGGACAAGAAGAATCGGCACGCCAGAACCAACCGCAGTGGTCGCACAGGTCGTGACCGGGGTATCATCAATACCACGAGCAATCTTTGAAATCGTATTAGCAGTACAAGGTGATATCAAGAGGAGATCGACAGGGTCCTGAACCAGGCCGCACCAAGAAACATGCTCCGTTTGGCCTGAAAGCTGAATCACCGGTTTATGACCGGTAGCAAACTCCACGGCATCAGGATGCACAATGCGTGTTGCTGAGGGAGTCATAACCGGGTAGACTATCGCCCCACGACGAGTAAGCTCCCGAGCAAGTTTCACACATTCAACCGCTGCAATACTTCCAGTTATCCCAAGAACAATACGTTTATGAAGAAGTGTTTTGTTTTTTTTCCCACGCAAATCCTCTGCAGGATGCATGTCATCACAATTCTACTTTTATCGTACGACCAGCACAGATCTGCTGGCATGACGTACTACTTTATCCGTGACGCTTCCCAGTAAAAACCTTCCTTCTTTTCCATACCCTTTGTAACCGACAATAATGATATCACTATCATATTTTTTTGCAACAATAAGAATCTCATCAGCAGGATCACCTGCTTCGACAGCAACATCAACCTTCCCGATTTTTCCTTCAAGATTCTTTGCGATTTTCCCTAAAGTTTCCATCGCCTTCTCCTTGAAGGTACCAGGAGTGACCACCGTGCTTAAATCTATCGTTGGTAGAAGCATGTTTGTAAATGTTGACTCAACAAGTGCAGCAGGGATGACCGTAAGAATAACAAGTTCATCATCTGGTGTTGCACATTGAACTGCCACGTCGATAGCTTTGGTTGCTGCTTCAGATCCATCATAGGCGACGAGTAATCGTTTCATATTTCACCACAGTGCAGCTAGTAATGAAGAACTGACTAAAAAAGATTTGTATTCCACCTCTAATGAAAAAATAGTTGAATGGAAAAAATTCGATTCATTAGCCATACTACTACTTACTTCGACTCATTTGCATAAATACATGAGAAAATCTGACAATGCAAGCCCATCTTCCCATCGCATGATAAAGTTCCCATTTTTACTACGACTAAGCTTTGGTAAGCGATTATGAAGAATCTTGGCCCTCCCATCAAGCTGATGAATCTCCATAGTAAAGAGCCGCCAGGAATCACCACCGTGACCCTTCAAACGGAAACCATACACAGGAAGTGTCTTTGTTTTTTCACATTCACGCTGCATCTTCTCAGCCTGCCTTTGCAGTTTTCCATCGACACTACTGAAATGTAACGTATCCGTATTACTCGATTTTATCTCCATAAGAAATGAGATATCACCTCGTAAAGCAACAAGATCAACACCAAAGGAACCAGCAGCTCGGACTACGACGAAGGGTTTCTCCCTCGTGAGATAATAATTCCCCTTCTCCAGGACCGAACATGTTTTTGTTACTTTGGAAAGAGTTTTTTCATCTCCCTCCAGGATACCTTTTAACTCCCGCTCGTAAACGCTGCTCATATGAAAAAGGTAAAATACCTCGTAATGTTTTAATGTTTGGGATTGGAGCGTTCAATCAGTCAGTAATTTGGTGGACAGCAAATGACAAAAGATGTTCTTGTCAAAGAAGTTATGAAGGCAAAACCAGTGATTGTACAACCGTTTACAACTGTTTTTGAGGCTGCACGGATCATGAAAGAAAAAAAAATCGGCAACGTCATCATCTCCGAAATGAACCATCCAATCGGGATTCTCACAGAAAGCGACATTATCAAGAAAGTTGTCAGTGAAGGAAAAAACGCACAAGACGTCCAAGTTGAAGAAGTAATGAGTAGCCCATTAATCGTTGCAGAACCATACATTTCCCTGCAGGAAGCGTTAAAAATCATGGGAAAATGTAACATCAGAAGACTTCCCATCGTCGAAAACAACGAACTGGTCGGGATAATCACGCAACGTGATATCTCTCGCCTCTCACCAGCACTTACAGAGATCGCCCATGAATGGTCCAACATAGAGGTCAAAGATAATGAATACCGACAAAGCCAGACATTCTCTGGTAAATGTGAAGATTGCAATGCATTATCTACCTCATTGAAAAGTATTGATGGCCGACTACTCTGTGAAGATTGTATTGATGGATTAAAATATGAATAATATTTTTATAGGAAGAAAAAGGAGGTAGACAGTGATGAAAGTAAAGGAAATAATGACGACAAAAATAATTTCTGTAGATAAAGATGATAGCCTCAAACGTGTACTTGATCTGATGCAAAAGTATGATATCACGAAGATACCAGTACTTGAAGAAAAAAAATTTTTTGGTCTTGTGACCGACAACGTCATTGCTTACAAGCTTGGGTCGATACGAAAGCGGACAATTACAGCATCCCGGTTGCATGCATCCTCTGTGACAGAGAAAAAAGTAACAGTCATCTCTCCAGATGATGAAGTAAAAAACATCTTAAAATCTGTTGGCGAACCAGGACCGACCATGCTTCCCGTTATTGAGAATGGAAAACTCGTAGGGGTTGTAACAAAAGCAGATTTATTGCCATTGGTCAAGAATAAGAATCAACTGCATTCGATCATGCAAAAAAGAATCCATACGGTAAGTCTTGACGACCGAGTGGTTCATGCACGAAGGATTATGATACGAGAAAACATCGCTCGACTCCCTGTTCTTGATGAAAAAAAACTCGTTGGAATTATATCTGATATTGAAATTGCCTTAGCGTTCGCATCTTTGAAAAAATCATTTTCCGTAGGAAAACAAAAACATCATCTCAATGAACTCCTGATTAAGGATATCATGCGAACTCCTGTTCTTTGGTCCGATCCCTCTATGAGCATCTCTAATGCTGCCCAATTAATGATGAAACAGAACATCGGTGCTTTACCTCTGGTAGAGAACGAGAAGCTTGTAGGAATGGTCACGAGAACAGATTTATTAAAGACTATTGTCGTATAAAAAGCTTAAAGTAACAAAGACGATTTACATCTGCATGGTTTATCATATTCCCTCCGACGACGACGTCCTAGGAGCGGTAAAAAACGTTTTTCAGAGATATCATACGGTAATCTCTCAACACACACTTAAAAAATACGTCGAAAAAGAATTACAGACAAAGAAAAAACAATTCCATGTAAGCGAACCACGTTTACGTACCCTTGTGCTGAACAGTGGTGCTGCTTATGTAGAGATTCATACGAGAGAAGGCGACCCTGATAAGATACTCCATAAATGCCCTGTCTGTGCGGGTCCGCTTCAGCGGGTGAAAAACCAGACGATCTATGGGGGAGAAGTAACCTTAGAATTTCGATGCAACATCTGTGGGTACTGGACGGGGAAGAAGAAGAAAATCCCGATGCTGTACGTATTTCATAGGAAGTAAGTAGTTCAGTCGTTAAAATGAATGGAAAATTAAGAGTGTTTTTTCCGTTCAGCAAGTTCTCGTTCTAACCTGGTTATTTCACTTTCTAATTGCATTAAACCCAGATCAACACCCATGTCTCTCATGACATTAAGATACTCATCGCTGAGTTTATTACGCAGTTCTTTTATAAAAAAATGACCAGCGTTCTCCCCAAGAGAGCGATTCATTGAATCAATCAGTGAGTGAATAGCTTTTCCTAATTGTGTTGGTGGTACTTTATTGATATCAGACATAACCGTTATGATATCAGCGGATTCCTCGTTATAGAAATCATCATTTATACGTATATGCTTTAGAAAGCCATATCGTGCCTCTAATTGCTTCATGAGATCTTCAATAGTCATAATTGTATAGGGAAGATCGGTTTTTCTACTTGAAATGGAAATCAGAATTTTTAATATATTCTTCATGATTTCTGACTTTTCTAGTACTGGCATGACCCATCTCTCTTTTAGGATTAAAGTGTGTTTTTCCAAATAATAGAAATCAATGACTACTTGTTTATATTAAATTTTTGGTGAGTACAGACTCTAGACAACCATCGAAGAGACAGTAGTCTCATCGAAACATATTTATGATGATATTCAATATCTTTCTTCTCGGTAAACAGGAGGGATCACCACACATGAAGAAAATAGTGCTTGTTGGAATCATAATAATGCTTTGTTTAAGTGTAATATTAAGTGGTTGTCAAGATACAAATAGTGTAAAAACAAAGCAGACACCTGAAAATGTGTATCTGGATTCAACGATTGTTGAATTCGCAAACGTGACTTTTGATAAAGAAATAAATAAATCTGGTGGTATTGAATCTGTTACCGTTGGCTGGCTTTTTCATAATATTGCAGGAAGACCAATCAATGCCAAGATCGATGTGAAATTTTATGATGAAAATGACCTTCTTTTATATAATAAAACAAAAACGCTCAATAATATTCCCACAGGATATACCGAGCAGTTATACAAAGAGGCAAACAAAGTGACCTATGAAGGCGTTGACGCCGCATCCGTTAACTATGTCATAATCTCTGTAACCGAGATATAACACAAGTGATACATCCGTAATGTCTGATTGAGAAACAAAATATTTATTGTATTTTTATTCGTTTTTTAAGAAGGATAACGAGAAGTGCTACCAACACAATCAGAACCTCAAAACCAGGGGTTGAAGTGGTTGTCTGACTATCTCCGATTTGGAGAGTGTAAAGATAATGACCTGAGTTATCATCAGTATGTACAATATTGGGGGATGATGGGTCAAAACTGATATTCAGAATAATAGTTCCAGAAAGAGTTGTAGGCCAATTTTCAAATATAAAGGTTTTTTCTTCATTAGGTTGCAAGGAGTAACTCTCAGGTTGGAGGGTAAGATTGCCACTGATTCCGGGTTCAGGATCTCTGAATTTCACAGTGATATTAACAGATTTACTATCACCAATGTTAGATAATACAGCACTGATTGTATATTCACGTATGGTCACTCCTCCTACAGGAGGACGTGTTTTAACCAATTCAACAGATACATTCTGTATTGTAACATGTGCCTGTTGAGCTTGACATACGGGACCCAGTATCAGTAATACACAAAAAGTAAAGAAGAATACAATCATTGTGTTTTTCAATATCATCAATCCCTCACTAACTCCTTGAATCAACCGTATGATATTTAAACTTCGTCCTAAAATCATTATCATAGGTTGAAAAGCAATGATTTCGTGAAGAAATTCTATATACCCAGAAATCATTTGTTTTTCAATAGCCAAAGTAAGAAAAGGAGAAAACTAATGCTCGAACAGCGTGGAATTCGAAAAGGTGTTGAGGTCCTAGTACGAAATCCAGAAGCACCAAATCTACCGGCTAGAAAAGCTATTGTCATTAGAACATATCCACGTCCAAGCAGATGGTTCGTGGTTCGATACGAAAGTGGTGATATTGCCCAGGTTGAAGAAACACAAGTCACTACGATGTTTGAAGAATATAAAAAAGGTATTTTTTAATTTCTTAGAAGCGTTTTTTATTATCTCGAAGACTTTCAACAATCTCTTTGCCAAAATCAGTTAGTTTATACAATTTAATATCTTGATGTTTTCCCCCATTTATTTGTTCAACAATATTTAAACTGATAAGGGATTCATCGTCACGATAACGGGTGTTCATCCCACGAATCGCCCCAATCACATTCGTTGGAGTCGTCTTAACGCTAAAAGCAATCTCAGAAGTATAACTCCCACTGGGACTTATCTCAAAGAGGTACTCCGCTATTTTCTTCCGTACGCTACTTCTCCGAAGCGACCTGATAATAAGAGGTTTTAACATCTCTGGAGAAATCGCTGCTTTAGTTCCATCTTGCATCCCATCCACGAAACCATTAATGGGAATCACACAGTGATTAATAAGCTAATCGATTTTAATGAAAAAAAAATGGGCCAGGCCGGATTCGAACCGGCGGCCTTCGCCGTGTGAGAGCGATGTCATAACCAACTAGACCACTGGCCCATGATCCCTGAAGAGGTAGTAGAGTGAATTTCGGAACCAGATAAATGTTTTTCGTTTGTTCTAATCTCTTTTGAGATTCCTCTTAAGGAAAACCTTATCAAGTGAAAAAAAGATAACCTTCTCCAGGAAAACAAAGGCCGAGAGGGGTCATATTGACGAAATGGAAGTTGTTTAACAGGTCCAAAACAGAAGAACACCCATATCCCGAAGGTTTAAGTCAAAAAGAGGAAAAAAAGAAAGAAAAGGAAAAACAAACCAAACCAGAAACAACCAACGTGGCTAAAGAGAAACCTATTAAAGAGTACAATGAGACACTCTATTCGAAAGATACTGTTAAAAAAGAACAAAAAACAACCTTTTTAGAGAGAAAGACATTTAAACGAACAAGTTGGGAAAATGCCGAAACCATTGAACACAATGTTGACCATATGAGACAAAAACATCCTGAAACGAGAGGAATAAAAGATCCAAACCGAGAAACTACCGATAAAAAAGTTGATTTAATTTTACTAAAGAAAAAAAGGAAAATCTAAAGAGCATAACAAATATCGGAGTGTTTTTATGACACTTTTTCTTTTACTTTGCGTAAAAAAGGTCTGAGTATTGTGATAGCGGTGCTAAGAATCGGTCATCGAATTGACCGTGATAAACGAGTAACCACACATGTCGCGTTAGTCGCAAGAGCATTTGGTGCAGATGCTATATTTATTACCACAAAGGATGAAAAAATAAAAAAAAATCTCGAAGCAGTCTGCAAACGATTCGGTGGAAATTTCCAAGTGCAGACCGGTGTTGAACCCAGGAAAATCATCAAATCCTGGAAAGGGTTAATTGTTCATCTTACAATGTACGGCGAGGAGCTTGAAAAGGCAATCCAACTTCTTGACGTTTCCAAGGATTTATTGATTATCGTTGGAGCTGAAAAGGTTCCACCATATTATTATGAGATTGCACATTTTAATATCTCTGTAGGAAACCAACCACATTCAGAGGTTGCTGCACTGGC
>JAFGFQ010000031.1 GCA_016930995.1 Thermoplasmatota archaeon | reverse complement strand
TCTGGTGAGAACATGACTGACTACTTTGGCGTGTGGATTAACGCAGATAATGTCACGGTACGTGGATTTACCATCCAGGGTTGTAACCTCTCAGCACTCTATATCTTGTCGAATCATACGACTATTACAGATACTATCCTTTCTTATAATCGTGCATATGGTATTCTCCTGGGTTCAACAGACCCAAGTCCAGCCCCAGAAATGAGCGGGTTTCACACCATTACAAATAATCTCATCATCCACAATACAGCAGGGATATGGATCTCAGGCCAGAACAACATCATCAGAGGAAACGTTATTTCCTACAACGATATAGGAATCATCGTTTTATTAGCAATGAACAACAATATCTCCCATAACCGTATCTCTCAGAATACCAATGGTGTGCTTCTCGCAGGATCCTACAAGACCGTGATATATCGAAATAATATTACGAAAAATGACAAGGGTGTATACACGATGTGGACGAGCGCTGATAGAATCCTTCAGAATAACTTTATCGACAACAACAAGAGTGCATCAGCTGCACAAGGGATACTCTTCCTTATGATTTATAGATTGAAAGGAGAGATACCTTTCCCTATTCGCAGGAACGTGTGGAATCAGAATTATTGGGATGGACCACGACTCCTTCCCTATAAATCTCCGGGGGTGCTCATGTTCTTTATCGATTGGCACCCTGCACAAGAGCCATATGACATTTGAGGCATACCATGAAAAGAGAATACATTGTGATAGGAATCATTCTCCTCTTTCTTGGAGCCTGCCTCCTTCCAACAGCTGCACAGAATATTGAAAAAAAAAAATCCGGGGTGAGAGGAAATTGGTTGTATGTCGGCGGGAGTGGACCAGGGAACTACAGTAAGATTCAGGATGCCATTGATAACGCAAGCAACGGCGACACCGTGTTTGTCTACCCGGGAACATACCCAGAACACATCGAAATCCAGCACAGCATCACCCTGCATGGCTCAGACCCGCTGACGACACGTATCGATGGCAAAAATACCTCCACTGAAATCGTAAAATGCACAGCAGCAGGCTCCGTGATCACCGGTTTTTCTGTATTCAACTGCTCCCTGTATCGCCCCTGCATCCTGATAAACAACACTGCGAACTGCACAGTGACGGGAAATATATTTCATACATCAGGATACGGCATAAGGCTGCGTAACTCACAGAACATCAGCATCATCCAGAACACCATCACCAATACTCGCCATGGCATTAGCGATTCAATGAACGAGCTTCACACCTGGACAAATAAGTATCTGACAATCCAGGATAATGTTATAAAGAATATCTCCCAAGGAATCCACCTGCTTGGTTCAACAGATTATACCCTCACTGGTAATACCATTGATAATGCCACCTCCGTCGGAATTTACATCGCAGAGGATATCATGGAGGGACCGACCCCTAGAAACATCACCATCAACGAAAATATCATCACCTCCTCACGATACGGCATCGAAGTCGACTACGCAATCAACGCAACCATTACAGGAAACAAAATCCAACAGAACACACTTGCACTCATGTTGAAGTTTAACTCGTTTACCTCAGTAGAGAACAACACCTTTGAAGGGAATACCGACACCATTCTGTATCGATGGGCACTGTTCCCGCTCTCAAGCATTCAGACGAAGATTCCGCACTTTGACAATAACTACTGGGAGAAAGCGTTGGCAGCGCCCAAGCCGATTTTCGGACGATGGGGTCTTTTTTGCTTTAGTGCCTTCTTCGAACCCATCCACCCCTTCCCCTGGATGACCTTCGATTGGCATCCGGCACAAGAACCCTACGTTATTGCAGGATGAGCGATGAGACGAAAATGGTTAACGATTGGAATCGTTTTCTTGTTCGTTGGAATCTCTACTATACCATTGGGAACAACAGAACAGACGAAAAGGAAAAATATTATCACGGTTGATGATGAACCAGGCGACGCACAATATACGATGATATCAGAAGCATTACTCGATGCGAGTTCAGGGGACACGATACGTGTGTACAGTGGAAGGTACCAAGAATGGAATATTTCAATAACGGTGAACAATCTCACATTAGAAGGGGTAGCGCAAGAATTAGGGTCTGGGAACGATACAGGTCTGCCATTTATCTATTCAAATAGTCAGAACTATTGGACTGTTATCTTCTTCTTAGAAGCATCACATGTAGTCCTTCGGAATCTCACGGTTCAAACAAATGATACATATGGCAGTAGTGATATTGTAATCTCATCTGATCACTGTGCAGTAATCGATTGTGAGTTCCCAGGCCTGAATGAGAATGGCATGAGCCACGGAGTACTTCTTAATAGTAAAGCTGGATTCTCTACAGTGAGCAACAATACGTTTTCGAATTGCTGTTATTCTATTTTTCTTGGATGCAATAACACGCTTGTTGCTGACAACTTCATTGAAGAGTCACCCCGAGCTATTACCATAACAGGAAGCCTGAATATGTATAATGTATATAATAACACAATTATGGGAAACACGGTTGTTGCACCAAGTGATTATGGTTTAGAGATTCTTGAAACAAGAAATATCACCGTGTCTTACAATAATTTCCTCGGAGGAAGATTTGGTATTTTTCTGAAAAATGACAACTCAGATGTCGTCATTACTCGAAATACGATTAACGGTACGCTTGGAGCAGGTATCACTATAGAAGGAGAATTCCTCGAGTCAATACATCATACGATTCAAGAAAATAACATCATAAACTCAAATATGAGTCTCTGTTGCTCTGCTCTCACTGGTCATATTAACCTTGAAAAGAATTATTGGACTGATTATCTCGGTGTCGGACCTAAGATTATTTGGGGTCGTAAAATAATCTTTGAACTCTTTGTCATTATAGGAATGATTCCAATTCTGATTCCTTGGGCGTATGTTGACTGGCATCCCGCACAAGAACCTTTTGACATCCAAGGATGATTCCACAAAAAGCAAACTCCTTTCACCATACATTATCCTCCTTGTCTCCCATCGATATGATCATGTAGAATAAAAATTCCATGAGAAAACCTTTCTTTCCACCTCGACAAAACTATTTATCAACCACAGCTTATAACGGAAGACCATGCAACCGACAGAACACCAAGGCGTCTACAAAAAAAACGATAAACTCTTCACCCAAAACCCAGACCCCTGCAAAGGCATAAAAGTCTACAACGAACAGCTTATCACAGAAGACGGAATCGAATACCGTTCCTGGAACCCGTTCAGAAGCAAACTAGCCGCAGCCTTTCTCAAAGGACTCTCGCTAAACGTTGCCCCTGATGCGCAAATCCTGTATCTGGGCGCAGCAACAGGGACAACGGTGAGCCATCTTTCCGATATCATCACCAACGGGACGCTCTACGCAGTTGAATCCTCACCACTTGCGACCTTAAGCCTGCTACAGGTCTGTGAAAAACGACACAACATCATCCCTATCCTTGCGGATGCAAACCACCCGGAACGATACGAAACCATGGTCCCCCGAGTCGATCTGGTGTACCAGGACATCTCCCAGCGGAACCAGGCGGACATCTTCACCCGCAACCTCCGATGCTATCTCAAACCAAACGGGACTGGGCTTATCATGGTCAAAGCACGAAGCATCGATGTCGCCCTCAAACCAAAACAAGCCTACGAACTTGTGTGTACTGCCCTACACAAACAGAAATTCACCATAAAAAAAACAGTAGACCTCGCACCTTTTGAAAAAGACCATGCAGCTATCCTCGTAACCGACTAACAGAGAATCATATAGTGATGAAGATTTCCTTTAACATCTTATTGATGCTGTAGAACGGTGCATCCAGTAAAAACACCTTATACGGGTTATCAGGAAGAATCGGAGACTTACAGATTTGCTGGGCTCTATTGACGTGCTTTGAGATCTCCTCAAGATATAATTTCTTTATCTCCGGTGATTTTTTCTCGATCTTCTTCCGGATCGACTTGGGTTTGACATTCCCGTTCTTGGCAGTGCGTTTCTCAAGTCGCGTCAACAACGGGATAACCACACTGTCGATCATCTCACCTTTCTCAAGGTCGACCAGATCATCAGCCAACTGATAGGCAAACCCGACCTCCCTTCCGTATTCTGCAAGCAGACTAGCAACCTCCTCTGAGGCGTTCGCCCAGTAGGCGGCAGCCTTGCATGCGGCAGAAAACAAGGTAGCGGTCTTCAAATCAATAATCCGGCTGTACACCTGGAAGAACTTGGAATCAGCGGTGATATTCGTATCCTGGAGGTCCTTACTATTAAAATTGATTTCATTCAGCTGACCATCAAGGGTACCGCCCCATGCATCCACATAGAGCTTCGCAATCCGCTCCCCATGGGATAACGCAAGGGTAAACCCTTTTACCAACATCTTATGGCCAATAAGGATCGCGTTATCGACTCCGGTCTTAATGTAAAACGCAGGTTCTCCACGCCTAGTCAAATCCCCATCAATGATGTCATCATGAACTAGAGAGGCACCATGAGCCAGTTCAATAGCAACGGTTCCTTCTAAAAACTGCTGATAGAGCCGAGGCGATTCGCTCCCTCCCGTGCAGACCTTAAAGGAAATCGCGCCAAGCAAGGGTCGGAGTCGTTTGCCTTCCTTCAGGATAGAAATGATATGCGGGTCGGTGATGAGTTCTTGTATCTTTTTCTCAATATCTTCGTGAGTGTGTTTAAGGAAGATTTCCAAAGCGAGTGATTGGTCAGCCATTGTTTCTACCATTGTGTAAAACTTAACTGATATCGGCTCCTATATAATATACCCTTTTATCAGTTTATCCTGAGGATATACTGCTTTCCTTATAAAGTTTTTTAAACGATTTTGCTACGATATAGACCTCAGAACTGCTTTTACGCGAAGCTTCAGGAGAGAAAATCTTCACAACCATGAACTGACGTTTTATTTTATCGACGAATGATTTCATATCCTCTCCTTCAAAGATTTTACAGATGAAATGACCACCAGGTCGTAAGATTTCCTGCACAACATTAAAGGCATTCTCACAGAGCCATACACTTCGTGCTTGATCGACACTATAGTTTCCAGAGATATCCGGGGACATATCAGATAACACAATGTCTGCGTTCTTCCCGTTCATCTTTTCCTTGATTTTTTGTACCGTCTCGACCTTGGTGATATCCCCCTGGATGAACACAACATCCTCCAAGGGTTGTATCGATGAGAGGTCTGCTCCAATGACAATCCCTTGGGGGCCAACAAGTTCCTTTGCCACCTGGCTCCATCCCCCAGGCGCAGCGCCGAGATCAACGACGAGGCTATCCTTTGGGATACAATGGAAACGTCCTTGAATCTGTTTAAGTTTAAAAGCGGAGCGTGCACGATATCCGACTCGTTTTGCCTCTTTGTAAAAACGTTCTTTCTTTTTTTCGGTGTACCAACGAGTCATAGGGGGTTACAGGATGATATCGATGTCGAGTCGTTCTGCAAGTTCCTTATAACGGTTTCGAATGGTGACCTCAGTGACACCTGCGACGTCTGCGACCTCACGTTGGGTGCGTCGTTCACCGCAGAGGATCGATGAAATGTAAATTGATGCGGCAGCAACACCGGTCGGACCACGACCACTGGTAAGCTCCTTATCGGCAGCGTCTTTGAGGATCTCGATTGCCTTTGCCTGTACATCACCACTTAGTTTGAGTTCACTGCAGAACCGAGAGATATAATCCTGTGGTGAGGTCGGCATCAGTTTTAAGCCGAGTTCCCGGGCGATGAACCGATAGGTTCGTCCGATTTCCTTACGAGATACTCGGGAGGAGGCTGCAATCTCATCAAGAGTCCGAGGCACGTTACATTGCCGACAAGCTGCGTAGAGGGCTGATGCGGAGACTCCTTCGATGCTTCTCCCACGTATCAAGTTTTTCAGGACAGCTTTTCGGTAGACCATCGCAGCGGTCTCTCGTACGGTCCGTGGCA
Source organism: Thermoplasmatota archaeon (assembly GCA_016930995.1). Next base: position 5,501 of record JAFGFQ010000031.1, on the reverse strand, counting down.
AGCCCATGCCTGATGCCATGCGATCAAGCTCTGATAAAGCAAAAGCCAGGTTCCGCTCGGTCGCATCGCTGATTCGTATCCGTCGCTGCCATTTTCGGAGTCGGTAGAGTTGTGCTCTGTTTCGGGTGGGAATGGATTTTCCGTAGGAGTCTCTGTTTTTCCAGCCGATCATCGTACTGAGACCTTTGTCGTGGATGGTATAGGTCATGGGAGCTCCGACCCGTGCTCGTTTTTCTCGTTGGTCGCTATCGAATGCTCTCCATTCTGGACCATGGTCGATGAAATCCTGATCGATAACAAGACCGCAATCAGCGCAGACGAGTTCTGCGCGTGCGTAGTCTTTGCTTAAATGTGTACTGTTACATTCAGGGCATTGTATGATTTCTTCAATGCTCTGTCTTTTTTCTTTTTTCTTTTTAGATTGCATTTGAACCATTTACCTGCGCCCCCGTAAATTTTTTAAACCTTTCGATATGCTTTTAAGCGCAATGATATAACTTATATATATACTTTTCTATCATGGTTTCTATATAAATAACCAATAAATTTTCATCAGAAATAAGAGGAAACTAAACAAAAAATGAAAACATAATATTCTTATATATTTCTATAGCAGAAGATATTTAAGGATACCCACCAAGCCGCAGACTCGGGTCACCAAACAATGCCCAGTTGGTGATGACGAACGCTTCAACCTGATGAATCTCCTCCTCAAACAGGAACTTCTGAATCGCGCCACTGTGCACCTGCCCAAGGTGTGCAGAACCATTGCCTATCTGATAGAAGAAGTTCGATTCAAGCTCAGCACTCAGACTCACTGGGTTCCCCATGTAGCCCATCCCAAATCCGGTACAACCGGTCGATGCGATCGCTCCTCCGGGGTATTTCAGAACTAAACCCCAGCTGAAACACACCGGCAGAGGTAGCCCATAGCAGAAATACTGGGAGCCTTTTCTATCACGCAAGGTCTGAAGAAGAGACACATTATACAAACCGTTATGACACCCGCCGACTACGACAACGGGGAGCTTTTCTCTGTTCAATAAGCTAAGAAAATGATACAAAGTGATTCCCCCGCACCAATCATCAGGATACGAACCATCAAACCAGATCGTATCCCAGACCAGTGGGTTCCCATGCCCTTGGAAAGCAATAAATCCAGCACCCTTGGAGAACGCTTTTACAATATCCTTTGCCTTGGGAACAAACCCGCTCGTGTTCTTGTTCGATGAATAGACCTGGAGAAGATTCATATCAGGGATCGCTTGTTTTGTATAGTTATAGGCAAGGTCGCAGAGGTACTCACCGTCGGGTTTCCCTTCGTAGTAATCAAATGTCTTTCCACCAATACCGATGAAGGTGTTGTACCAGGGTTTTTCATCAGGGCCGCTGCTTTCGTAGGTGATGATTTTCTGTACGACGCGATCTACTTCTCTTTTGTTTGTGACTGGTAGCCGTCCAACGGAGACCTCAGGGTACAAGTCAAAGGTGTCTCGTGGCACACCGGATGCGCCCCAGGCGGCGTAGATGCCATCCTGATTGGAATCCCAGCTGTCAAACACACCACTTGCATTATACAAGCATCCATAATACAAATCAGAGAGGCATCCTTCATCTGTCTCCTGTGGGATGCTGACGTATCGGACCGGGACCCACCACGCCTTCCACCCAGCAGAGATAGTGTCCTTGTCGTGTGCAAAGAGATGTGATTTCAGACCACCGACGAGAAGAACGTAGCGTATCCCCCACGTGTCGTATGCCTCTTTGATGAAATATTTCACCTGTTCAGGGGGGTCAGTTCCCGTGTATTGCACAAGGATGTCTTCTACAGCTTTAAAGATCGTCTTCAGTCCCTTTGCATTCTTAAAATCAATGAGCGGCTGGAGCCGTGAGGAAAAGCAACGCGGAGCGATAATGACCATGTCATAGGTCTCATTGGCGAGTGCTGCGGTACCTGGCGCATCATAGCGAATTGAGACATCAAACGAATCCGTATATTGAATCTGGTTGTTTTCAGGGGAATATCGGACCGGATAACAGATAATCTTGATGAAGATAACCTCGTTTCCCTTCCGGTCATGACCAGCACCGATATCATACTTATACCAAGCAGAGGGATAGAACATAGTACTGTTGTAGACGGAGCTATCTTCCACAGATATGCTATTTTGTCCTATCTTCGAGAGCGGGGTGATCCGAGCAGAGAGGATTTTCTTTGCTAAAGTCATCGTCGTGATATTCTGCGGGCTGCATGTAATGCGGATGTTCTGTGAGCCACAAGGAACCTGATACACCCGTATGAAAAGGGGTAATACGGGTTTGTTGGGTTCGAACAACTCGGAGGTAGACCCGTTCACCTCTATCTTCAGACCGTCTCCTTTTTCATTAATCGTTGGAGTTGAAAAAAACTGTGACGATTGGGTCTGATGCTCTGTCATCATTGTATGTTCTTGGGAAGAATCACTCGATGATGTGACAAATCCACCGCCGGTAAGTATCATGATTGTTACCAGAGAAATTACCAAGATTTTTTTCATACGACTCCTCAGGACAATTCGACGTGCATCCGTTGCACTCATCCTCATTTATAAATGATTATTATAGTACATCGTGAATATATAAGTATATAAATATTCTGTAACATCCCTTATCCATTACCGTTAGGAGAAAACCAGGGGGTAGCTTTCTAGTACAACCAATTTTACAGAAACTCTTATGTAGCAGTAATGAACTCTGCACCAATAAAGACGCAGAGGACCTATGCACAAACTCTGGGAATACCTCTTCAACGAAGACACCGGCCGAGGAACGGTACTCACCACTCTTTTCTATCATTCCTCCTTTCAAAAAACCTATGATAGCGTGAAACGCTCAGAACAATGGTCAACGGAGGAGATAGCACGATACCAATGGCAGCAACTCACCCGACTGCTTCACCACGCGTATCATCATGTCCCCTACTACAAAAAACTCCTTACCGCATCCCAGCTGACACCAGGTGATATCACATCGCTTCAGGACTTCCAACGCATCCCACTACTGAGCAAAGAAACCGTACAAGCACATGAGGAGGAGTTGAAAGCGACCAATTACCCACCGAGTGCGTTTGAGCAGACCAACACAGGCGGATCCACCGGGCTGTCCCTTCGATTCTATATCGAGAAAGGCGCGTGGTTCGCAAAGCACCTTGCCTACCTTACCATTCTGCTGGAGCGTGCGAACTGTCATGCTCTTGACACATCAGTACAGCTCATTGGCCGGGAGAAACCCTGGGAGTACCGAGCGTTCTCACGAACCCTGGTACTGTCCTCATATCAGATGACTGAAGAAAACCTCCCAAGGTACGTCGAAAAAATCAGACGACTCCGACCAGCCTACTTCATCGGATATCCCTCCGCTATTACGATGCTAGCGGGGTATATGAAGCAGCATTCGATGGATTTGAAAGGATTAAAGGCGATTTTTTGTTTCGGGGAGACCATCTATGACTGGCAACGGGAATTTCTTGAGTCATACTACCGGTGCAGGGTCCATAGCCAGTACGGCCAGCGAGAACAATGCGTTTTTGCGGGAACCTGTGAAACCAGCAACGCCTATCACCTTTTCCCAGACTATGGGTTTGCCGAGTTGCTTGACAGAGACGGCCAACCAGTCACAAAAGAAGGTGAATCCGGGGAGATCGTCGCTACGGGATTTCACACAGGGATCTTCCCCTTCATCAGATATAAGACCGGTGATATTGCAACGTATACCTCCCATGAGTGCGAGTGCGGCCGGCATTCCATGCTTTTTCCGTCAGTCGAAGGCCGCGTTCAGGATTTCATGGTCTCACGAACCAACCGACTGGTCCCTCTGATGGGAGTGCTCCAACTCATCTCGAGGTCCTCAGCAAACATGATGGAATACCAGTTGTACCAGGACACGGAAGGAGAGCTTGTGCTGTATATCGTAAAAAAACCAGGGTTCTCCGATGATGATGTGCGCTCGATTAACACTCACCTTCGTACACGGTTGGGTGATGAATTTTCAGTATCCATCGCCTATACGGATGCTATTCCAAGGACCGCCCGTGGAAAATACAAATTTTTTGTCCAGAAGTTACCAGTAAAGTATATCTCCTAAAGAACAGAGCATATCATTCTGCCCGTAGGTGTATTGAAGAGAGCGTTTACCAGTACGGTCGAGGATTGAAACGGGTCAGGTCAATGGTTGCCCAGTCATCATGATCGTTTTTCCCACGGGAGCCATCGGAATAATCAATAAGGTCGCTGTAGATGTATCGGTAGTTCATGACACTTTTATAGGGTCCGTAGCGCCAGAAATTGATCTGCCAAGGCCATACGCCGTCATGGCAATCTATTCCCGGGAAGTTGTAAAGCCCCAGGGAATGCCCGGTCTCATGCATAATCACTCCGGCATACACTATCGCTTTTTGTTCTTCATTGTTAAATGTCCCTCTGACGAGACTTGAGAACAGGGGTACCCATTTCACCTGTGAGTTGAGTAACACTGCAGGTAGATAGAAACAATCAATGGCACGGAGATTCCCAATCCTTGAACCAAAGGTAAAAGGAGTCGTCTCAGTGACGTTGTATCCAAGGAACCCCCAGTGGAACACACCACGCCGCCAGTTGTTTGCGTCTTGATGCATAAAGTAGACCCAGTAGTTCGTCTCGAAATCCTGCTCCTGGAGATTTGCTTTGTAGGGGATGAATTCTCCTCCACCAAAGCGGCCGTCATCAGCATGATAGACGATATTGTATTTTGCATGTGAATCCTGTAATAATTCGTAGGTCTCCAGAGGAATGGTCGCCTCTTTGACACCTGGTTGCGGTTCCATCTGGTCGAATTCAACGAAAAGATCTTGTCTGAACGGATCAGAACCCCATTGCCATGTTTGGTATTCCTCAAAGTCGGTCAGCCCATCTTCATCGTCGTCTAAGCTAGTATGGTTTTCCCAAGTGAACGGGTCATAGATGAGATAATATCCTTCTTCATGACCCCATTGATAATAGGCTAGCCCAAACGTATATTCCCATTCGATGGGGATGCCATCGCTATCAGCATCCTCACCAGTGTTATCGACCAGGGGACTGGTGTGGTATATTTCTGTTTCAAGCCAGTACGGGAAACCGTCTCCATCAAAGTCATTTTGTGAGATGTCAAACCACAGTTCGCAGTCCCTATCCTGCTGATAGATGCTATTATCATCACATCCGTTTAACCGACCATATCCGCTTGGGTCTCCGAGCTCATCATCACCCCACCAGATACCAGCGGCGATGCTATAGGTGAGCTCCGCAGTGCGTACGTTGGTGAGATCTCCAAGGTCCGGGCTGATATCACAGAGGCGGTCTTTCGGGGTATTTTTATCCCATAACGCAATGGTGATGTTGACAAACTCATCCTCTTTCGGGACGTCAATAGAAGCAGCCCAGTTCGGGTTTTTTACGTATTTCGAATTTGGCCAGACATCACTGGTGAATTCCTGATCGTTAATC
>JAFGFQ010000144.1 GCA_016930995.1 Thermoplasmatota archaeon | reverse complement strand
TTCTAAAAAAAAAAAAAAAAGAATCTTGGTTGATAGCAAACCAAGCATCGAATACAAAGTATAACGGGAACTCTTATTCTGGGATAAAGCAGAAGTACCAGACGGTCATTTCTTGATACGCGATGTTCCCAATGCTGTCCTCAGCAGAGATATTCATGGTAAATGTTCCAAGGTCCGGACCGATCCATTTCCGCTCGAAAAGCCCATTAGCACTATTCCACGTCATGTTCCCCTGCTCGTCCTCATAGACATACATGTATACCTGAATATCTTCTGGTGCATCGATATCGTCAGTGACGTTGACTTGGACCGGACGAAGCCGGAATCCACCAAATCCCATGGTGTCCCCCACAAGGTTCAGGATGGTTGGGAACAGTTTTATACCGGAGAAATGAAAATATCCTTCGGTAGGGTTGACGATTTGAATGACAGGTGGCTCGTCTTCTCCTATATTGGCCCGTGAAAAAGATTCCGTATGACTCTGGCTGGTCGCAGGTTGTAAACAGACTCCGAACAACAATAAAAGTAGAACACACCAGCTTACAACACCTATTGGTCGTCTCATTTTTTTCAAAACCTCCTTATATTATCACGTACTTTATAATATTCACCTATATAAATTTTATTCGATACGGTGGAAAGAGCACGATTCCCAGATTGGTTTTTTTTTAATAGCAAGAATCACTTGATTTACTCTCCGTAGACATCTTCTCTACTGGTCCAAAAAATTTTTTATTCTCCGTCTATGTTCACCCAGAGAGCAGACCCAAGATACATAAAATCACTATCAACGAAGAGTTTTCCCCCTATTACGAGCTTTATGCCGCTAAACCCGATCACACCGATGTTTGACCGGTCAATAAGAGGGTTTTCTAACGTGCCCCAAAACGATTGATTCCAAGCCTTCACACCATGGATGCCAATCGTCTTAACCCATCCTTGAGCAGGCACAAAATCGTATCCATTCTTCGTATCCTTATACCCAAAACAAATGCAATCTAAGAACGAAAAAGGGATAATATTTCCAGCATATAAAGCAAGAATATAGATACCACAAAAAAGAATGGACAGACCGAAAAAAAACAAACTAAGCAGCTGAGAATTATAAGCAGCATACGACTGACTGGAGAGTACCATGAAAACAAAGATAAGATAATCGGCTACGGACGAAAACGGGATAAAATAGGTATTTGATGAATGCCCAGCGATCAAACAGAATCTACTGATGTTTTCATTCGAGTTCATAGGATAGGAAACAGGTAATTTGTTGGTCCATGATAGTACTTTTTCATAATGAGAAGTACCCAGCAGAAGATTTAATGCTTGTTCAACACTCATTCCCTGTGGCAACAGTCCATACGTGTCCAGCTTTACCACAGCCTCCTTGAACAAGGGGATCGCTTCTTCCCGGGTTGCTGTCTGGTTCCACCGGGCTTTGAACTCCATCAGATACTGCTTTAGATTCTGATATTGTTCTGTGGTGAGTTCCACGGTGGTATCATGGAATCCTTTGATACCGCAGGCTTGAGCAGTGACGTTTACAACAGTATGGTCCTGAGACGCTATGGCAACACTGTGGTTGATGCTTGGTGCCACCGTTACACCAATAAACAAAAGAATGATGCCGCACGCCACAGTTTTCGTAAGAAGAGCTTTTTTCTCCACTGATGTTTCCCCTTTTATCGTAATTTAAATCCATGTCCCCCTATAAAAAGAATACTGTTCTCAGAAGAACACTGACAGGGGTTTTCCATAGATTTTAGAGAAAAATAAGAAAAAGATACCTATTTTATCTCATAGAGATTTGCGGAAAAATCACGAACAAACAGTAATTTTTTTCCCTCTTTTTCGATAAAGAAGGGTTCGAGTCCCTGTTCTTTACACCGAAAGATAAAACCATCCGTATCATCCACTTCGATGCAGATATGATCATAGGATGTCTCATGATGCCCCTCGTTGATAAAAACCTCAAAGCGGGTGTGCCCTTGAACATAAAGATCGAAACGCACCTCATGGTTGATATGAAAAATCGCTTCGGATAATTCTTTTGATAACAGCGTGCTTTTCACCTTCTGAAGACCAAGGACCCCGGAGAAAAACAGGTCTGCATGATGCTGACTGCTGCATTCAACTGCGACATGCGAAAGGATAACGTTCTTTATCATAGAGATACCTGCGACAGGAAAACGTTTCAGGGAATTTAAACAAGACCGTTTCACAGGATCCGTCTGAATCACAATACTAAAAAGAAGGAAAACCATCTGCTCTTGATGAGCAATATCAACTGGATTGAAAACAGCGTCATCTACCAGATATTCATTGATCGGTTCGCAGGATTTCCCTCGATGAAAAACTGGGACACACCGGTATTTCTCGGGGGAACTATCCGGGGGATTATCGAAAAACTTCCGTATATGACAGACCTTGGTGTGACTGCCCTGTGGATTTCCCCGTTTTATCAGACCTCCGTTTATCATGGATATCATATCACGGATTTTTACCAGGTTGACTCACGGTTTGGGACCCTTGACGACATCAAGGAACTGATACAAGAGTCTCATACATGCGGTCTGCGTATCATCGCGGATTTTGTGCCAAATCATTGTTCCATGCATCACCCTTTTTTCAAGCAAGCGCAAAACAATGCAGACAGCAAATACAGGGACTGGTTCTATTTCACACGTTGGCCAAACCACTACCTCAGTTTTCTGAGTGTACAAGAAATACCAAAACTCAATCTTGACAATCCAGAAACACGCAACCATATTGTGAACGCAGCCAACTACTGGCTAAGTCTGGGGCTAGATGGATTCCGTCTTGACCATGTCATTGGCCCATCACATCGGTTCTGGAGATACTTCCGCCAGGAAATCAAAGACCGATACCCCCGTGCACTCCTTATCGGCGAGGCTTGGATGATGGGGATCAAACGAAAGGAACTGCGTACCATTCAAGTACGGAAGAAATTCCTCAAATGGCTTTCGGGGGCAGCATCAGAGACGCTGTTCCAGGAATACGTCGGGGAGCTTGATGGCGTCCTGGATTTCAAGGTCCAAGAGCTTCTGAAACGATATATGACAGACCAAAAGATCACTAGAAACACACTTGATACGATTTTAGAAAAGCACTATGATCGTTTTCCGAGCACCTATCTTCTACCAACCTTCCTTGATAACCATGACATGGACCGGTTTCTCTTCACCTGTGGAAATGACAAACAAAAACTGAAAAACGCGGCTGTAAAGCAATTCTCACTACCACAGCCGGCCATTATCTATTACGGGACAGAAACCGGAATGACACAAACAAGGTCACAATGGTCGTTTCCCTCAAATGGGGATCTACAAGCACGTCAGCCTATGAACTGGACGCACCAAGACAAAGACCTGTACATGTTTTATAAAAACCTCATACAAAAAAAGAATAAAAAGTAGTTTTTCCTTCTCCCGAAAAGAAAAAGAAAAAACCACGTTCAAACGAACCAAGATGTTGTTCTACTTAGAATCTCTTCGGCCGATGTTTCTGATAACAGTCCCTGCAGTAGACTGGTCTGTTACCATCTGGTTTGAACGGAACTTGG
>JAFGFQ010000030.1 GCA_016930995.1 Thermoplasmatota archaeon | reverse complement strand
CTTTTCACCAGCGATGTTTTAACAGAACCATACGAGGCCACAGGACGCATACGGGCGAACCTCTATGTCTCATCCAGCTGCCCTGATACAGACTTCACCGTCAAACTCACCGATGTCTACCCAGACGGACGCTCCATGCTCATCTGCGATGGGATACTTCGAATGAGAAACAGAAACGGATGCGACCACTGGGAATTTATGACACCAGGTGAGATTTACGAAGTCGACGTTGATCTCTGGAGCACCTCTTATATCTGGGACACCGGTCATAGGATACGCGTTGCCGTGTCATCATCCAATTACCCAAGATATCTTACAAACCCAAACACGATAGATGGAATCTATCAAAACACCGGTACTGCCACTGCACAAAACACAGTATATTTTGATACAGCACACCCCTCATGTATCTACCTGCCGCGGTATACTGGTAATTACGCACCAGCAAAACCGACAATAACAGGACCAACACGGGGGACACCAGGGACTGCATATACGTTCATCTTCAACACCACCGATAAGGAACATGAAGACTATTCTCTCTACGTCGACTGGGGCGATGGGACAAACAGTGGATGGCTAGGTCCGTACTCATCAGGACAACAACAGAGTCTGAATCATACATGGAGTACGAAAAAAATCTTCCCCATAAAAGCAAAAGCAAAAGATGTCAATGGTGCTGAATCAGAATGGACAACTCACAATATCAACATCCCGGTCTTCCAAGGGATTCTAACCTCATTTCTTCAACGATTGTTGGAACGATTCCCCCTCCTTCAGCTCCTGTTTCAGAAACTCCTAACTCTTATTCCAAATCAGAGGTGACATTGAATCATTCTAAAAAAAAAGACGGTCATCAGAAATTCTATCACCATGAAGAGCCTCCTTCAAAGGATATCCTCTACTCCTCTTCATCACGTATCTTTATACGATGCTTCTCTACGAACTCTTTTGCATCACCTAACCAAAACTTCACCGATGCTTTTCTCTCCACCAACCCTGCCGTCGCAATACGAGTAAAATCCTTATCATAGGTGATGATGCCTCGAACCTCTGGATGCTCATAGGCAGCCTGCACCAACGATAAATCAGCCACGGATGGCTGCTTAAGGAAATTTGTTTTAATCTCAGCCAGATCTGCTAGGATTTTTCCGACATGATAGATCAAAAAATCCTCAGAGAGTTGCTTTTCAACAACTGAACCAACCTCATCAAGTATTTGCCGTGTTGTCCCAGTACACCACGAAGCGGGATGCTTCATCAGGATCGCCTCACTATACTTCTGACGAGCGCTCCTGTGGTCAAATGCATAAATCAACACATTCGCATCAACTAGATAGACATCATAGGCGATTTTCTTATGGAGGAAATAACGATAATTAAGCAGCCTACCGCATGCACAGACATTTTTTCGTCTCTGACCAATATGAATTCTCCTTTTACATTGCGGACAGGTCACCTTCATAGCACAATAATGTAATCAACATCTCTTTTATTTATTAATCTCCTCACATCCATCGATTCGATGGAACAACTGGTGCAGAAAGAAGACCTACATAACCCGACCCAACTAGCTGGTGTAGTCTACGATTACGAAACAAGCATAACGAAATCATGACAGGAATCCTCTCCAGAAGAAAACCCATATCCTTTTTTTTAAAAAAAACAATCGTTGGTGACCTTACTTTTCTGAACGCTTGCTTAAATACAACCGTTTCTTCCGCTCGACATTAACATACTTCTGCACTTCTTCAAGCACCTCAGCACCCCATTGCTTCTCTTGTAAGACCTTCCCAAGTGCTGTCGTATCAAGGGAACTGACCTGGTGAAGTTTCCCATACTTCTGCAACACCGCTTCTAACGCCTCGCGCTCCTTGCTGCTCTTGCTTGGATACGAATATTTTTCGCCCTGGGCAATCCGTACCTTGTTTTTCGACCCAAACACCACCTCAACAGATTCTTTTTCTGCAAACCGTATCAGCGCATCCTCCAGTTTTTCCAACTCCGCATCCCACTGCACATTCGCATGTTTCTGAGCATTCTTGACCTCCGCATACCGATTCACAAGAGACACCCCAGAATCTGCGAGGTACTCATTTTCTGTCTTATCCTTTATCATAAACAGATGGGACCACTGGGGGCAACAGGAGCGAAACTCGCACCAATCACAAAGACCCCCAGGATTTGCCTCAAAACGCTCGTCATCCTCGATGCCTTTAATCAACTCAATCGTATCTCTCTTCAACTGCTCCAGTTCCTCATCCGTACGGGTCGAATCAATCTCCTTGTCGAACTTCAAGAAATGCCAGACCAATCGTACATCCTTCACATCAGGATACCGGTGTTTCACCCCGATCATATACAGAGCAAGCTGCCGATCTGAACGAAGATATTCAGCAAGCGGCAAGCGAGCATTCGTCTTATAATCATGAATCTCATAGTATCCATCCTTCGTCTCAGTCAGTCGATCGATGTATCCTTGCAGCTTATACGCACCAGCATCATCAAGCTGAATGCGAATCAATTCCTCCAACGCGACTGTTTTGTCTTGATTGAACGGATAGTACCGCCTGTAATAATCAGAAAGATATTTCTCCGCCATTTTCAGATAATTTAAGGGACCATACGAATTATTCACAACGATGATATTATCAGTCCAGTTCGCTTTCCATTCGTTCTGAAGGAATACAAGCAGCTCATCTACGCTAGGTTCTTTCTGATACTGCAAATCGCGATACAGTTTCTCAAGTGCCTCATGCACCCGGCTTCCCAGGAAAGCCTCGACGGTTTCTTCTTCCGTTGTTTCAATCTTATCAATATAGCGAAACTTAAATTTCTGTGGACACTGCTCATAACAGCTCAAGCGAGAATGCGAATATACCGTCATGAAAACAGACAACATCTCCTCTGGTTTAATAGTATCGAGAAATTGAGTTATGAAAAGGAAACCAAGAGAAGAAAAACGAGTAGTAGAACATATCACCGTTTAGTCGCTTTTATTACTCTGTTTGAGAAGCCACTCATAGATCTTCGGATAGACCTCCTCGCGGACATGACGACCCAACGTAAGATCAAGATGCCCATAATCCGCTTGGTATCCCGCATCCTTTGAGAATTCCAAATACGTCACATCGGAACTCCCAACATGATCCTTCACATACAACATGTCGGTTTTCGGCGCCATTTTATCAAGGCCACCAGCGATGATTAGCAGCGGAGCAGAAAAACGATACAGATTCTCCGTATAACTATACGGAGCAAAGACTCTTTTAAGCCTAGGGATACGCCCAAAGACATCATATAACCAGGGAAACCGCGGGTACCTGCAGAAAGTCATATGTTTGAAGAACAATGAAAACTGAGACAGGACTTTTGAGGAAAGAACACCGGATAATCCCACCTGCAAATACCGCTCTAATACAGCAGGTTCAACGTTCTCAAGATTCGCTCCCAGGCCCTTGAAATGATGTGCCAGTTCACTGGATTTCTCCACAAGTTCCATGATACGGATGGGTAGTGCTATATTACGCGGAGTAATCCTTGTGATGAATTCAAGAAATACGCTGCTTTTTCCAAAAACCACTGGGGAACCAAGCGTCACAACACCTTTGAGGTCTTTTTTTCCATCTGGGGTTTCACCATGGGCGTAGGCGATCATCCCACCCATGCTCTTACCAACCCAAAAAACCGCTGGGATTTCCATCTTTTTCTCTTTGTACCATTGTTGCACACGGGCGATAATAGCAGGGACGTCCTTATCGATATACTCATCGACACACCAGCGATACCGCTTGGGATTCTCTCGAGGGTTAAACAAAGACGGTCCACCTCCTCTCAGCTCTGGGACCCAGACATCAAATACTGGCCTTGCATCAGTGTGCTGCTGTGAAAGGAACGCAGCAAGACTATACTTTTGCCATTCGAGGGTCCCTGGTTCACCGAAATCACAACTGTTCTTATTAGCCGCAAGACCATGACAGAGAATCACTGGATATCTGACGACAGCAAGACCTTCGGGAATATAGTGAAATATCCGAAGGTACCATCCATCAGATGTCTTCGCATAGACGATCTCCTGGCGAATCCCCTGAAGTTCCATTAAAACCCACAACGCATATGCCTAGAAAAATTCTCCTTCGCAATCAAGTAAAATAAAAATAATGAAGATAGAAACCCTGCGTTCAGATGTTCAGGATGGTCATAGTCTACGTCGAACGATTATCATCACATTGAAAACAGTAGTATCGCTCGAAATCGTAACTGACGGTCTTTTCGTTTCTTTTAAAGGTCTTACCGCAACCCGCACAACTCATCCTTGAATGTTTCTGATTCGTCTGAAATTTGTTCTGCATCTCCTGCACCCTCCATGGTTGTTCTTATTTGAAGTTCAGCATGTATGGACATGCGGTATATATCTCTTTGCATTCAATTACAGGGGATGTTAAAAATATTCTTGCTGATTTCCGCATGTTATGTACCTCTTATACGGAACGAATCACTCGAATGACCTTTCAAAAAATATTTTATACGATTTTCCGCACCATTATAGACTCAATTCTACAGGGTCCTGCATTATCATAGGCGATGGCTTGTATGATATGTCTAGAAGAACTTTTCGTATTCCACATATACGTAAAAGGTTCTTGCGAATCAGTCCAGAGATAGACCTCATCAATATAAAAGTCAACTCGAGAACATCCCATGATCGATGTCTTCGTAATGTTCACAATTATCTCCAAGGGTCCGATAATCAATGGTAAGCTGCCTGGGGAGATTCGTGATAAGAAACGAGAAAGTAACGGAAACCGTGCATTATTGTTGATATAAATATGGGATTGAGGCTTTTCGAACATCAGGGTGATTTCAGGTTCTAATGTTGCATTCACCCAGCTGTCCGAGTATTCATTAATAAAAAACCATGATGTCTGCTGATTCGTATATCCATTACCTGTGAAAAAAAACTGGACAGAACCTGTTGGTGCGGTAATCGAGTAGAATCCTTTTTGGTCGGTAAAAGTGTATTTACTGTAGAAATGACCGACATCGTCCTTCCAGTCGTATCGGATAAACGCATTACGCACTGCTGCATGCGTCTCACCATCAGTCACATATCCTTTGACTTTTGAATCTTCGATTGGACGGAAAGACAATGAGAGATTAACCCAAAGGGTATCATTTTCATTGACAAGATACGTAGAAGACGAAGATGAACCGTAACCGAACCTATGGGAATAAATGCTTACATTACCTGGGATGGTTCCTAACGAATAAAAACCAATTCCATTGGTATAGGTTGTATTATAAAAACTCCCGTATTCAGATGAACAATAAAGGGACACATACGCATCAGGAATTGGATCGCCAATGTCAGCATCGGTGATATACCCACAGACCACAACAGAAACAGCCGGGTACGGAACAAGGGAGATATTAAACCAAAT
>JAFGFQ010000143.1 GCA_016930995.1 Thermoplasmatota archaeon | reverse complement strand
GAAATTACACTTCGTGGTCTTGCCATGAAAACGAGTATTAATTTGTACATATATTAATTATGCTGTATAATCAAGGACATTACCGAAAATAGATAAAAGAACAAATCCTTCTCCTCTTTTTTTATAGGTAATCTCTACCTTCTGGTATTTCATAACAATTCATTTAATTCTACCTTTATTAGATGGTGAAAAATATGAACGTTTATTATAAATCTTTATGAAAAAACTGCAAATTACATAAAAAGTAAATCATAAACTATATATACATTGTCACTCTTAATATATATAGGGCAGAAAAAAGGGTATTGGAATTGTTACGGAAGAGGTGACGTAAAATGAAAAAGATAAGAGTGGTAGTTCTTGTGATAATGACATGTATAGGCATGTCAGGAATTGCTACTTCAATAAGTAATTTAAATCAAGAAAATAATTTAAAGCTGAAATCTTCACATCTCACAATTGGAGAGACCACACATTCAAGCACCATGGAGCAATTGACGCAGTCGGTGTATTCGTATTTAAATATGGAGGAGAGCCCCTATATCACCCAGCAGGTTTTTGACAAGACCGTTACCGCACCCTGGATGAAACCTTCAAGCACCATCTTCCAATGGTGGATCCACGTAGAATACGGCGGGGACTCCTTTGAAAAACAACTTGATATCTCGATTACTGATTTCCAAAAAAAATTCCTTCGCCATCCTCTGTATAGTGAAGACGTGTTCTTCAACATCGATAACGACCCTGAAGACGATATCAAGGTCTCCTTTGGGTTCTACTGGGAAACCATCCTTAATACAAAAACAAACGTCGAGCATAAATCACTGGAAGACCTCGTGCGAGTCCGACAGATCAACAATGGACCATCTGACCTGTACGCAGGATTGGAAGTCTGGTCTGAAATCCATGTGAACTGGGGACTGGTGAACGCATACGATATCAACGAGGATCTTTCAACACAGAGTACCCATGTTCTAACTCTCCTGCAAAAGATAGTCCATCCATTCAAATCCTTGTCTGTATTCCTTACAAGGGTACAACAAAAAATACAACAATACACCCAGATGGGCATTGGCATCTCCAAGCTTTTTGGCCAAAAAAACACCCTTGAAGAAAACAGGGTACAGGACCCAACGATCGCCGCAGCTGATGATGATTATTTCGCTGTCGGGGTTGGCTATCGCACTCAACCTGGCCAGCGGATACCTCTGTATGTGGAAAAAAGATTTGCCTTCGCAAAAGAAAATCTCTTCAGCCCGATAATCTTTCAACAGGCGATGAAGATTAACCCCAGTGGGATGGATCCCTTAGAATTGTTATATGGGTTCCGATCCTATAACGGGAGCACAAATTCTCTGAAGTATGATATCGCTTTTTCCGTGGAATTCTCACCGTTTGTCACCATGACGACCCAGTTTATCCCCCTTGGTGGTTATATTTATTATCATTTCGACGCCGATAGCCAGCATACAAGTGAGACCACCATAACCTACTCCTCAGATATCCATCTCGGGGGCGGAGACGGTGTAAGCCTTTCCCTTGTCTTTGATAAAATCGATAGTACGATGGCCCAACCGGGACGATGGATGAGTTTTGGCCTCCGGCGAGACCCTCATGGGTTTGATTACCAGGCAAGTACTATTTTTAATGTCGCCGTCATCGTGGATTCACCCTGGTTTAGTCAACAAGTACGGATTAACGGTCTACCAAAGACCCTCTCCTATGAATGGAAGATCTTTGATGATTTTGAAGTCACAGTGGTTCAAGGGGAGCTGTTCTATGTCAATGTGCGTGGATACGCCGATGTCACCATGAGCAGTCAGATAAACGATCTCATAGTGTACTATCCAAAACTGAGAAACTCCGATGATTCAGATGTCCCGTTCTTGCAGGTCCATAACATCCCCAGCTCTCGAAAATTAGAAGCAAAGGCAACCCTGAATATACAGAATGGGAGTATGCTTCGGATTGACGCGGATGGGTATGTCGATTTGACAAAGAGTGGTGCGCTGGGCGACATCACCGTTTTTTACCCAAAAGCCGATCCTGCCGATCCAAGCCTTCCGCTCATGACAGTTCCCGGAGGCAGTATCAACAGTCAACGCGCGAGTGCCGAAGCCACCCTCTATGTCGATATTCATAATTTTAGTAATATTAACAACTACGTCTATGGGAAAATCCAACGACAAGCAGATTCAAATTTCAATGAACTTGATTTCTACCTTCCGGATGTCGCAATCCCGATTGTCCAAGTCACTGATATCCCTGCGAATGCGTATGCCACCGGGACCTTCTGGTGGAATCAACTGAAGGGGTTTGGCCGAGCAGAGCGGTCATCTGCGAGTAGTAATCCTGATCCCGTCCATTTCAACCTTGTCTTTGACACGCTGATCTTAACCGATGTGTTTAGCATCGGCGATGGACATATCCAGACGGATTTCAAGATAGCAGAGCAGGGGTATTTCAAGTTTGACACCGCACATGATATTCTTGGGAACTCGTTTACGGTGGGGAATTCAGCAACCGGGAACTCGTTGTCCATTGGGGCAAGCACAGTCTCTGCCCAGGATTTCGAGGCAAGCTGGGGTCTGAATACCTCAGGTGATGAACCACAGGTGGAAAGTCTAGCGCTTTCCGGCAGCCTTGATGCTCTGAATGATTTTGAGATCGCGATTGCCGTTGATGGGGAAATCGTTGATTTTACTGGGGATTGGTCCCTTGGTGAATCTGGAGGGTTTAGCATCGACTTACAGCAGGATGATGACGTGCGCATTGATTTGATTCATCTGGATAATTACAGTGGACGGCTTGATGTGAATGGGTATGTGGTTCTCAGCAACAACCTTCATTTCGACATGAGCTGGAAATGGAAGCAGGGCACCAGCCTTGAGGACCCCGGGTATTTCAAGATAAACGAAGGAACGAATCAAGCGAACCTTAAGACGATTGCTTTTGACTTCATCTTCAAGGACGAGTCCGGTATCAACCGATGGGGTGCGGATGTGACCCTGAACAATTTTGCCTTGTATGTTTGCGTCAAATGGTATTATTTCGGAGGTTTCCATATCTGGCCGATCATCGAGGTCAGCGGTACACTTGATCTTGATGTGTTATTGAATTATAACTGGTACCAGGTATGGCCCTAGAAAGAGGGGTAAAGAAGAGGGTTGATCATGAAAAAAAATATTATCAATAAAGGATTTGGGAGGCTAGTTACAGTCGTGTTTTGTGTAGTACTTTTGATGATTTCAGCTACTCAGGTGCTGGTAGCGTATAAAGGGTTTGATGAGACTGACTCAGAAGCGACATCATCGCTTCCTTCACCATTGCTTTCTGATACCTACTTCATCTGGGAGGATCTCTTCGGTGATGGATTAAAGGTTGATCCGACGATGTCGTATAACTATGATATCTCTGGTGGTACTGCAAAGATAAAAGAAACCTTTCCGTTATGGACCGACCCTTCATGGACTCGGATGAAACAGATCACCATTACAAACAACGCAGGAAACATCTTGTACAATTATGCATTGCATCTCACGATCCCGTACGATTCTGAGATGAAATCCGATTATGGAGATCTCCGGTTCAAACATGAGAACAGTGGTGATGTGCTCCTGAATTATTGGATGG
>JAFGFQ010000142.1 GCA_016930995.1 Thermoplasmatota archaeon | reverse complement strand
TTTTGCCTGTGATGACGTGGTAGGTGAGTATTTTTGTGAGGTTGGCGGTGTCGTTGTTGACGAGGTTTGCGAGGAATGTTGGGTCTAATGCGGCGAATGCTGCGTCGGTTGGGGCAAAGACGGTGAACTGGGCGTCTTCGTTGCTGAGTGTTCCTGCGAGGTTTGCGGCGGTGACTGCAGTGACTAATGTTTCAAAATCCGCATTTTCTGATGCGGTTTCTACAATGTTTTTCAGTTCAGGTTCCTTTGGTTCTTCTACACATCCACTTAGTATTCCAACACTTAACACAATGCAGATTGTTGCTATGATAACGCTAGCCTTCTTTTTCTGTTTATATATACTCCCCATAATTTTCAATCCTTATTTTTTTTCCTTCTCTTTAAGAAAGTAACGGGCAATATAAGCATTCTCCCATAAAAACTTTTTTATTTTATATTGATTTATGAAGAATATATATTAAAACCAGAAATTTGATAATAATTTTAATATAAAAACTCTTTCAATTTTTCTCTTTTATAACCAAAGGGAATAAGGATGCTTTCTGCGCATTTCGCAAGCTGACGAAGGTAATAACCGACGTCGATGTCTTCAGTTCCCGACATCCGTTCAACAAGACAGACCCGTCTTCTGTAATCCTGGGACTGTTCATCGGTGACGAGATACCGGGCTGATTGACCCGGCTCGATCTGAACCCCGAGGTCCCGAAGCTGCAGCAACGCCGCTTTCGGCAGCGTATTGACCTTGTAGGTGGCGATATCCTTTGAGACTGCTGTCGAAACCACCAAGTCATGAGACGGCACGGTACCATCCTTGAGCGCTGCGGCCGCTGCTTTGAGTGACTCAAGTGAGGCAGGTATCAACGCATGGAACTCCTCAGCGGTAGATGCTTGTTTGAGGACGTCCAGCATCCCCTGCTGGACGTTTTTCAGGAAGACCGGGGTGTGATGCTGCCGCAGCTCCACGCCACGTATCTTGACGGTCCCATTCTCGAACACCCCGTAGTACCTGGTTAACGCACCGACACCGGTTGCCTTACTGGGGAGAAACACGATCCATTTGTAATGGCCTTCCACATCCATGCGGATCCCGGTGCGATGACTAATCATCCGGGAAAGATGAAACGGACGGACACACCCAGGACTACCTTTGACCCAGAGGGAGTCGACGATGCCATGGAGCACCTCATAGCCTGCTTGTTGGGCTACCTCAGAGGCAGTCAGCAGGATGTCACGGCTGAACGCGGTGATGCTCTCATGGCATTCGATACGCCCGTACCGGGCGTTCCGATACCCTGTGTACCCGAAACAGACCACTAGGACCCATTTCCATGCTTTCTGCAGCTCCGTGTAGACCGCTGGGTCGTACCGGGTGTTTCTTGCGCGTGCTTTGAAACAGAATCGGCGATGCAGGATCGGTTCGAGAACTTCTGGGAGTAATCCTCTCTGTTTCCTGCAGATGTGATAGCCCAGCTGGGGCACGCGCTTGGTTGAATCAGGGCAGCAGGGACACAGCAGGGTTTCAGGGCTGATGTTATGTACCACCATGATGGTAGGGTAGAGCGACGCGTAATCCAGCTCAAAGACATCCTCATGAAGACCGACCGCTGGGTCCAGGATGAGTCCCCCCCGGTCCGCGATGAGGAGCTCCTCTGCAGTCTTCCAGTTCTCCGGCAGGTTCTTCTTCCATGGGACAAGGTAGCCTTTTTTGAGTGCGGCGGTGACCTCGATCTGGCTGATGGCGGTCCCGGGACCAAGCCGGGAGAGCAGTTGCACGGGGATGTTTGCACATCGTGCGATATCAAGGAGGCCGCGAAACCCGCTTTCCCCATAGAAGAACGATTGGGCGGTATCCAGATGGATTCGGCCCTGCAGCGTGTAGAACGCAGGTCGGTACACAATCCGACCGTAGCTGAAATACGATGTTGCTTTCTTGGCAGGCTGGAGCATGTTTTTTTTCTGATGGGCCTCCCGTCCCAGGTTCATCGCTTGCTGCAGACCGCAGACCTTCGCGCGGTGGTACAAGAACGGGAACAGCAGGCTGTCTCCGTTTGTGGTTGTGATAACATCAGGGTCGATCTGCTGGATTCTCTTCAGTGCGGACCGCATCGTTTCTGTTTCATTGTTTTCTTCGATGACCTCATCGTTTATTCTCAATCCGGGGAGTGACTCCTGGAAGGAGGGGAATCCTTTTTTTTTCGATGCAAGGCCAAGACACATGGTCGTACACCGGGGTGTCTCGTAGTCAAGGGCCCATTGGTCATCGTCAAGGAGGAATCGTTTGCCGTCCCATGCGACCCGGGCATGGCAGAACACACCACGGTCCTGCAGATACCTGGTCGAAAAGCGCAGATCGACGTTGAACAGCTGATACTTCTGGAATCCTCCCCACGAGTCGATGAGGTTCGCAAGCGTGTGCAACGAGGCAAGGGTGTTTGGCGTCACCTCAAGGACCATGGTGTGTGTTGATGAGCCAAGTGAAAGTTTCGCAGGGGTCAGCTGCACTCGTTTCACAGAGGGGAGTTGTTCGAGTTCCGTGGCAAGCCTGGAGATGTCTTGTGACGGCGTATGGACATAAAAACAAGGCTCGTATGGCTCTTCAACCCGAGTTGCTTTTCCATTCTGCAGCAGCCAGGTGACCATGGTGTTGTTCTCATAGTTTGGGTACACGTCAAGGATGATCCCGTTCAACATACTCTCGGAGTTTCCGCAGGGTCTTTTCATGTTCTATGAGGATTGACATCACGATTGGTTCGAACGGGTTGGGGTTGCTGATGTTGGTGCCTGCGACCGCGTGTTTCCTTGCATGGTTGATAAGCTCATCGAATGCCTCCTGATCGATGGTGCGGAGCGCTCGTTTGAACTCGTTCCACTCCCAGCCGAATGATTCGACGACCATGCGGAAGGTCGGGACAGTCCGGCCCATTAGCTCACCATCCCAAACGCCTCAAGGCGCAGCTGCCCCGGGGCGCCATGGATGATTGTTGCGTTCGTGCCGCGTCTGATCAGCTCAAGGGAGGTGCAGGAGTCAAACTGCTTCATTCGTATGATTTCACTTGCGCTGTCGTACAATCGTTTCCCAATGCCTCTTGAAGGCGTAAGCGGCAGGATGTCTAGGTTCGTACAGACCGTGATGAGGGTGTAGCGTCTGGTAAGCTGCTGAAGCTTCTGCAGATCCTGGGAGAGGAGCGTCTGGGACTGATGGGCGGAGAGCTCAGGGTCGCGGTAGAGCGCCGGCAACATCCCGATGAGAAGGGTGCGCGGGGTACGTTTCTGGATTATCGGTTCGAGCAGCTCCTGGATGATGGTGGAAAGCTGGTAAACAGTGAAGGCTCTGCTCATCACCACGTTCTGGAGTACCTCCTGCTGGTCCAGCTCCAGCATCCTGGCGTACCGCGCGATCTGATACGGGTTGGCACACATTCCCCCGTCGATGTAGATTGTTTCACTCCGGAATGTCTGGTAGGTGTTGACGCAGAGATGGTCGGGAAGGTTTACAATAAGATTGCTGTTGCCGTCGACCAGGGTGATTTCCCCTGCCTTGAACCCACCGCAGAGATGATCCAGCTCCGCTATCCCTGAGGAAACGATGATGTCTGGTCGTATGACCTGGACAAGAGAAATGGTTGCATGAGCGCTCGTGCTATCCTGCGCTGCCCGGGTGTTTTTCATAGAATCTGCCTCCGTACAATTGAGTATAGGAAAGAAAACATAGGCTGCTTTGTTTTAAAAAACTGAAACAGGGGTGAGCGAAAGTATTCGAAGGGGTGAATTCCTTTCTTTATCCAAGGAGCTTGTTCATACGCATAGCGTTCTGTAGCATTGCATGGTTGTTGTTGAAAAAGACGTAGATGATTTTTGGGTTGCTGGTAAGAAGACGGGTTTTGATTTCTTTGAGCTCCTGGTCTTGGTAATCGTGGGAGTACCAGGCGGTCCTGCCATGGATTCGCTCGTAGATGGTTTCGTGACTCATGATGGTCCTGGGAAGCTCTGGGGCATCGATGCTGACAAGCAAGAGATGATGTTTCTTCCCCCATTCGATGAGATCCTGGGTGAATAAGGTGGGATGGCGGAATTCCACGGCGATTTTTTCGGTCCCGGCTTGTTCGATGAAGCGCTCAAGAGTGGCGATGTCGGTAAAGGAAGGGGGGAGCTGGAAAAGATAGTAATGGATGAGGTCCTCCAGAGGAGCAAGGAGTGTTTTGAACCGCTGAAAACGTTCAATTGCTTTCGTGCTGAGTTTTTGAAAATGGGTGATTGACCGGTGTACTTTTACGATCCATGCAAGGTTCTTTCCTTTTTTTGCCCATGAGGTGACCATGTTCGGGTAGGGGAACCGGTAGAAGCTCATGTTCAGCTCTATTGCGTTTAATCCTGACGCTGTGATGTACCAGTCAAGAGAGTTTCCTAGGTTCCAATCGTAGGACCAGCCGGAGGTGCCGACATAAATGGTGGTCATTGATGTGGTGAACGTGTGTTGTCTTCATATTCTTTTGTTTGCGAATCGAATACTTTTGATTATCTTCTATAATACTATATAACTCTATATGGATATTTCCCGAACATGACCTCGTTTGGACAGCGTGTGAAGAAGGCTTGGAAGAACATCTATCCGCTCCAGGAAACGGTATTGGAGAAAAAGAAGAAAAGGAAGTAGCGGTATACGAGCTGTTGGAGTCTTCGTATGTGTTATCGGTACTCTGTCCCTGGCCCTGACTTGCTGGTGAAGCGGTTCTCTGCGTTGTTTCTTGAGAACGTCTCGTTCACGCAGCAGTACCATGCCTCGAGTTTCGACCTTCCAATGCTGCCGGTGATTACGAACGAACACTCGCAGCAGATCCAGTTGTTCGCCTGGGGTTTGATCCCGTTTTGGGTCAAGGAGAAGAAGACCGCTGAGGAGATCCGACTCAAGACGATGAACGCCCGCGCGGAGAGCATCTTTGACAAACCGTCGTTTCGTCATGCCGCGGGGCAGCAGCACTGCCTTGTCCTTGCCGATGGGTTCTTCGAATGGCAGGAGTACCAGGGGAGAAACTATCCGTACTACATCCGGTTGAAGAGCCATGAGCCGTTCGCGATGGCCGGGTTGTGGGACGTTTGGAAAAACCTGCAGATCTCCAAGGTGTTTCAGACTTATACGGTAATCACCACGAGGGCGAATCCGTTGATGGCGCAGATCCATAATAAGAAGAAACGGATGCCGGTGATTCTGCCAAAGGAACGTGAGCGGGATTGGATCTCGAAGTCCTTGACCCGGCAGGACGCAGAGGCTTTCTTAGTCCCGTTTGATGAGCAGTTGATGGAGGCTTTTACCATCTCACGACTCATCACCTCAAAGCAGAGGAACCCCAATGTGCCTGCGGTGTCCCAGCCGTTCAGCTACCCGGAGCTTGTAGCCCGGTCTGGACAAAAAAACTTGTTTGAATAGCGATGCGAGGTGTTCTTTCTGCTCGTGGTTGAGAAGAATCTGAAAGTTATATAAGCATCATGTTTATTGTGGATTGGTCGAAAGTAGTTTACGTATCGGAGTATAACGAAAAAAGGAAGTTGAAATCATGGGCTTCATTGAACGATTGGAAAAGAACATTGCAAAGCTGGAGAAAAGGATAGAAAAGGAACAACAACGAATCGCGCAATTGGAAGCAAAATGTGAAAGTAAGAAGATTACGAAAGCGGAGTTTTCCTTAAAGAAGCGACATCATGACGAGCGTATCCATGCGTATAGCGCTCGTGTCCGTGTGCTGCAGGGTGGGATCGTCCGGGAAAGGCAGCATATCGAGGAAAGGGCTGAGGAAAAAGAGAAGAAAAAGGAAGAGAAGGAAAAGAAAAAAGAAAAGAAAGAAAGGAAGGAAAAAGAGGA
This sequence comes from Thermoplasmatota archaeon, assembly GCA_016930995.1. Next base: position 24,738 of record JAFGFQ010000142.1, on the reverse strand, counting down.
AGAACCGGAAGAAACCACGGAATAGGCACCTTCTTTTTTTTATTGTTTTTTTTCTCGTTTCTGCGGCAGTATAGTCTTTTGTCATGCCAGGGACATCCCGGTGAAACAACGTTTAAATACTACCATAGATATTTTTATGTCTAGGGGGCAATGGACATGAGCGTCGTACCTCGCATGAGATCTGTGGGTGTTGGGCTGATTTCGTTTCTTTTCATAGCGATTTGTCTTGGGACGGATGCTCCCCAAGGTTGTGAACATCTAGATGCGTGGGGGGACGATCAGATCCTGTGGTGGTATACGCTTGATGCTCCTTCGTTTGGGTCCTCTGCGGTCGCTGATATCGACGAGGATGGGTCTCTTGAGATCGTCTTTGGGACGTATTTCAACGACGAGCATGTCTATGCGTTAAACGCGCAGGACGGTTCGCTGCTCTGGAGTTATGATACCGGCGGGTGCAATGATGCTTCCCCGGTGATAGCGGATGTGGACTGCGACGGTCATCTTGAAGTCGTCATACCGGCATCGTCCCCGTCGATGGTATATTGCTTCGATGGGATGAGTGGGGCGGTGGAATGGACGCGATCAACAGGATCATCGAACTGTATTGATTCACCCCCTGCGGTCGCTGACGTCGACAATGATGGTGCACCGGAGATTTTGTTCGGTACGTTTTTTGGCAACGTCTTCTGCCTGAATGGGGAAGACGGGGGTGTCTCTTGGCAGAGGAACCTTGGGTCCACAAGCTACATCCAATCTGAGCCTGCGATCCTTGACCTGAACGATGATGGACAGCTGGATGTCGTGGTCGCTCAATTCGCAGGGGACTGCCGAGTATATGCGTTGTATGGCAATAACGGGTCAACCCTGTGGTACTCGGACCTGCCTTCAGATTACATGTATCATGGCTGCTCGTTTGCTGACCTCGACAGGGATGGTACACCAGAGCTTGCCATCGGCTGTTATGACAATCATCTCTATGTGTTGAATGGTGAGGATGGAAGTCTTGCCTGGCAGTACGTCGCCCCTTTCTATATTGGGGCGCCCACTTCAATGGGAGATCTGAACAACGACGGCTATTATGAGATCGTGTTTGTTTCTTACAACATGCTTGGGGTGCTTTCCCACACGGGATCGCTGCTGTGGAGTATGACGACGGGGGGGAATATGTTCCGTGGTGCAGCGTTGTCAGATGTCGATGGGGACGGGATCCTTGACGTGGTTTTTGGCTCAGATGATGGGATCCTCCGCGCGTTACGCGGCAGCAACGGCCAGGTGCTCTGGACTGTTGATTTGGAAGCCCATTATGGGCAAGTTTTTCAAATGGATCATGCACCAGTGATCGCTGATTTGGATAACGATGGGTCTCTTGATGTGTTCATCGTGGGTGGGTATGGGACTTCAAGCAACCCCACCGATAATCATGGACGAGCGTATGCTCTTTCCGCTGGTGATGGGGCGGATCAGGGATGGCCGATGTTTCGGTATGACTGCGTTCGGAGCGGGTGTTTTTCGGATTCTTCGAATCACCCACCAAGTATCTCTAGCTGGGATGGTCCTTCGTATGGGCGGCCAGGGGTGGATTACACGTTTTGTATCACGGCTACTGATCCTGATGGTGATCAGTTCTTTTGTTTGTGGGATTGGGGTGATGGAACCACTAGCGGTTGGCTGGGTCCATATTCTTTAGGGAGTATTATCTGTGCGACGCATGCATGGGACGATGAGGGAGTCTATAGCGTCCGGGTGAAACTCAAGGATGAGTTCGGTCAGGAGACCCCTTGGTCAGATCCTTTCCTGTTTATCATTGATGGTACTCCTCCGTCTGTTGAAATCACACAGCCAGACCAAGGGGTTCTGTATCTTTTTGACAGACAGGTACTGCCGTTTGTTGTAACCATGGTGCTTGGAAAAATCACTGTTCAGGTCGCAGCAGTCGATAGTTCTTCGGGGGTCTCGTATATCCAGTTCGTTATTGATGATGCCCTGAAGAAGAATCTTTCATCCGAACCGTATACCTGGGTATGGGATCAGCGGTCATTTTCGAAGCATACCCTGAAGGTTCTCGCATATGACCGTGCGGGGAACAGCGCACGTCAGCAAAGAACCATCTGGAAGTTCTTCTGATCTTTCTTAAGGGGGAAGCTAGAGTGGTGTGATATCGGGGTTTCCTGGTTGTTTGATATAAAACAATATATGTCCCGTGTTAACACGAGTTGAATTATATTTAAATACCCAAAGAGGATGTCCGCTGTTTTGTGAGGAGAGGAGAGAGGTATCCCCTTATCTTTTTTTCATATAATTCCTCTCTCTCCCCTTTTACTCTCATTGAAATGTTTTAAAAAAAAAAGGCGATGATATCGAAGAACGAAACAGATTTAGGCGTATTTACGAAGCACGACAAACCCGGATGCTTTCCTGTCACCCTGTTGCCGTGTTATCTTCACATCGGTGACCTTCGCAAGCGGTGGACCCTTCCAGCACCAGGTAATCATCGTATCGACCTTTGATGTATCCCCCTCGAACACCGCCTCGACGTTTCCCTCGTCAGTGTTCTTCACCCACCCCGTGAGTCCAAGCTCGTCTGCTTTTTGCTTGGTGCTGGCCCGGAACCAGACCCCCTGCACGCGACCCGAGATGATAACATGAACCCTGGTCGTCATACTTCCCAGCTCCTATGGTCGGAATCGCAGTAACGTCCGGGGGAATGGTATCGTATCTTTGATGTTCTCTGTCTTACAGATCCAAGCGACGAGCCGCTCCACCCCCAAGCCATACCCCGCGTGTGGCACCGACCCGAACCGCCGCAGATCAAAATACCACTGGTAGTTCTTAACATTCTCCCCCATCTGTCTTAACCGCTCCGTCATCGCAGCAATATCTGTACTGCGCTGGGACCCACCGATGATCTCCCCATACCCCTCTGGCGCAAGCATGTCAAAGCACAGGGCGGTCCGCGGGTCTTTCGCATCCTTAGGTTTATAGAACGCCATGATCTCCAATGGATAATTGGTGACCACGACAGGTGTCTTGAAATGATTCATCAGCCGGTCCTCTTCGATGGTCCGCAGGTCTTTTCCCCATTCCATTTCCAACCCTTCTTTCTCCTTAAGGATCTGTAATGCCTCCGAATAGGTAATTGTCGGAATCTCCAAAGAAGCTATCTCTTCGAGTTTTGCGCAATCCTGCTCAAGGGTCTCGAGATCTTTCCTGTTTTTTTCAAGGACCTGTGTAAGTATATACTGTACCTCTTCTTTTGCCAATGCGACCACATCAGAAAGATCCATCCAGGCTGCTTCCATCTCCGCCATCCAGAATTCTGAGAGATGCCGTGATGTCTTGGATTTCTCCGCCCGGAACGTCGGCCCCATATTGTACAGCTTCTCTAACGCGAAGACCCCAGCTTCCGCGTACAGCTGCCATGATTGCGACAGGTAGGTCTTCTCTTCGTAATACTTTACTTCAAAAAGCGTCGAGCCACCTTCGCACTGGTTCGGCTGCAGGACCGGTGCATCAAACTCATAGAACCCACGCTGCCTGAAAAACGAATGAATCGCACCAACAACCGTCGAACGGATCTTCAGAATCGATGTTAACTTCCGCGACCGTATCCACAGATGCCGTTGGTCAAGGAGAAACTCCGGGCTTTGATCCTTCGTAATCGGGAACGGCTCGGCGAAATTCACCACGGTAAGATTCGTGACCTGTACCTCATACCCGCCAGGCGCTCGTTTGTCCTCTTTAATCGTCCCTGTGATCTGGAGAGATGATTCGATTAATGCTTTCAGGGCATCCTCAAACTGCGCATCCGGAAGGTTCCCCCGCTTCACCGTCGCCTGCAGAACCCCAGAGACGTCCCGTAGGGTCATAAACACGATATTGCCGCTGCTCCGCGTCCGATAGATCCATCCACGAAGATGGACTGACTCTCCGACATGGCTCCCTGTTAAAATGTCCTCAATTGCTGTCCATTTCATGTTCGACATACATGCCAACTCATTAAGGGGATATATTGAATGCATTTATCAATTATGGTGACCTCGTCGTCAAATAATCAGACACTCCATCCCCTGATGAATTTCCACCTATACTCCTCGAAACCTGCCCACGCGCGCATCTACAAGGGTTACCCTTAAATATAGCCTCTTTTATTATTGGCAATACTTTCTTGTAGTATTCCAAGTACTATACAGAGAGGCATTGTACATAAAACGGGGTATCATCTTGGCAGAAAACGAAAATTCACCAGAAGAAAAGAAACAAAATCAGAACAAAGAGTCACCTGACATGCGACGGTCTGAGGAGAAAGCAACTTCCGAAGAAAAAAGAAAAGAAACAAAAGAACCTGATCAGGGAGCGCGACCAGACCAACAGAAGAAAAAGGAGAAAAAGGGGAGACAACCTGCCAGAGACGATGAACCGGCAAAGAAAAAAGAACACGACGAAAATTTCAACTATATCATCCGTATAGTCAACACGGATATCAACGGTGAGAATAACATTGTCCAGGGTCTTACACAGATTAAAGGGATCGGGCGGCATATGGCGACGTTCATCGCTGACACTGCCGGGGTGGACCGAAAGCTAAAGTTCGGTAACCTCCCGGAACCAGAGATTGAAAAACTCAAGGAGGTATTAGAAAACCTTGATGAATATGCTCCCGACTGGATGCTGAACTATCAAAAAGATATGTACACGGGGGAGAACATGCATTTAATCAGCACCGATGTCAACTCCCGCCTCCGCGATGACATTAACATGATGAAGATGATCCGATCGTACCGAGGAATCCGCCACGAACTTGGTCTCAAAGTACGAGGGCAACGGAGTAGTTCGAACGGTCGGAAAGGCTTGGCACTTGGTGTATCCAAACGACGCGAAGCGCCGGCTTCCGCAGGAAAGAAAGAAGAAGCTAAGGAGAAATGATGTAGATGAGCAGCCAGAAATTCCCTCGGAAGAAATATGACACGCCCTTGCATCCTTGGAAAGAAAGCCGAATTAAAACAGAACGAGAACTTATTAAAAAATACGGGTTGAAAAACCATACAGAGGTCTGGAAGGCAAAAACCTACCTTGGGAAACATCGGCAGCAAGCCCGGGAGCTCCTTGCAAAAGTCGGTACAGCAACCCCGCAGATAAAAAAAGAAAGCGACCAGTTACTCCTTCATTTAACGCGCATGGGAATCCTTTCGATGGGTGCGACTCTTGATGATGTGCTTGCTCTGGAGATAGAATCCGTGCTTTCCCGGCGTTTACAGACTATCGTGTACTTAAAAGGCTTTTCAAGCACACCCTATCAAGCACGTCAGCTGATTAGCCATGGACATGTTGCTGTGAGGAGCCGAAAAGTGACCGTCCCCAGTTACATGGTGGCAAAAGACGAAGAAAGTAAGATTCACTATACAGTACAGTCTCCCTTAAACGAGATTTCTCATCCCGCACGGCCAAAAGGCGACATGTATAAGACTATTGAAGCAGGTACGCCTCTCAAACCACCTGTTGAGGAGACACCAGCCACCACCGCGGTTGTTCCCTCTAAAGAGGAACCAGCGGCCGCACTTACCACACCCGTATCACAGCCAGCACCGGTCGTCGAGGTGCCAGTACCCCCTACAGAACCTTCGGCTGCTCCACTCGTTGAAACACACAAGGAAGAAACACCAGTAAAACAGGAAGACAAACCAAAGGACCAACCGAAAAAAGAAAAAAAGAAAGAGGGGGAGGTATAAGACATGGCACGAAAAGGGATAGCGCATATTTATTCTTCGTTTAACAATATTATTATTACCATCACCGACTCGACCGGTGCGGAGACGATTACGAAATGCTCTGGGGGGATGGTGACCAAATCAGCAAAAGATGAAGGCTCACCGTACGTCGCAATGAAGGTCGCCCAAGTCGTCGCAGAAGCTGCAATTGAGAAAGGATTTGATAATGTCAATATCAAGATTAGTGGGAAAGGTGGGAAGAAAGGAGGAAACCCTGGTCGTGGGGCTCAGACCGCGATACGGTCATTGGTCCGTGCAGGGTTACGCATTGGTACGATCGAAGACGTGACACCGCATCCGCATGACGGATGTAAACCAAAGGGTGGAAAACGAGGACGTCGTATCTAAGGTGGACGTATGAAAGTCAAAACCGTTGAGCTGAAGGGAAACAAAGGAGTATTAAAGCTTGAGGATACCGACGTGTATTTTGTCAACTCCCTGCGACGCGTCATGCTTGCGGAGCTACCGAAGCTTGCGATTAATGATGTGATTATCTATGATAACACAAGTGCGTTGTTTGATGAGCTTATTGCCCATCGGCTCGGGTTGATTCCTATCCCGACGACTGATCTGCAGAGCCTTGTGTTCCGCAATGAATGCAAATGTGATGGAAAGGGTTGTCCGAGTTGCACGGTCCGCTACACCTTAAGTAAAGAAGGGGAATGTGTCGTATATTCTGGTGATCTACAACCGGAGCATCCGAGTTTTGCCATTACAGAAACAACAATCCCAATCGTGCAGCTTATGAAAGATCAGCGGGTGATCCTGGAGGTCGAAGCAGTCCTTGGTCGAGGAAGGGATCATGCGAAATGGCAGGTGGTGCTTGCTCCGCGGTATCGTATGGAAATGAAACTTACGGTTGACAAGAAACGGATAGGTGAGGTCAAAGCGTTCGTCGAGGAACTCCCAAAGGATCTCGTGGAACTCAAAGGCGATAAACTGGAGCTAAAGGATCCCTCGCAGGCGTCTGTCCTTGAGTCGTATATTGATAAGACGAAGAGCGACTATGTTATGATGACAAAGGATCCAACGAAACTCCTGTTTAGTTTCGAAACCGATGGTTCGATGAGTGCGAAAACAGCATTGCAAGAGTCAATTAGCATCCTTTCGAAGAAATATGAAGAGTTCCGAGGACTGTTGAAGGATCTGTAGATTGTTCTTACCGAAAACTCTTTTACCTGTTTTTTCTTTTTGTGCTGCGGAATGTATCGTGGGCCTGTGGGGTAGCTTGGTATCCTTGTGGCTTCGGGAGCCATAGACTTGCGTTCAAATCGCAACAGGCCCATACGTAACTTCAGGAGAAAACTCAGTCAACAGGCCCAAAAATGGCGTTCTGTTGATTTTTTTCCTTATCACGCGGTCCTGCCATTTTTACGTTTTTTTGACATGGTTTCTGTGCGAGACTTATCCAATACATGGGCAAGGGTGGACAATATTTTCAGTTCCAAATCCCCGTTTTTCTTTTAAGTATTTAATAGAACTATTGTCAGGTCCGTTATGTGATAATACAAAAGAGATTTCCCTTAGTCCTGGAGAAGAAACAACATTGGTTTTCATTGGTACACCATATGGTTTACCATTTATATGGGACATCCCTCCGTTAACAAAATATGTCAATACTCAGCTTAGTTTTTCTATATGGTATAAATCAAGTTGGTATGCTATGACTCCTTTTAATTTCCATATTGGTCAGGTTTATCTAAATAGTTATTCTGAACTTTTTTCTTCAATTCCTGATCCAATAGTTGGTGGTTTAACCTATCTGTCCGACTCACAACAATCCGTGGGTTCTTGGAGCAATAATGTGGGGATTACATCATTATGTACTCTTGCGTTTTTAAATTATGGATATACTGAACAATATCCTAAGATCGAAAATGCTATCAATTGGATTTTAGGTTATGGGCATGTTCATCCTGATGGATCAATTTATGCATACAGTCAAACATACGAGACAGCTTTAGCTTTACTTGCGTTAGTTGCTGCTGACAAGACAAATTGGCCAAAAAAGTATACGACATACATAACTAATGCGAAAAATTGGCTTGTTGCCTCTCAATGGGATGAAGACTGTCTATGGGGAAGTGTAAATGTGAATTCTTGGTATTATGGTGGTTTTGGTTATGGATCGAATCTCCGACCAGATCTCTCAAATACTCAATGGGCTATGATGGCGCTTCAGGCTGCGGGTGCTACAAACGAAGAAAATGATAATGTGTGGAACAAGGCATTAATCCATGCAAATCGTTGCCAAGCGAGAGATGTTTCAAATGATCAAAATTGGGCTAATGGAAAAACTTCAGGAGGTTTCATTTATACAGCTGGTGGTGATGCAGTTTGGGGTGGTTCTACTGATGGATATGGTTCCATGACAGCAGCTGGAATATGGAGTCTCTTATTGTCCGGTGTCGAAATTAATGATCCCCGTGTAGAAAACAACCTGATTCCTTATGGAGCAATAGATTGGTTTGAAAATCGTTATACTTGGGAGGAGAACCCAGGAGGTACGGGTTCCAACTCACAATACTATTTCTATGTTAGTATGGCGAAAGCATTGACCATGGCCAGAAAAACTCGACTTGTAGTTAATGATATGCCTCGTGATTGGTACGATGATATGTTTACAAAAGTTATCTCGCTTCAGCGTGGTTCTGGATATTGGATGGGAACGAGCACTGGAATGGAAAACGATAGGAATCTAGCAACTGCTTATGCGCTTTTAGCATTACAAACATGTCAACTCCCTATTGGTGCTGATTTATCGATGTCGATAATTTTAGAATCATATTGTGATTTACACCTCTATGATAATCAGGGAGGTCATATTGGAAAGGTATATGATGAAGATGGGGTATGGACTGGTGAAATCGAAACGAGTATTTTCGGATCATCCTATGAGCTTGTAAATGGAAAACAAATAATAAATCTCTCTCAACCTGAAGCAGGGACCTATAGAATAGAACTAATTGGCACAGGCTCTGGATTATATCATATTACATTTCTTGGTTTTCAGGAGGAAAGAGAAGTCTATAACGTTTCTTATAATAGATCAATCGCTAAAGATGAAGTTCATTTGCTCGATACTATTGTAACAGCAATGGAAGGGGCCTTAACAATTTTTACCTCTGAACCAAAAACTGCACCAATTTTTACAATTAATCCAAAAGAACTCACTATAAATACACCTCTTAATCAAGTAATAGATGAAAGCTTTGAAATCTCATCGATATCAAATATTACACACGGCGTGACGTTACATGTTACAGATATGGTTGATGAATTTGGAAATATTATTGGTAGCGACAATTTTACTTTCGACCTGAATGGATTTGATATACAGGAAAATGTAACAAAAACTGTCAATATTTCAATAATAATTCCCGAGATATTGGATGGAGAAATATACCATGGAAAGATTATTATAGAATCATCCGACGCAGGAACAAAATGGATTGATGTGACAATAAATATACAGATTGATGCTGTTCCACCTTCTATTATAATTGAATTTCCCTATCCTTGGGCATCATTGCAAGATAATATAAAATTTCAATCAATGGTTACTGATACTAGTGGTATATCTTGGGTGAAATATGCGATCCGAACTCCAAATGGAAGCCAAGGAATGATAATAAACTCAACATTTGAATCACTTCTTGCATCATTCACAGACATTGATAAGTGGTCATACGATTTTGATACAATCCAGCTCCCCGATGGATTCTATTTGTTATACGTTAACGCGAGTGACAGTTATGATAACATTGGCTATACAACCGTGAATTTCAGTATCCGTAACTGGGCGGTTCTAGAAAACCTACCAAACACACCAAATAGTAACCCGGGACGGACCATGCCAATCAAATTCTCATTACGAGTTGTAGCAGCAGTTGATCCAGAAGAACCTTTCGTATGGAATGAAGAACTCACGATTAAAATCTACGCCAAAGGATATCCAGGAACTATCCTGCAGACCTCCACTTATGGAACTACATCCACAGATTATCGGATTAGTTCAACAGAGGAACTATATATTACTAACTTTAAGACTCAGAAAACACCGAAAACCTACGTCGTAGACATCTGGCGAGATACATTACTCATCGGGAGTTTTGAATTTCAAACAGTAAAATAACAGGAACTCTAATCCTTCTTTTTTATTTTTATTTTTTCACAACATTTAAATTAAACAAAATGATACCATCTCCACCTGTTTTTATTTAACAGGGGAGGAATAAAATTATGAACAGTGTATTATTAAAAAAAGAAGTAGTATTGGGAATAATTTTCTTATTCCTTGGAGCTGGTGTTTCAAGTACCATTGCACAACAAATACCAAATGAATTCACAATGAACAATAGATTCGAAAAACCAGAGAACTCTTTCCTAGGTGAAAATAATTGGTGGAAATACCATCATGATAATAACAACACCGGTTCTTCAACGTCATCAGCGCCCACCACCAATAATGTCTTATGGTCCGTACCAATCCAGATTAATACTGCTCGTGCACAACCAATAATCGTTGATGGAAAAGTGTATTGTGGATCAACTGATCATCATTTATATTGCTTAAATGAAGCAGATGGAAATCAAATTTGGAGTTTTCAGACAGGTGGTATGGTGCGATCCACACCTGCTGTGATATCTGGAAAAATCTATTTCGGTTGTCACGATGGATATTTTTACTGTCTTGATTGCGCAACAGGGCTTCTTGTTTGGAGGTTTGCTATGGGTACTCATATTAATCCATCACCGGCTATTTACTCTGGTAAAGTATTTATCGGTAACGAGAATGGTAGATTGTATTGTCTTGACGCAGAATCAGGGGTAATACTCTGGATGTTTAGTATCGGTGGTGTCTTTCATTCATCACCTGCAGTGATTGATAATAAGGTGTATATTGGAGGAGAGGATAATCGTATTTATTGTCTTGATGCCGTCGATGGTCATGTTATCTGGAGTTATACGACCGGATTTTTTGTTCATTCCTCGCCTGCCATCTCAAGTGGAAAAGTATTCATCGGAAGTGAAGATCATACTATCTATTGTCTGAATGCTCAAAATGGAAATCTCATATGGAGTTATACCACAGGAAATAACGTATATTCATCTCCTGCAGTAATGTATGGAAATGTCTATATCGGATCCGATGATGGAACCTTCTATTGCTTCGATGAATCAGATGGTACCCTAATATGGACCTATTATGTCGGCCCGTATTACGGGGATATTAACCCTGCTGTGGCTGATAATAAAGTGTACACAGGAACTTATATTGGTTTTTATTGTCTCGATGCCTTTGATGGAACTCTTATCTGGAACTTTGATTCAGGTGTGTCATCTGGCTCTCCCTCTATCGCGGATGGAAAAGTATTTGTGGACAGTGGTGGAATTCTCTATTGTTTTGGTACTCAAACCGTTTCTATTGACATCAAACCCGGGAGTTATCCCAATAGCGTGAATCCAAAATCAAATGGAAAATTACCCGTAGCCATACTGACAACAGAGGATTTTGATGCATGCCATGTCAACCCAGATTCAATTCTGTTCTTGGGGGCCTCTCCGTTGATGTGGGCGATGGATGATGTGGACGATGATGGAGACAGTGACATGATTCTTCATTTTAAAATAAAGGATCTAGATTTCAGCTTACTTGTTGATGAAGGCGGGGAATATCCTTACGCATATCTCTCTGGCCAAACCAACGATGGAGCACCTTTTACGGGAAAAGACACAGTAAGACTCATTGGCCAGCTGTTAAAAGAAATTTGGAATGCATTCCTCTCAAAAGTATTTGGTTTATTGTCATTCATCATACCAACGATAGAAACGTAAAATTTCTAACTTTCTCTTTTTATTTTTATTTTTTCAAAACATTTAAAAGAATCTACAGGATAACATATCCCCGAGAGGAAAACACTTTTATGTGGAAAGATTGGCTAAAAGCAACGATGTTTTTATAGGATGTCAATAATAAATTGGAGGAAAAAAATGAAAGAAGATATCGATAAGATAGTTGATGTTGTATTACATCAACATGAAGCAGGTGAAAAGAAAAAAAGGAATTCTAACCCAATACGGTTCGGTTTGAGTATCGGGATATGTGCCATGTTTGTTACTGTAGTATTACTGTGGATGTTTCCCACGGCGGTCGCACCAGGACCAGAAGGTATCTGGAATTTCTGGTCTAATAAACCAGATATGTTTAACACAAATACAGGGAATGTTGGCATTGGGACAAGCACTCCTGTTGCAAAATTAGATATTTACGGCAATTTTGCAATCAATGGTGCTGTTATTATTGATTCATCAGGTCATTGGGTTGGAGATCCAACAGGTCTCATAGGACCACAAGGACCACAGGGTGAACAAGGGCCACCTGGACCGCAGAGTGATTATCTATCCTTTCCCCCAATAACCCAACCAAATACGCCTACGGAAGGATTTATCATTTTTTGTGATAGTGCAGATGGCAAACTAAAAACATTGGATATGTATGGAGAAACTACGATTCTTGCTGAACCACAACAACCACCAGAACCATCAGAATGGATTTATGTTGATGATGACGGTGGAAAAGATTTTACCAGCATCCAAGCAGCAATAGATTATTCAGATGATGGTGATACAATCTATGTATATTCAGGAAATTATAACGAACAAGTAATCATAGACAAGTCTATAGATTTAATAGGTGAGAATAAAGAAAGCACCTATGTGGGAAGAATATTGCTAGGAAATTATCTTACAGAATACAGAGGAAACAACATAAATGTATCAGGTTTTCACCTTGGTAAGTATTACGTTGAGCACAATTACATCTATATTTATGCAGATAATAGCAAAGTAACAAATTGCATAATAGAAGAAATAGATACAAGTTGCCCTGCAAGCCATGGTGTTGCATTAATGGGTGATAATATTGATTTCAGTAATAACATCGTCAGAAACATTCAATATCAAGGCTTGTTTGGATTCCCACGTAATAGTGACATCTATAACAATCAAATCTATAACATTGGTTGCAACGGAATGCATTGGGAAGGAGACGGTTATGATAACCTTATACATGATAATGTTTTCAGTAACTGTGGTATGTGGGCAATACGAATGAAAGCAACTATGCACAATAATGACATATGCTTCAATAATTTTGGTGGAGATGGCTATTCAGACGAATCATATGGCAACTATTGGCATGATAATATCGGTTAAATAAAACCTAATCTTTCTCTTTTTTTTATTTTTTTCAACCATTTAAATGAATTCATCAATCTTTAACAAAAAAAATCTAAAGATTATAAGAAATCTGTATTTTTGTGTCTTCAGGAGAAACAGAATTTTTTTATGTTTTACCAAGTTTCTCTATGCAATAAGGGCACAGCCCTTCTTTGTAATGAGAACGACAGCACAGTCTTTGACAAATACGGCATCTGCCTCCGACATTATCATCGATAATCCCTACATAGAGATCCTTTCCGCATACGTCACATTTTCCTGTTGCCATTATTTTTTCCTCATTTTTGTTCGTTTTTTTTAGAAACATTTGGTTTAATCAGCTAAATTGTATATTAATGAAAAAACTTACTTAGAAAGCCTTTTTATATAAATTGTCTTTATTATCATTCGTCATTTATTTTACCCTTTTTCTAAATTGTTGTTTTTATTGTACTGGTAAGTTAATATCAGAATATATTACCAATATTTTTTTCTGGATTTCTTATACTTGAGTTCATTAATTTCTTTATTTGCTTCATTGGCAAAATCACTATCAGGATCTAATTCAATGACTTGATAAAAAGTTTCAATTGCTTGATCATACATTTTAAGGATCGACAGTGCCAATCCCTTATTAAATAAAGCCCATTGATTTTTCGGATTTGTCTCCAAAGCTTTATCAAAGCAAATGATAGCGTCACCATACCTCCCGAGACAACCCAAAGCATTGCCTTTATTGTTCCATGCATTCTCATTTTCCGGATTAATCTTTAAAACCTCATCATAACAAATGATTGCTTCATCAGACCTCCCAAGATTATCCAATGCAAGTCCTTTATTATACCAAGCATTTTCATATCTCGGGTTGATTTTTAAAACCTCATCACAACAATTAATCACTTCCTCGTATCTTCCTAGATAAGACAGTGCAACACCTATATTGTGCCATGTATCCACATTTTCAGGGTTAATTTTCAAAGCCTCATTATAATATGTGATTGCTTCATCGTATTTTCCGAGATTATTCGTTACATCACCTTTATTAGACCATGCGGCATCATTATCCGGGTTGATTTCCAAAGCTTCATTGATACACTTGATTGCTTCATCGTTTCTTCCGAGATTACCAAGAGTAAGACCTTTATTAGATAATGTGCGATCATTTTCCGGGTTGATCTTCAAAACCTCATCATAACAGATAATTGCTTCATCGTATTTTCCAAGTCTATCTAATAAAACTCCTTTATCATTCCATGTGTCTATATTTTTTGGATTGATTTTCAAAGCTTCATCATAACAGATATTTGCTTCATCGTATTTTCCGAGATTGGAAAACGCAAGACCTTTATTAGACCATGCGGCATCATTTTCCTGGTTTATCTTTAAAACTTCATCAAAATTAATAATAGCTTCTTTATATAAACCTTTATTAAGAAACTCTAATCCTTTTTCAAAATAATTATTTTCTTCATTAGTCATACAGTTCCTCTCATTTTTAAACCATTATTTCCTAGAAGATGTTACGTGTATTAATTAATAACATCAATTAAGATTCTAGTTTAACGTTATGAATTAGTATCTATGGATTTAATCAATGTTTTAGACATATTACATTTTATCTGGCCAAATGGAATGGAAAAATTCCTTAACATAATCAAAATATTTTTCTCCAACACCAAGACCGATATCATATTTCGGGGTATCTAAATTATCTGCAGAAAAAAGCAATAACTCATAGCATTTATACGCACCGAATCTAGCTGATTTAATCTCAACGGCAGCAAAATTATTATAGAGGACCTCAAAGTTTTCCGGATTTGATTTTAAAACAGATTCAGCTGATACTTGCTTCATTTTTAACCGTTCCCTAGCATTTGCAATCGTTGAAATATATTCTGGTTTTCCTGGTGTATCACCTCGGAGCGGAATTAAATGTTTCTCTTGCTGCACAATTAGTCTACTCGTTGTGAAGAATAGCTTATTTTTTGTTCGTGCAAAATTTTTATTGTATCCCGGAAAAATTCCTAATATCTCTTCGCTTTCTCCCTCTACCATAAGTTTTCCTCCATCTTTTTTTCCTTTTTTTGTAAAAGGCTGAAGACCATCTGAATGTTAGTTTAAGAAAGAAATTTCGAATTTCTTTTAATCTACTAATGCCTCCGCCTTGTAACAGAAGAAATAAATTTCGCTATTTAAACTATTCTATTTCTTTCCTAAAGGTTTCCAACACAGGAAAAATTCGGAGGATGACCATGCAAACCTACCCCTTATCATACAAAAAATAATTTTATGAGTGATGGTTAAAAGATTCGGACTGAAACAGGTTCAAAGCTCTAAAAATACCCATGCATGGAATACGAACCAATATTACAATGCCCCGACGAGATAACATGCTATTGATAATACAACACACCGACTGAGCAGGTAACAAAGTGGCTGCTTAAAAAACCTGCCATAATGCCGCAGGAATTATCGTCGAAAATCTTTGAAAATTTTCCAATCTCTTCTATTTTTTTTTTATTTCACTTTTGTTATGAGGAATCGTTTTTTATCAAAATATAGAGCACAGGGATATCTTGTATTTATTGATGGTCGGATGATGGGGCAGCCTCCAGTACAGATATATTTAAGTTCGCAATTCTTGCATGTTTTTAATACATCGACTCTTTGTCCTTCGCTAATTTTTCGACAACCTGTCCTCCATATCTGGAGTAGCGTGTCATCATGTATATTACCCGCGATAAAGGGTGCTGACCTTGAGAGAGGACAGAGAGTCACACGGCCATCAGACAGAACAACAACACGTTCAGTGCGACATGCTCTATCCATAAATGTTATTCCGCCGTTGTCATCAATATATTTTTCGATGATTCTATCAAGATCTTTTTTCAGTATAGTGACAATCTCAGGATGAGATTGTGCTTTGCCCACCGGTAAAGTCCCCCCTAATAAGAATTTAATCTGATTCTGTTGACAGAAACGAACAAATCGATTGACATCGTCAAAATTCAGTGAAGAAATAGTAAACGCTAGATGGAAGGGTATCTCCATTGCACGGATTTTCCTAATAGAGTCTATGATTTTTTCAAAGGTATTTGGTCTCTTTACAAAATGCTGATAGGTGGCTGCGGACATACCATAGAGTGTAATTTGAATTTGGTTGACATATTTTTTAAGATGGGGTATTTGCGATGATTTGATTAATGAACCATTGCTCAGAAGTTCTACTTCCAGCCCTGCTCTAGAGGCTTTCTTTAAGATGGATAACAAGTCTGTTCGAGTAAATGGTTCTCCACCTGTAAATTGAATATGCCTGATGCCCGCTTCATAGACCTCATCAATAAGGTTTGAGAGAAAAGAAAATGACATCTTGGTTGTATTTAACTCAGCCCCGAAATAACAATGAGGACAATTGAAGTTACAATGTGAAGTGATTTCAATTTCTGCTAGAGATGGAATGGTGGGAAATTGTCCGGGGAAATGCGTTTTCCGACCCTTTCCGGTGACTTTATTTTTAGGCACGAGGATATTCAAGTCTTTAAGTCTACGTAAAAAGGTAACAAGATTTGAATATTTTTCTGACGAGAAGTTCACCTTTTGTAAGAGAATGCAAAGAGTATCTTGATGTTGTTTTGTTAATAAGGTTAGGAGGTGTCCAGTCCATTTATCAATCTGATAGACCCGCTGCTGGGAAAAATCATAGATCGTCGCATAATCAAATCCGACTACGACTTGTATTTCATCTCCCAGGGTCCAATCAACCAACTCGTCGGAGATTAATTTGATCTTCTGCTGTTTCTCATCTCCTCGCACAAAAACTACCTTGTGAGTCTATATTGCTTTTGAGGGGTCTATTCACAGGTGTAATTTTCACACTTAGAAGAGCCCGATCCGTGATTGCATCCAATGCTTTTCTTCAGTTTAATCTCCTTGAAAAGAAAGACGTTTTCTCTTGGACTTTTTCTGAGTTCTATCTTCGTGTTTATCATTTTCTCTTTCACCTCCGTTAAGACTTTTTTCTGCATGCCTAAGGCTTATGAGAACCCCCGGGAATATTAGACTTTATCATATTGACGACGACAGATCGTTCCTTTAGAACCGTCTTCACAGTTGCGTCATCCAATGATTCCTCAAGGTGCTCAGTCATCATGTTTGCCATTCTGGATAGAAATTTGTCATATAACAAACTCCCAATCTTAGAAATATCATCAATAACAATCTATTTAAACATTCGTATCCTTTCTCGTATCAAAGGAAGGTAATTGTATGGGTGAACGAAAACCAGTAACATGTCCAACTTGTCATGGAAAAGGAATCACGCGCCAAGGTGATTTGCTGCACGGCTATAAAGACGGGCCATGCCCGAACTGTGGCGGGCGAGGTATCATTGAGTAAACAGACAAATTAGATAAAGTAAATATTCAGAAAAAGGAACGAGGGAAGAAAATGGTGGAGGATAAGACAAATACATTGGAAGTAAATGGGATTATACTCGATGTTAATCATGAGACATTAAGACGACTAAACATATTAAGGGCGGAGTATTCTGAGAAGAAAAAAATAAAACTTGAGTGGCCCGCCTTCTTAAATGTTGTTTACAAATTGGATAAAAAAAACAAGAGCATTGATGAAGTCAGAAAAGAAGTCTCAGCGAAGAGGAATACAGATTTAAACTGGAATCAATTTTTTAATATTTTATTTGGAAAAATTGAGTTAATAAGAACGATAACAATCTGGTCTTACACAATTCTTTTATTCGTTCTAATCACAATTGTACTCCTATTGCCATTTTATACCTTTGGCGTTTTTAATCAAGCATACCTTATAATCCCCCTATTCGTGGTTGTTGGGCTCATTCTTGCTTTTCTTTCGGCATTTATCATCGGTCCGCTTAGTTTACGGAAGATCTGCAAACCTTATCACGATGCACCGAAAGAGATGCAAGATATCATATCTGAAATTACTCAAAAACTCAGTATTACAAAAAAAACGGAGCTCATGATTGATGAAAGTCCCGAGGTCAATGCGATGACTTGGTCAACATTTTCTTCCCATAAAATTTGTGTAACTAAGGGTTTGATGGATGCTTATAGAAATAATCTCATTTCCTTAGACGAAATAAAAAGTATTTTCGGCCATGAGTTTGGCCATATCGTCCATCGGGATGTTTTTAAAATGGAATTTGTTAGATCCTGGATCAGTATCTTCAAAAGAGTAGGTACACATGCGATTTTTATTGGAGGTGTTTTCCTAGGTGCTGGTGGAGTTAAACATACTGTTTCGCATGATGATGATAATAGCGGCCTTTTTTTTATGATTGCTGGTTTTATTTTACTCGTTATCGGTTTTATTATGAGGATTTTTGCAAAAATCGCGGACATCATTGCTTTCAACTATAGCCGAAACCAGGAATTCGAGGCGGACCGAGTCGGGGCAGAGATCACGGATCCCATATTAATGGTACAGTCTTTGAATAAGATTGAAGCATTAGGAGAGAAATTAGTTGCAGAGCAAATTGCAGCACTCCCTTGGTCAGAACGATGGCAAATTGCACCAAAGAATGAATCATCTATCGATCGATTATTTTCTACACATCCTCCAATTCCCAAAAGGGTTGGAAGATTAGAGAAAGTCGCCTCCTATTTATAGAATTTCAAAACGAAACCATATTTCACTAGATACAACACAAGCAGGGTATCTGTAAAATCATGCAACAGTAGTTATTCTAGAGATTCATTCAAAGGTTTGGAAAAGATAAAAATAAGAATTGGAGCGATAAAAAGAAAAAAAGAGAGTTTTTAGCATCCCATCAACTGTCGTAGCATCGGAAACGCGTGTGGGAATCGCTCAAATATATACCGGAAGAAAGGATACGGGACAGACGCGCTTGTCAAAGGCATGGTAATCGGGAGAGAATCAGACCAGAGACTCTCAATGCCATCTGAGAGCTCTCCATCACCATTTGGATCATCGATGGCTTTTACTCTGATAGAATAGGATCCTTTTCCCCATACATGCGAGGTGGTTATTTGAGCTCCAGAGGCATACGGGCCAAGCCAATCGCTGTAACTACCATCACCCCAATCCCATTTATAATAAACGTCATCTCCATAAGGGTCGGTTGTATTTGTTGTATAATTATATTTTATTCCGGCTTTCCCCGATGTTGGCCCTACAGGCGTTGTTGGTTTTTGGACAATATCAACACCCCCTAATCGAATCGCATCATAATAACCGGTCTGCTCTTCATCAGAAAAATAGGGATCACCCATCATTATGGAGACCGAAGTAATCGATAAATCCCGAGGAACTTCCCCAAAAGCAGCAGAATAATCATCATATACGTTTTCAGTATGCGAATGCCAAAGGCCACTCGATTCATTCCAGTACTGTTTTACATACACATCAGACGTATTTACAAACCAGCCATAAAATAAGGAGAAATAATACCCCCATTTACCCGTGTTGAAAATCAAGATGTACCCAACATAGGAAACATTTTTTGAGGGAAAAGAATACGCAAAATTAAAGATAGTGTCTGGATCCACCGGGAGAGTGAGATTATACATTAATCTCCCAGAAAAACCACTTTCACCGACGCGTATACCCGTCATTTTAAAAGAATAATCTCCTTGATACACAAAGGAAGATTGGGTCCCGTACTCACTTAAATCTCCTTCCACGGGATCCCATCCATCATAGCCAGTCTCGAAATCCTCCTTAAAAAATTGCGAGGAACTCAACGACGCTCCATACATCGGAATACCGTTTACGGAACCCATAGATGTGTTTCCCGCTAGGACTGAAGGGATGATACCAGCTCCAATCATCATTACGATGACGCCCAAAACCGGGCTTCGTGTTAATACATGTGTTTTCCACATATTTTTCCACCTTTTCCATATAATTTTTTTATAGATGACTATTCAACAAAATATTAAAAGGAGATTGGAGCAGATTTTTGTAAACTATATAAAGGGTATAGTACAATTCTTTGTAAAATAGAGCGAAAAAAGGCGGAGCTACGCAATGTTCGTTTGTTTATTTGGCACAAGGTAATATAATTTTTTTCCATTCTTTTTTAGAGAAAGGATTTCCCGTACTTTTTCCAATTCTTTCAAATTATAACTCACCGTCTGTTGTGATTCTTCTTGCATACGCACAATCTCTTTCTGGGTAATTCCTGGTTTCTCTTCAATGATTTTTAATAACATGATTTGGAATTCACTGAGCATATATTTTCTTACTTCCGGGAACTTCATCTCAATTGGATAGAACAATCGATAGCGTAACCCCTCCTGCCTTGATTTTATTAATCCTGTTTTTTCAAGCATACTGAGATGATGAGCAAGGGTACCATTTCCAACATCAAGGGATTTTTTAATATTATTATAATGGACACCAGGATTTGTTTTGATATACCCATAGATTTGCCCACGGACAGTATTTTCTAAGACCTCTTCGCTGCGAATACGGGTAAACAATGGTATCACAAAACTAAACAGCGAAAACAACTTGTACTTCCCTGATTCTACCACAATCATAGAAACAAATGTAATCAATCCTCCAACAAGAAGTGTAAGAACAGCTACCTCAGTCACAAGGGATTCTGGTTTGTAGATTTCTATGACAACATACCCATAGTTACTGATCCATTCGGTACCATCACTGAAATAACCAACCGCCTCAATCATGATTTCCTTTTGAATAGAAGAAATATTGTTGGAGATATCAGGAGGGGTCACAACAATAATATATTCTTGTGGGATATTTGGTACGAGATTTTGAGGAGGTGTGGAGATGGTTACTTTGAAGTCATTGGGTTCTAGTATTCGGAGATTAACATTATTCAAATAATGATTATAACAGATTACTGTTAAATTAATCTGCATGGTATGTCCATCTCTGATGCGGCTTATCTCTTTTGGACTAATGAAGAGTAGATCATCATCGGTTGCTCCGACACAAAGGTTTCTTGAAGCATTTGCAACATTATTTAGTGTTGATAACTCTTCTGTTTCGTTGTTAATTATTATCTCGACAGAAAGTTGATAGTCTCCCACTTGTGTAGGCTGCCAAAGTATTTGGCAAATTGTCTCTGGTTGCACCAGACGCTGTAGCGTTGTATTGATAAGTGTTTTTTCAAAGGAGGACTGGTTTAAATTCTTAATGTAAAAATTAATGGTAGTATTCAATGATTGAGTACCCTTGCAGGTGATTTTCGCGATAAGATGAACCGTATCGTTTACCTTTGGAGTCCAGTCCATTGAGTTAATATCAGTAGAATCGATTGAGACATCAAGAGCTATAACGTTCTTAAGTATAAATGACGAGTTGCTGAAATCAAAAAATAATGAGGGTTGATCGACACTTGAAATTTTAATTTTATAATCCGTTCCGGGTGTGAGATTCTGCGGAATTTCCCAAATATATCTCCCATCATTTTCTGTGCTCTCTTCTATCACGATTGTCGGAATCTTATTCTGATACAACTCAATTTTTACCTTATCACCAATCGATTCATTCGATAACCAGGTAATTGTGTGATTCATGCCAAGATATAATTGCTCATTTCCATTTGGATTCAGAATCCTTAGGGGATTTGTATCATTGAAGATATAAACCGTGAGAGGTTCAGACCAACTGCTATTCTTACCAGAATTATCTTGTGCATATGCTCTTACTCTATAATTTCCAGGTGACATCCATTTTAAATCAAAAGTCGCTGAATCCCCTGATCCCACCCACTCGGACCAAAGCCCGGTATTATTTTCATATTCACAATAAATTCGTACCCGATCATTGTTCACATCAGTGGTAGAAATCGAATATTGATATAGCGTATTGATTTTTCCTCGCTCAGGTCCAGATGGACGGAGAGGAGCATCCGGGGGATAATTTGTAATATCTTCATAAATTTTTATTGAATCAAAATACGCTGTCTGAAATCTTTGTTTATAATATGGGTCTCCAATAATCATGGAAACAGAAGTAATCCGTAAATTTGGAGGCACACTACCAAATGCCCTCTTATAATCCTCATATAATCTGACTTGATGAAAATTCCAATATCCAATAGGTTCCTTTTTGTATTGTACTACATAAACATTCGTTATATTTACATAATAATCATCATCAATTAATGAGAAATAGTTACCTTGTTTTTTATCGCTAAAGTTAATCTGGTAACCTATATATGACACATGTTTTGAATAAAATAAATACGCGAACTCAAAGATAATATTGGGTATGACAGGGATATTTACCGCGTGTTCAAATCGACCGGAAAAACCATTATTTACAATACCGGTCATCTTAAAAGCACATTTACCTTCAAAAGAAATCAGCCTCTGAGTTCTTCGTAATAATACTATACCATCGGTTCGTTTCCATCCATCGTACCTAGTCTCAAAATCCTCATAAAAATACGTTTTCCCTTCAGAGGCGCAGACCACACAAAGAAAAATTGATTGAAATACCAGGAAAAAAAGCCCTATTGCAATCACTGTTGAATACTTCATAATCCTCTACCTTTAAACGTGATTTACCTGAAATTTTCCTCCTTTTTCATCGTCTTGAAAAATCGTTATTGAATCAAAAAAACCGGTTTGAAATTTATTTGAAAAATAGGGATCACCTATGATGAGAGAAACTGAGGTAATCCGCAAATCTGAAGGGACACTTATAAATGCATTCTCATAATCGTCATAGAGGTTAACTTGATGGACATGCCATGTACGGCTCGACTCTAATTTATATTGAACGACATATGCAACAGAGATGTTGACGAACATCCCATAAAACAAGGAAAAATAGTCTCCTATTTTACCATCACTGAATTCAATTTGATAGCCAATATACGACACACGTTTCCATAAAAAATAATACGCAAATTCAAACGTGGTATTCGGCAAAAGAGGTATATCCAATGGGTGTTCGAACCGCCCAGAATATCCTTGATTCCCTCTACCCGTCATTCGAAACGCATAGTTTCCTTCATAAGCGATGAATTTCTGGGTTCTTGGGAAGAAGATTTTTCCATTTGTTCGTTCCCATCCATCGTAGCCGGTTTCGAAATCTTCAATAAATATATTTTGTTGAGCAGAACAAAAAACCATGGAAATAAAATTCGATGAGATGAATAATAAAAAGACTAAGGATATTCTTCGAAGATTTTTCATATGCCTCCCTCTTCTGCTAAAAAGGTAAAATAAACATCTTTTAAAATTATTTAAATGTTATCCAAATAAAAAAAAATAAGATTAGTTTAATAAAAAAATAGGAAATACCATTTCATCATTGAATAAAAAACTGCCATATCAAATAAAGGAAATCAAGAAAAGTATACAAAAAGTTGTACTAGCAATTTTATATAGGTTACAAAAAGTCGTTCCAACCTCCTTATAAAAAAAAAATTGTTTTTGAGTTTTGGTGATTAAAATAATGAAATATATGATGAATATCGGAAAAAAAATTGAAGGCAGAAGACGAGATGATTTTGATATAAACGTTGTGCAGATACGGCGAGAATTTATAGGGGGGTTGAGGAATTGAAGGGAAAAAACATCTGGTGTACATTTTTTGTAGTATTTCTTGCGATTGTGATGAGTATAAATATTTCATTATTTAATGGAACGGCATCTGCTGAAACCATTGATTTCTCCGAAAATTTTGAGGCTGGATATGATGGGTGGTTGCACTATGATGGTAGTGTGAGTGAGTATGGAAGTCAAACAAATATAGTATATCGAGATAGTTATGCGTTTAAAATGACAGGGTTTATTGATTCAAACGGTGCTTATTCAGGTAATTTTCAACACCTTCTGAATATTGCTGTATTACCCAGTACCCAATTTTCATTTGCTTACCGCTTCCCGAGCAAAGATGTATCCTATGTCGGTTATTACCTCGAATTCAACAACGGGAAACTCGGATATTACATCAGTCTCTTCAGCGGATCATTCATCAATATCAGTCAAACCTACCTCCTCCAATACCGCAACGAGGCAAGCAACACCTGGCACACTCATACCGCAAACATCTACGATAACTACAAAACCGCTTTTGGAACAATACCTGCGGGGCTGCGCATCACCGGAATCTACATGATGATGGGCGATCCCTACTACACCGGTAGTACACAAACCGCATATTTTGATGAAATTACTATTACCTCAGGGGCTCCTCTTCCTCCATCTGGAGGAGTATGGGAGTTTAATGAAGGAAGCGGAACGACAGTTCATGACAGCTCCGGTAATAATCATCATGGAATAGTACAAGGTGCGAAATGGGTTCCAGGACTGTCAGGTTCTGCGTTGGATTTCGATGGTATAAACGATAAGGTGGATTTACCAGATGACGAATTCAAACTACAAGAGTTTACTGTAAGCTGTTGGGTGAATTTCAAAAACTGCGGGACAAAACCAATCTTTTGTGTCTCCAATACAGCACTCTATGGTGGATGGAACCTTGGACTAATAGATGACAGCCATTTCCGTTTGTTAACAGGAAACATTGACGGAGCGATTATTGATGAAGCGCAGACCTCTACCTCGGTTAGTAGCGGGGTGTGGTATCATGTTGTTGGAGTAAAAACACTCTCCTCCCTTCGCATCTATCTCAATGGTGTTCTCTCAGGGCAGGATACAACCGTATCTCCTGTAGTGTATACCAATTGTGTGTATGGTGATGTCTTCTACCCGTTTATCGCACATGGTGGTGTTCAAAATGATCTGTATTACTATAAAGGATT
>JAFGFQ010000141.1 GCA_016930995.1 Thermoplasmatota archaeon | reverse complement strand
TTTACAAAGTCAGGAAGCTCTTCGTCTGATCGTTTGTGGAACCTGTTTTCTGTTTTTACCATTGAGGTACCAAGAAAGAGAATTTAATGAGATGGTATAAGACTTTCCTGTCTTTTTTAAAAAAAACGGTTAGAGAAGGGAGGGCTTGGGACACAAGAAGAGGTGATGCTCAATAAGGGGCGCAAGCCCTCCTTCGTCGTGTAGCCACTTAACTTGGATTTTTTTTCTTTTTTTTGCCGTATAAATCTTCGTATTTCCCGACAAAAACATACCCATCATCAGTTTTACGGAGTAGTCCTTCATCAAGCATGAGATCAAAGACTTTATCAGAGACCTTCACGTTTTTTCCTTTATCACCAGTTATTTTTATTTTATAATCTGGGCTTTCCTCAGTAAGAGAGGTTGGATCTAATTCATACATAACGTTTATTTTTGGCATGTTTTCTCTCCTTTCACATCCATTTGATACATATTAGCATGTTAAATTCTCACATTATTCCTATTTAAACATATGTTGGACAAATACCAGAGTGGAAAACTTCCACACCCTATTACACTGGACGTTCTCCTGTCGAAAAAATAAAAAAAGAAAAACGTTTAAATAGAACCATAGTGTTATTCAATCCATCTACAACTATAAAAATATAGGAAGGTGGAATATGGAGAGTATGATAAAAAAACTCGGCAGTTGGCTTTTCCTCATCGGACTCTGCGTCGCCCTGATAGTCGGCGTGATATTCGGTGTAGGACAAGCGATGAACGCAAACCTCACAGATTTTGAAACACCCCTTGGAATCATCGTCGCAGTCCTAGGCTTCCTCGTCGGCATCCTATCATTCTTTGCCCTTGGAGCAGTCACCAACGAAAAAATACCTACCTTTTTAATCGCATCAATCATCCTTATTGGACTTGCGATTGCAGTCTCACAAACAACCTGGATCTTTGGAAGCTTCCGCGATTTTGCCCCCCTTTTTACAAACATAACACAGTACCTGGCTATCTTCGTTGCCCCAGCAGCAATAATCCTAGTCATTCGCTCACTGTGGGATGCCGCACGCACAGAACAAACAACATAAAACAACCACTCTTTCTTTTTTTTTTATCTCATCTTTAAAAAAGGATAATATCCGTGTTTTAAAAAAAGAAAAAAAAGAAAGAATTCTACTTATCTTTCTCAGGGAGTTTCTTGGCAAGACCCCAGAGGTTTTCAAATTTCACGTTTAACAGCTCAATATCCTCAAGATTCACATATGCAGTCCCAACATAGCACGGCTCAGTACCTTCCTCGGCAAGGATTTTTATCCCGTTCACTGCAAGTTCCTTCCCATAGACATAATTCCGCATCGTCCCTGAGGTATTCTCCGAGAAATACCGGATATCAAGATTATCCCCATAAGCATTCTTCAGCTGCTTGGCAATATCAATGTTCGCCTCAGAATCAATCAGAAGCTCTACTTTTGTATTCAGCGCTAAAAACTTCTTAAAATACCGGATGAACGGCTCATCAAAGAACCGTTCGCCACCAATCTGCATACGCAAATTATTCTTCTTCTCCAAACAGTTATTTAAAATATTATACAAAATCCACTTACCACTGTACCGAAGCGTGACATTCCCATCACGTTTAATCTTAATCCCATAGGTCTTAAAATGCTCATTATAGGAATTCGCATACTCATTAAGTCGGTTCTGCATCGAAGTAAACGTATCTGATGCTATCACGGTTTTTAAATCATCCTTAATGTCCTCCCAGATGACCTTCGGATGCACAGGAAGATAACTTTCCCGCCCGAAATCCTCCTCAGAATGTGCTGAGAACAACACCTCCGCAATCAACCCGTTTTTCAACAGAGAGTTCCTCCCCGTCTCCAACGGTCGCCGCGTAATGTTCGTCAGCTCTTCAGCGGTTTTAAGAAACTCAGAAAATTCTTTTGGACAATCCATGATAAGGATCGTATAGTACGTTGCTGCTTCCCTCGGACGATCCAGCTTCATCCGTTCAAACATCATCTCAAAATCTTGAATATAATCAAGTTTAACTTTAGTTTTATATTCATTACTTCCCATCCACGAACACCATCCAATATATTTGAAATAACACATGCCGTGTGTTTTTTTATAGTTTATGGATGCATACGTACCTGCATGTCATTTCAATGGACCGTAACTAAAGAAAAGCAAGAAAAAACGTTCATTGCAAGTATATTTTCAGATCCTCGTATAGGAGATTATTTCTTAGGCGCTGGCGGCATCTTCTGTGCATTCATACGGACGATCTCATCAACATAGCGGCGACAATCCCTTTTTATCTCTGCAAGCTGCTGCTGAGGAATCTGATAGGACTGCTGGGCAAACTCCAATGCAAAAATCAACCCGTGAACAAAGGCACCAAGAGGATATTCTCGTTCTTTAGAGAGAGCAAAGATGTCATCTGTAATCTTAAAAACCTCATTCATCGTATAGGAGGCTTTAGAAGGACTTGAGGTTGTGTGCTTTTCTTCATCGGTCTTCACGGGTTCTTTCTTTTCTTCTACCATTTTTTATCTCCGTTTATTATTCTCCATTACTCAGGTACGGTGCAATTGAACCAAAGAGTGATTCTCTCATGGATCTGCTCGCATCGTTCCGGGTTAAATACGGTGATAAACACCAAGGAAAGAATAGCCAGAGGAACGAATATCACCGTCGCAAGCAGCAGGACAATAATAATGGCTTTTAAAATTTTTCCTGCTGCAGCAAAGATGCCACATAACACGGGTCGGGATGTCGGAGGATGGCATTTAATCCCAGTTGTTGGGCAAATAGGGCCATAGATTGTCCAACAAAAAAACCCTTTTGTAATAAGGCAAATAGGCTGTGTGGTGATTTGACAAATAGGTTGACTAGTAACCTGGCAGAACGGACCACTGGTGATGTTACAGATTGGTCGTGTAGTAATATTCCCTAAAGATGGCCAAGACGACGAGAAGATATTGCCTTGGGATAACGACCGGCAATCAATCAGGGAGAGCTTTTCAAGAAATAGCTCTGTCGCCTGTTCAGCAGATAAACCGGAGAACTCAGCGTACAATCGTTGATAATATGCGTAATCCTGTCTAATGACCCTGTTGATTTCTTCAATGTTGTTCTCTGCGATGGATACAATATCTCTCCATTTCGTATAAAGGGAACTATCCAACTGATTTATCTGGTCAGAGATTTCATGACTCGATAGCTGTATGAGTAGCCCTTCTGAGAATATCTCTCGAGTAGGAAGCGGTATACCAAGAGATTTATCCTGACCAAGATATGATGAAGAAAAAGAAGGACTGTTCACTGAGGTAATTATCGTGTTCAAACGACGTTGAAAAAGAGGTGAGTACGTCTGTGTTTCAGAGACATTCATCGACTGAAACGCAACAGTTGAGCTAAACGAAAGCATCAGCAGAGCAGCCGCGATTCCAAGACTCAACAGAATAATTTTTTTCTCCAGTATTTGTTTCATATCCAATACTTCCCCCTACAAGAACCTCATACGAAGATCCTATATAAATATTTAGAGGATTTTATGTAAAAAAACTGTGTTAGGACAGGACATATGTCCCTTCTGGTGATACCCCTACATAAAAATATACGTGATACCAGTAGAGAAATAAACAAACATCATTAGTAATAGAACAAGAAGGATGGCGCTCTGTATCATCGTTTCAACGCTACTTATACCTATCATGGAGGATTTCAAACCACCTTAATACGAACAAGATAGAATTCTGCAGTAATCTATATTTGTTTTTTTGGTAAGGTGTTTTAAACATTTACGAAACATCATCGAATCAAAAACAAAAATAAGAAGAGAAATCCATGTATCGTTGTCTCAACAACCGGAGCGTTCTCTGCCGTTCCCCAAATATGTATTTTGATTGCTCCCAGTCCAAAAAACAAAAACCGGAGGGGCAATACGATTCCTTCTCCCGGAAGGAGTGATCGTATTCCACCTGAGAATTCCCCCTTACAGAACAGAAGAGGCCCCCCTTCAATCAAAAACGTCCAATTAATGGAAAACGCAGTGGTCACACCAGTGTTCTGAATGGTAAGTTCCGAATTAAAGAGATGGGGGACAAATCGTATAACAAGGTCAGTCTCCCCATAAGGATGTATCAAAGGATACGTATCTTGGCTTGTTCCTCCAGTGATGTTATAGGGTGTATCACCTATCCCATCATGATTAAGATCCCCACCTGAATAATCAGACCAGAAATTTCCTTGATGAAGATCAGCATTATACCAGGTGTTTAACGATGAATCATAAGCATTTTGTGTATTTTGTATAAGATTGTTTTGATAGATACAATTCCCGATAGAACCTATCCGTATCCCATAAGTATTATTGAGAATAGTGTTAGAGCTGATAGTATTACAATCACTACCAAAATCAAGCTGCATGCCAAAAAAGTTATGGATGACTGTGTTATTGACAATACAATTGTACTTTGTTGAATCATCACAGTAAATACCAACACTATTATTCGAAATGGTATTGTCAGAGATTGTATTACCCTCACCAGAGAGGAGAACGCCATTGTTATTATCGATGATGATGTTATTTTTTATGATATTGTTCCAACCGAGATGAGATATCCCATACTGGTTCCCCGCGATGAGATTATTGGAGATAAAACAGGTGGCCGACTCAATGATTTGTATCCCGACTGTTGTATCAAGGATTTCTTGATCCTTAACGGTGATATTTGTACAATTCATCAGTATTATTTGCCCTGCGCCTCCATGAACTATCAAGTCGACTTCATCATCAAGAAAAACAAGCGTTTTATCATTTACCGTATTATTTATGACAACCGTTTCAGTAGCTACATTGTCTGAAAAAAATAAGCCAGAGTTAAAAAAAGAATTATTTGATATGATACTTTCCCATGCATTCGTCAAAAAGATTCCATAATAGAAATTTGTAATGGAGTTTGTAGAGATGATATTCCCATTACCCGAGAGATAAAAAATATTTGCAGTGATGATATTATCAGAAATAATATTGTTGTCCCCAACGAGTCGTATGTCATCTTTCGGGATGTCAACAACATTATTATTAAAGGTGGTGTAACAAGAATCTATCCGAACACCCTCTCCAAGACGCCCACCATTTTGAATAGTAAATCCCCTCATAGTCACCTGATCAGAGATAATTGACACAGTATAAGCCATAAACCCTGAGATAACTGTCGTATATTTATCCTCACCAATGAGAGTAAGCGATTTGTTAATGTTGACATGCCCCACATACGTCCCATGGAACACAAACACCGTATCACCATCACTGGCATTATCAATTGCATCCTGAATCGTGGAATAATTGCCAGGTCCAACACCTCCAACATAAAGCCAATGACCTTGAAAGGGTAATTGTGACTTCTGAAGACTCCGCCCATTTGTTGGAATTGCACATGACCCAATAAATAGAACAACAATACCAAGAACGACTACTTCTAGCTTCAACGATAATTCCCCTTATGAGACAATATTAACATTCTTCCCCTTTAAATAGGTATCCAAAACACAAAAGGACTGTTTCTAAAAAATCATTAAGTAATTAACTAGACGTTCCCCAGAAGTAGAGCGCCGGCCCTCTTGGAGCCATGCACCGTCCCACAAATGAGCCATTCGTGAACCGGATAAACCCAATAATAGGTAACGTTCGATTCATCTCATCAATTGTTATTCGCCCGATGACGAAAAACCTTAGGAACATACCTCTCATCGTTCCGGTTTTACTCACATTTTGATAGAACACATTCCATTCACCAGTGAATCGACCGCCTCGATTGCGCATCTGATATGTTCCCCAAATAGTTCCAACAGTTAGATTACTATGAAGTCTAGGTCCCATGCTGCCGTTAAACGAACCAGAACTTGGGATTACTGCAACGTGAACCTGGCTGTTGTTTCCCCCACCAAGTCGAATCATATTGATGTCCTGATTTTGTTTCGTTGGTTGCGACGAGGTCAACCGCACAAGCCGGAACCCAGGCAGAAATTCTCCAGGTTTGCGCGCAAATACAAAAAAAATCCCCACAGGGATATCAGAAAATGAGTAGTATCCCTCTGAATTTGTCGGAAGGCTCTTTTCAAAAGCAAAGGTAATTCCTCCGATGAGTTTCCCACCAAAGAGGCTCACTTTTGCGTTTTCCACCGGAACCGGACCTGTGCCATCAAGCGGAAGACCATAGATAGTGCCACTAATAGAAATGGTACTCAAAGGTTCTGGTACATGAATCGATGAACTTGATACAACGGTCGTGCTAAGAAACAGTAAAATTATTCCACAAACCAAGCTTTTCTTCATCAAATTTTTTTGCATACTCTTTCTATCCCCCAAATGATAGATATTCTCATGATTAGATAAGAGGTTATTTTATTTAAACGTTTGGAACAGAAAATTCGGCAACAGAACAAACGATTCTACTGGAAAACCATTGATTTTTCTTGATACGTATCGTAGGATACATATACGTACATTTGATTACTCTAAGGCATTTAATAAGAAGGTAAAAGGTGAAATGAATTATGCAAGTTTGCGTCGTTGTTTTTCCTGTTCTCTTTTTATCTTCGCAAGAATTTTTTCTTTCTCAAAATCTATAGTAGAGAGATGGCGTTTAACCAGCTTTTCCTTTGATTTATTCAAATGAACAAGTGAGTTGTTCTTTAGCTTTTTTTTCTGTGTTTGTGTAGGTAGCACTATTGCTTCTATTGAACGAGTTAATCTGCTTATTAAAGATATATTGGTTTTTCTTGTTTTTTTGATTCTCACCTTTTTTTGTGGTCGTTTACGAGCAGTTTTATACCAAAACAATGCGGATTTGTATTCCTCTTCCATCATGAGGCGTTCTTGTTCGTACGCATGTTTATCGGTTCGTTTGAGTTCCTCAAGGTGATGAACTTCGTCGGGGATCTTCCAGGGTTTCTCCGGTTTTTTCCCGGTTTGTACCGAGGTTTTTCGTCTCCAGTGGATAAAGAAGAACAGGATGACTAGGAAAATCAGGAACGCTCCTATCATGTACACGCTGTTTTCTTCTGAGACGTAGAGGCCTTGCGTCTCGATGAAGATCCGTTGCGATGCGATGCTGATGTTTGGTTGTTCCACAGAATAGGTATCAATGAAGATAGAATGCAGTGTTCCGGTGTCAAGGACGTTGGCGGGGACTGCGACCCCGACAAGGGCATGTCCTTGTTGACCGGGTTGAAGCGTAATCGTCCCATTATTGGTCAAGACAAGAGGGTATCCGGTTTCCGTTCGAATGCGGAAGTTAAAGGTGTCGTTGTAGTTCCCCTGGTTTTCGACTAACACCGGGATTGAGGTGATGTCGTTTGGAGCAAGTTTCGATGGTGG
>JAFGFQ010000140.1 GCA_016930995.1 Thermoplasmatota archaeon | reverse complement strand
CCAAGAAGAAATCGCAAAAAAAGTCAAGTTATCCCAACCATCCGTTGCGATGAGGATAAAAAGACTCAAAGAACGAGGCATACTTGAGATAGTAACTGGAGTGAACCTCAACAAGGTCGGAATGTATCTTGCAAAAGTCATGGTACGAACAACCAATACCACAAAAATCCTCAATATGTTTCGCGGGTGTCCCTTCTTTCTTAATGGTTTTGTTGTTTCTGGAGACGAAAATCTCATGCTCTTATTTGCTGGTGAGGATTTAGCATCCCTGGAATCGATAATCGACTGCCGCATACGCAAAGATAAAGACGTTCAAAGCACGGATTTCAACATTATTATCTCCAGTATCAAAGATTTTGTAGTACCTCTCCGAATTGTCGAAAGACCGTTGAACAAGCCACCCTGCGGTGTCGAATACAAAACATGCCAAGCATACACTGAAAACCGTTGTTTTGGTTGCCCTGCGACAAATCGATACAAAGGATCATTTTGGTAAAGGAAAACTTCCGTTTTCTATTGTTTTTTTTTTAAAAAAAAATACATTCGATATGAAATGGGATTATGCCTAAAAAGCTTAAGGCTGTTTCATTCACCGTTTTTCTTTTTCAAGAAACGGATAGGTATACTCAGTTGGGGGCAGTAAATTTTCCTTAATTGTTCGTGGACTTACCCAGGATATCAAATTTAGATAAGAACCAGATTTATCGTTCGTCCCAGAGCATCGTGCACCACCGAATGGCTGTTGACCAACCACTGCACCAGTTGGTTTATCATTGATATAAAAGTTACCAGCAGCATGACGCAGGATTTTTGTAGCAGTAATAATCGCCTGGCGATCCTTTGAAAAAATCGATCCGGTTAATGCATACGGCGAGGTGTGGTCACATATATGAAGTGTTTCCTCGTAGAGCTCATCCTTATACACATAGACTGTGAGAACAGGACCAAATATCTCCTCTTCCATGGTAATAAAATGAGGATTGGTTGTCTCAATTATTGTCGGTTCTATGAAAAAGCCTTTGGAGCTATCCGTTTTTCCACCAATGAGTATGGTCGCTTCTTTGGAATGACGTGCTTTCTCAATATAATCACATATCGTGTCAAATGCCGCTTTATCAATAACCGCATTGACAAAATTGGACAAATCCTCCACATCCCCCATCTTTATTTCCTTTAACATCTGGATGACAAGAGATTTCACAGAGGCCCACAAAGAGACCGGTAGATACGCACGA
Organism: Thermoplasmatota archaeon; assembly: GCA_016930995.1. The sequence continues at coordinate 2,002 of JAFGFQ010000140.1, read as the reverse complement.
GATGCAGCAGAGCATTTCTGACCCTGATATTCAAACGCACCACGCACCATTGCCGTGGCAACAGCAGCTGCATCCGCGGAGGGGTGAACAAAAATAAAATCCTTCCCACCGGTCTCACCAACGAGCTTAGGATAGTTATCATAATTATGAAGATTATCACTTATAGTCTTCCAGAACATGCTAAACACAGGGGTCGAACCAGTGAAATGAATACCCGCAAGTCGCTTGTCTTGTAACACAATCTTCCCGATGAGCGCTCCAGAGCCGGGTAAGAAATTAATGACACCCCCAGGAAACCCTGCTTCCATGAATATGTCCATAAGAAGGTTGTTTGAGAGAAGAGAGGTCGATGCAGGCTTCCATACCACGACATTCCCCATGATCGCAGGTGCGGTCGGCAAATTTGAGGCTATTGCCGTGAAATTAAATGGTGTTGTTGCAAAAACAAATCCTTCCAAGGGCCGATACTCAAGCCTATTCAGCGTACCAGGCGAAGCATCCGGCTGTTCAGAGTAGATTTTTTGCATGTAGAACGCGTTAAACCGAAGGAAATCAATTGTTTCACAGGCAGCATCGATTTCTGCTTGATACACATTTTTACTCTGACCAAGCATTGTAGCGGCATTGAGTAAAAAACGATATTTCTTTGAGATGAGTTCAGCAGCCTTCATGGCAATAGAGGCTCGCTCCTCCCAAGGGAAATCCTCCCATACCTGTTTAACAGCCATTGCGTTTTCAATTGCTTCACGAACAAGCTCAGGGGTGACTTTGTGATAGGTTGCAATTATTTCTTTATGGTTATGCGGCATCACAACCTTGCCAAGATCACCAGTGGGAATTTTTCTTCCCCCGATAATCGGCATAATCTGTGTTGTTTTTTGTCGAAGTATTTTTATTGCTTCAAGAAGGAATCTTCGTTCTTCGCTACCAGGAGCATATTGGTATGTTGGTTCGTTGGATGGTTTAGGGATATGAATCAGGGTTTCGTTCACCTTAATCACCAATAGGTATCGGCATATAAAATTAGTATATAATCACTCCCTTACAGCGAAATCAATCAAATAAAAAAATATTTGAGAAGAATTGATAATTAATGCCGAAGGATGATTATCAGGGAACACTAAATCTAAGTAGTAAATTTTTTATCTATAATCCAGATTAGAATAATATTATTTTTCCTGTTTTCTACTCCAGAACATATCTGATCTTTACTAAATTGCATTCATAACAGGTTCTGTTCTTCGGATTTGGAATCGGACATTTCAGACAGATTTCATTCATAAGAGACTATATTGAAAAAGACAATTAATATAATCTTCGGCATAAAAATAAATCAATTGACTGATATTTAGTAAAAATAAATTAATATTGTTCAATATTTTGTGAAAAAATAAGGCAAAATATTTAAATTGACAAGATGTTTCTCTTTCTATGGATGAAGTAGATGAGAAAATCCTTGAACAATTAAACGAGAATGCCAGAAAAAGCTACCGGGAAATCGCACGAGAACTTAACGTATCACTCACAACCGTATGCAACAGAATAAAAAGAATGGAAGAAGAAAAAATAATCGAGCGATACATTCCCCTTATTAACCAAGAAAAAATTGGGTACGATCTTACCGCAGTCATCAATGTAAAAATATCACATGGGAAACTCCTCGAAGTCCAAGAACGAATATCAAAGGATACACACGTTAGTAGTGTATATGATATCACTGGAGAATGGGATTCGCTCATCATCGCACATTTTAAGGATAGAAGAGATTTAAACGGATTTATAAAAAATATTCTTTCTATGGACAATGTCGAAAAGACAAATACTCAGCTTGTGTTAAATATCGTAAAAAATGAAAAACGGTTAATGAAATAACAGACTAGGTTGTTGACCTTGATACATACTATGTTCTTAAAAATGAGAGGTTTGAATAACCCTCTCCGTACAAACCTCTAAATGCTCCTTCACCATACCTGATATAACAGGAGTGATGATGGTGAGTTTT
>JAFGFQ010000029.1 GCA_016930995.1 Thermoplasmatota archaeon | reverse complement strand
ATCAGTAGTCTTTCGCACACAGTTAAAATGATCTGGCTCGCTAGCTCCATATTGCCTGCTCCATTGAACCCCTATTGTTTCCTCGGCAAGAGGATAAGTCTGTTGTTTGTTTTCAGTCCGAATAGCAGGAATCATGGTTGAACTAATCAGGAGAAAAAATATGAGGAACCCGGTGAATATATTTTTTATCATCATCTTGTTATCTTCTTTGTTTTATAAATATTTTTTCATGAATTAAATGTACCCTATAGCCGTTGAAAACGGGAATGACGAATATAAAGAGATCTCTTGCTAATGAGGGGAAGAAGACACAAACGTCGTTCCCAGTAATCTTCCTAGATTTTGGTGTCACAATTGCATCAAAGCATGAACAAATTACTAGTGAAAATATCCCGGACAGATGACCTTTTAGAAATCATTACCAAAAAGAAAAAAGCAAGTCTATGAAACAAATTTAAGAAATATTTTTTTAGAACAAAATGATAGAACACGTCTGTGGATAAAAAATCATAGATATTCTCATCGAAAAATCCTGTAGTTATGGCAACGTCCTAACCGACAAGAAGCCTTTATTATTTGATTTAATAAAATATGATTTATTTTGTTTTTTCAATGTTAAGAACTTTCTGTTCTGGTGTCGATGAGGTGATGAACCGTTCATATTTTTTTTATAAATCTTACAAGATCGTTTCCAATTAGAGTAATTTTATATTGATCCGTTTTTCTATTTTCAACCATGATGGGAGTTATACGAATAATATGTATTTCTTTGTTCAGTTCTTTTAATGCTCTGTTAAAGGTGGTATCTGGTAATTTCAATTCCTTATAGAGTTCCATGAAGAGTTATGGTTTTTTGTGCAATGCAATTTGTTAGTGTTGAATAGTTTTTATTATCGATTTTATTATACTTACATCATATTTTTCATCTAATTTTCAATACCTTTTAATCTATCAATATGTCGTTAGAATGCCTGTTCAGCCTATTTTAGTATGATTTTTCAGACTTCCCTCCTTACTTTCGGAACTACTGAGCAGGAGATAAGTTATTTATAAGACCATCAATTTACGGTTGTAACCAACCGAGGGTAAAACCTATGCGGAAACGAGCACAATTTAAAATGCCGATGCAATCAGAATCAACACCATCATCACAAACAACCCTGAGAACCACCCCCGAACGAAAACGGTTCCATATGAAGAAAAACTGGTGGGTGAGCATTGCACTGATAACGATTTTCTTCCTTGTCCTGTTCATGAACTCTTATTTCAACTTCACCTCAAATGTGAATATGAACCCTGATGGGACAAGACTCGCAGATACCTTTTATCTCTCCGGTCCTGACCCGTACTACAATATGCGGCTTGTTGAAACCACTACGCAGACCGGGCGTTTTTCTTACTTCTCTGAACCCGATCCCTTACTTGCCTATCCCTTCGGCAAATCAGGAGGACGTGCCCCCTTGCTTGTTATGTCCGCGATCGGATTTAGCCATTTACTTACTCCGTTTATGAGTGAATCAGATGCCCTTGGTTATTCAATGCAATTTATACCTGCGTTATTCGGCGCTCTCCTCATCTTCCCAGTCTACTTCATCGGAAAAACCCTGTTTGGAAAAAAAGCAGGCCTGCTCGCTGCTCTGCTCATCGCTCTAATCCCGATTCATATCAGCTCTGGGCATGGCTCTGCCTATGGTCTGTTTGATCATGATTCCTTCAACCTGTTCTTATATTTCCTGACATTTTTATTTGTGATACGCAGTATAAAAGAGACAAACACATTCCGCCGCCTCCTATATGCTCTCCTCGCAGGGATTCCACTAGCAGCTCTCTCAATGGTATGGGTAGAAGCTCAGTTCCTCTATACCGTCATCACAGTCTATGCCATCATTCAACTCCTCTTTGATCTCTTCAATAATAAGGTCGAGGAAGGATTCGTCCTAAGCATCTCTGTAGCGTTATTCGCAGGGTCTATCATCTCCTGGCCTGTCTCCTATGTAAGCGGCGTCCTCCTGGACCTTCCCTTCTATCTTGCCCTTGGATTCACCGTCTTTGGGGCACTGTGCATCCTTTTTAAACGAAAACAGATCCCCTGGGTTGTCTCCTATCCCCTGATTGCAGGGATCGCAGGAGGCGCATTAGGATTTCTCTATGTCATCTATCACTTTCCACAGATGTTTTCGATTTTCACTCCCTTAAACACCATCGCAGAGCTGATTTACGGTGCTGGGATTTACGGATCAAAAGTCTCTCTTACCATCGCTGAGGCAGGAACCTATGATTTAAGTCGGACCGTAATGTCGTTTGGTCCTTCACTGTATTGGATCGCTTGGGCGGGTTTTGTGTTCCTTGCCTATCAATATCTGAAACAGAAGGGACGACGGGATTATCTTATGATTCTTACGTTATTTGTCATTAACATCTGGTTGACCTCTACTGCTGGTCGTTTCCTTAACGACATGGTCCCTCTCATCGCTATCCTCTCTGGTTGGATAATCTGGTTTGTCATTAGCAAAATCAACTATAAACAGATGGCACGAAACATACGCAACGCCGGTGGTGGACTGCGTGGGCTCCGAAAGGGAGTGCGTGTCTATCATCTCCTTGGTGTTCTTTTCGTTGCGTTTCTCGTCATGATTCCAAACGGTTATCTAGCCCTTGATGCAGCGGTACCCTCCGCCGCATCCAAAAACGGTACAAGCAATTTGAAATATGATTTCTTCGGAGAAGGTCATTCCTCCGCCTTTGGTTCAAGCGCCTACAAAGAACAATACTGGGTGGATGCCTACGCCTGGTTAAGCCAACAAGATACGGAGATTGAGAACCCGGCGGAACGACCTGGGTACATCTCCTGGTGGGACTACGGGTTTTACGCAGTCGCCGTCGGTGGCCATCCAACGGTTGCAGATAACTTCCAGGATGGTATTCCACCAGCAGCCAATTTCCATACCGCAAAAAGTGAAAAAGAAGGAATAGCCGTCTGGATTGTTCGCTTGTTGGAAGGCAACAAAAGGGATAATAACGGAATAGCATTCTCTGAGTCTGTTCTTACTGCATTACAGAAGCACCTTGGGAATAATAACACAACAAAGATTACCTCTTGGATGCTGAACCCAGACCTTTCCCCATCACAGAACAAACCACTCGGGGCAGAATATGACGCTGATTTAAGTACACTTATGTCTATTGGTGAACAATACCCTGAGAACGCGTATTACCACGATATACCGCAGCTTCTCAACGAAACATTGACGGATGAGGAGATCACCTGGTTGTATCATGATATCCAACAAGCAACAGGATACAGCATTCGGTATTATGGGGTGGAAGGATACGATGAGCAGATTTTCAATATCTTCGCGTTCCTCAGTGATAAAAGTAATATCTTGACTGCGCTTCGCACCGCTGGAAAGAAATTCTATAACCCTGAGGATGATTTCATCCAAATTATCTATACTGGATATACGGTGAACACCGATGGGACCCAAGGTCCTACCGGGCAATGGACCGCACAGGAACTCAACGACATGTCGCAAGACCAAAGGAACCGAGTCGCCATCACAGGCACGGCCTCCACCTACAAAGAAGATTATTTCAATACTATGTTCTACCGGACCTATATTGGGACACCTGCGGAACAAGATTCCGAGGGGAACTATCAGATGCCCACGCAGCAGATCCCCTGCTATACGATGCGGCACTTCGTTCCCGTGTATGTCTCACCGTTCCCGTACTACAGCCAGAGTAAAAGTGCTGTGATTATCGCGAAATACTACGAAGGCGCATTCTTGAACGGCACCATCAACTGCAACAATGAAGCCCTCTCGTTTGTCACCGTTGTTGTCCTCGATGAGTACGGCTTCCCCCATGATAATGTATTAACCGATGCTACTGGTGGATTCAATCTGTTTGCCCCTGCAGGCAACATCACATTACTCTTCAGCTATGCAAACGACGTGTTCCTCAAACAAATCAGGTTTAATAGCACCAATAACTCCCTCTATGCACCGATATCTGAAGAGGAGGCAATGCGGCTGAGTGCGAATTATTCGCGGTATTTCAACCTCACCATTAACTTATCAACACTGGAAGGTTTTGTCTATGAGGACAACAACAACAACGGGTCATATGAACCCACCATTGACACCCCGCTTCCTGATGTTACCATCCGTCTGGAGGACACCTATTTCGGACGACCCGTCGACCCCATCATCACCGATGAACAAGGCCATTACCTCTTTACCGACCTCTACGCAAGTAAATACACGATTTCTGCTGTTGAAAATGGCTTTGCGATCCTTGATACCCAGGAAATTAACATTGAACCTGATTACAACTCGTATAACATCTCCAAACCAAAACCAGCGGACATTAAGGGTATCGTGTATATCGATGAAAACGCAGATACGAAATATACCCCTGGTGAGGAAGCAAACGCTGTGAACGTTGAGCTCACCTACACCACCCTTGACGACACTGAGATGACCGTTAAAACGTTAGTTACTGGAGGAACGGGAAGCTTTGAGTTTACCACCCTTGTCCCGGGAGACTATACCGTGAATGCAACACAGATGAATGGCACCACAGGATATCTTGACTACTTGACCACTCAGACGGTCACGCTTACTGCAAATAAGACGTCTTGGGTGAACATCTCGCTAACCTATGCCCCCGTGATTGTGAGCGGTTTTACGACCTATGGCTCTGAGAAGATCAGTGATATCTCCTTCTCATTTGTCCCAGACCGGACAGTTATTAACAATACTGCGACAACACAAGTATCCACCACATCAGATGCCACGGGAGCATACACCGCCAGACTCACTCCTGGTGCCTATAATATCTCTGTAAAGAAGATGCAAGGGACAACCACGGTGTATTCCTTCACAGGAAACCTGCTCGTCACCATTGGCCAAGGAATGGCAACCTACCCAGTAGCCCTAGTCAAAGAATCAGTGACAGTACAAGGAGCCACCCTCTACAACGAGATACCGACTGCAAACCTCTCTATTTCGTTTGCTCGTGATGATACTATCGAGAACAACACCGCTGTCTTTACAAGTACCACAAGTAACGAAAACGGCACATACAGCATCGAACTTGCCCCTGGTTCCTATAATGTCAGCGTCGAAGAAATCGTCAACGAAAGCGGCCAGGTGTTCCTCTATACCGGCACGGCATCTCTCACCGTCGGACTTGGTGACGAACCACAAAAACTTGACATTCTTCTGACCCGAGAGGCAACGTCATAACGAACGGAGGAGAGTCTTTCCCTCCACCACATTTTATTTAATGCTCTTCTTTATACACTCTCTGATGTTGAGTCTTCAAGAGGGAACAAAGGCGATTCAGTTCTCCCGGCAGATTATTCAGGATCATCTCCAACAGAGGCACAACTCCACCCTTGATCTTGGCCCGTCATTCCATGAGGCACACGGGGTTTTTGTCACGCTGCATACCTTTCCTGACCATGAGTTACGGGGATGTATCGGCATCCCTCTTCCGGTCATGTCCTTACAGGACGCTATCATCGAATCGGCTCAATCAGTCACTCGCGACCCACGGTTCCCCCCGTTAAAACTCACAGAGCTTGATACGGTCCTTGTTGAAATCACCATTTTGACAAAACCAGAACGAATCACTGTACAAAACCCAAAGGACTACCCTGCACAGATCGTCATTGGACGAGATGGACTTCTTGTGGAACACAGCGTTTATAAGGGACTGTTACTCCCGCAGGTTCCAGTCGAACAAGCATGGACGAGAGAGGAATATCTCTCACATGCCTGCATGAAAGCAGGTTTGCCCCCTGATGCATGGTTTGAGAAGACCACAAGAATCTCGACATTTCAAGGGCAGATCTTCACGGAAGTTAAACCACAGGGGCACGTAAAGGAGCTACACCTTCATGGATCTCACAATTGAGGGAAAACTCTACCATGATGGTGCGTTTGAACACGGATGCATCGGTATCGACAAAGGAAAGATCGTCGCCATAAAAAAAATCCTGAAAACAGATCATCATATCGATGTTGGAAATTCTCTTCTCCTTCCTGCTGGCATCGATCTTCATGTGCATTTCCGTGACCCTGGGTTCACTCATAAAGAAGATTTTTCAACAGGATCGCAGGCAGCAGCATTCGGTGGTATTTCCTGTGTTTTTGACATGCCTAATACCAAACCAGCGACTACTTCCATACAGGCACTGAAAGAAAAAATTCGTGTTGCTTCGGAAAAAAGCTATGTTGATTTCGGTTTTTATGCAGCGGTGTGTGATGAGAATATCGGACGGATTGCAGAACTCTCCTCCCTGTGTAATGGTTTTAAGATATTCCTTGGTAGCAGCACGCATGCGCTGAAACTCAGCTCCCAGCATCTTCGTGTCGCTTTGATGGAAATCAATAGAACAGGAAAACTTTCCTTATTTCACGCGGAGGACGAACACTGCCTCAAAACACATAAAGACGTAGAACACACTCTCATTGATCATCTCCGATGCCGAGCCGCAGAATGTGAAGAAGCTGCCATACGACACATACAGAACAGTTCTCAAAGTCTTTCTTCACCTCTGCATATCTGTCATCTTTCCTCCTGTGATGGGTTTGAGATGCTTCGTAAAAAATTAGGGAATATGAGTGTTGGGGTCACCCCGCATCATCTCTTCTTTGATGTCAATGCACTGAAGTCGAACCAAACATTTTATAAAGTGAACCCTCCGATTCGATCAAGTTTCGATCGGGAGACTCTGTGGTATGGTGTAAACCATGGGCTTATCGATGTTCTTGAGTCTGACCACGCACCGCATACCAAGGAAGAAAAACTCGTTGATTTTGATACCGCCCCATCAGGAGTACCTGGAGTTGAGACTATGTATCCTGTCTTTCTTTCCGCGATGAAAAACAAGCAGATTTCGTTAGATAACCTGCTTGGTTTGCTGTGTGAACGGCCTGCCCAGATTCTTCGTCTGCCAAAAGGGAAAGTGGAGGTCGGACGAGATGCTGACCTTATTGTCGTTGATATGAAAAAAACAGAACCAATCACAGCGGAGCACCTGCATTCGAGATGCGGATGGACTCCCTTTGAAGGATTTCCTGCGATATTCCCATCCCTGATGTTCATCCGGGGAGAAAAGGTAATAGATTCCAAGGAACTCCTTGTCAAACCAGGGTTTGGAACATGTGTTGGTGTATAAAACATGCTTGACGTGATACCTCAATGGTTTCAGATATTTTTTTTCTCCATGGTCCCCTGGCTGGAAGCTCGCTATATCATCCCGTTCTCCATGCTTCAGTACGGATGGGACTGGTGGCAGGCGTTCCCGCTAGCGGTTGCAGGAAACATCTTTCCAATCCCGTTTATCCTGCTTTTCTTTGGATATGTTGAAAAATTTCTTCGTCGATTCCCTTTTTGGGTACGAATCATGGACTGGTTGTTTGCAAGGACCCGAAAAAGGGCAAATGACCGGATTAGGAAGTATGAGTACCTGGGGTTATTCGCGTTTGTCGCACTGCCTCTTCCTTTCACCGGCGCATGGACGGGGGCGTTGATTGCGTACCTTTTCAATCTTAAATTTTCTCGATCATTGTTGGTTATTTTCTTAGGATTGATTACCGCTGCAATCATCATGATTCTTCTGACTATGTATATCAGCTGGGCGCTGACGTATCTTGGTATCAACATCAGAGGATAAATTATGGATGAACGACTACAGCAGCTGGCTCATCATATTGTTGAAAAAATCAGTAAAGAAGTACGAAAAGAATCCAAGAAAAATTTTATTAAATTTGGGAAAACCGTTGGCATTGGGGCCTCCGGTTCCCCGACTTCATATATTGACATCGTCGCTGAAAATGTCGCTCTTAAAATACTCGAAAAATCAGATATAAAAGTAAACCTTCTTAGTGAAGAAAAAGGTTTTGTCGATTTTGGAGGAAACCATGTTTTCATCCTTGATCCTGTTGACGGCACCCGTAACGCCTCTCGCGGTATTCCTTTCTATGCGGTTTCGCTCGCAATTGGGTCGTCCAGAATTCATGACATTGAATATGGTATCGTACAAAACATCCCCACCGGGGATATCTTCACCGCTGAAAAACACCAAGGCGCGTTCCTGAACAATATCCCCCTTCATGTTTGTGAGATGCCCTCCGCAGACTTGTTATCCTCAATTTCCTTAGGCAAGAATTACACAACACGAGCCGGTTTCTTAGCAAGAAAAGGCAATGTACGATCCTTAGGTGCAGCTTCCCTTGAGATGTGCCTGGTGGCAAGCAGCGCTCTTGATTTTTATTTTGTGGGAAAAAACATTCTTCGTGTTATTGATATCGCGGCATCCACCCTGATCGTCCGTGAGGCAGGTGGGTTTGTAAAAACTCTTACGGGAGCGGACCTTGACATGGGGTTGAATCTCACGGAAAGAACCAGTGTGCTTACCGCATGCTCTGAGCATTTCATCAGAGACTATCTCCAAAAGGCATAAAACATAAATACATCTGGTGTTCTTTCGCCTCCGATGACGATTGCGGAGAGAATTCGAAAACAATCACAGAAAAAAAAATTACATTTTGCATTACTGGACCCTGATAAGCAACCTCCGAAGGTTGCGGGATCCATTGCACAGATTGTGACGGATGCAGGTAGTAGCGCTATCATGGTGGGGGGATCTACGCTTCTTTCGCAACAACAGGTGGATGAAACGGTTCAGGCAATTAAAAAGAACTCAGATCTCCCTGTTATCCTCTTCCCATCTGGTGCAAAGTTCCTCAGCAAGTACGCTGATGCAGTCTTCTTCATGAGTCTTCTTAACTCGAATAATCTGGGGTACGTCATCAGGGAACACGTCAAAGGAGCACCATTTGTCAAGCATTCTGGGCTTGAACCTATCTCAATGGGCTATGTCATCGTAGAACCAGGCATGACCGCGGGGCGCATCGGACAAGCTGAGTTAATCAAACGAGATGATGTACACACCGCAGTCGGTTATGCGCTTGCCTCTGAATATCTTGGCATGAAATTTTTCTACATCGAAGCTGGCTCAGGGGCGCCGACCCCGGTCCCTACTGATATGATCCAAGCAGTGAAAACCAACACTTCCATCCCTCTCCTCGTCGGAGGCGGTATCAGAAGCCCTCAGGTTGCAAAGGAAAAAGCACGCGCGGGAGCTGATATCATCATCACCGGGACCGCAATTGAAAAAGACAAAGAGTTTAAAACCACACTTGCGGAGATTATTGCCGCCATAGAAGGTCTGTAAGAGATGAGATATCTTGTCAGTATCGGTGGGGCATCCGGGAGTATATACGGTATCAGATTGCTCCAAGAACTACAAAAAACACCTCATGAGATCCATCTTGTCGTCTCTGAGAGCGCAAAAAAGATACTATCACATGAAACATCCTATACTCCCTCCATCCTTAAAACCTATGCCCATGTCGTCTATGAGAATAATGATTTATATGCTGGCCCGGCAAGCGGGTCATTTCCTCTGGATGGAATGATCATCATCCCCTGCAGTATGAAAACGCTCTCTGCTATCGCTCATGGCTATGGGGATACACTGACGTCACGTGCAGCGAGTTGTTGTCTGAAGGAAGGAAGAAAAGTAATCCTCGTCCTCCGGGAAACACCCCTTGATCTCCCTGGGATAACCAATATGCTAGAAGCAAAACAAAGTGGCGCGGTCATCCTTCCTGCGATGCCCGGGTTTTATCAGAAACCAGAACGTATTGATGATCTTGTTGACTTTATCGTCGGCAAAGTCTTTGACCAGCTTGGTCTTTTTCATTCTTTGTTCAGACGATGGAAATAATTGATGAGGTGAACAATGGAGATTACCGCATGTCCAGTCTGTGGAAGTAAAAATATCGGCATTGGGACCCTCGGTGACGGGATTATCTCTGGATTGTCCTCCTGGAAGGAAGTCTGTCGTAACTGTGGGTACCAGGGCGCCTCCCTTGTCTTTGAATCAGAAGCTGACTATCAGAAATTTTTAGAAGCACTTTCGCAGCAGAAGAAACGCGAGGACATACACATAGAAGAGACAGACGAGCAAGGAGCATCAGCTAAGCCGAGACAAGACCATGCAGAGCCTCCCCTTCTTTCCAATGAAACACACCAGACCACCTGTGTATCTGAAAAGAAGAGCTATCTATCTGAATTTCTCATAGCCGTTGTTCTCTCCATTGTGTTTTTTATATTGCTTTTCGTCAGTAGATATTTCGGGGTAGAGACCGGTATTTTCTCCCATAGCGATCTTGCTACGTTGCTCTTGTTTGTCCTGAGTAGTTCTGTAGCTGTTTTGGTTTTTTTCTTTCTTTTTATTGTATTTGTGGAAATGATTTACAGACATTTTCGGAAGAAACAGAAATAATCTCCCACGTCATTGTTCACATAACTTAATGAAATTCTTAAAAATCTGCTCTCCATATTCCGTATGTTCGACCTCAGGGTGAAACTGCAGTCCGTAGAGCTGTTTTTTCGTATGACGTATCGCCTGTATTTTACAATTCTCGCTATACGCAAGTATAAGAAAATCTTTCGGTAACACCGTGATTTCATCATTATGTGATTCCCAGACAATCGATGTTTTCAGAACACCTTCAAACAACGGTTCATCATCAGTACATACTGTGAGGAGAATCTTCCCGAACTCCGGGAGCTGAGATGGTTTGACTACACCGCCGAAATGACGAGCCATGAACTGATGCCCCGCACAGATCCCAAGGATTGGAACCTCTGCGTTATCAAGATACTCCGCGCAATTCCCCAAAACCCCATCCAGTCCTATCCTTGGCGCCCCCCCTGAGAGAACAAGTCCGTCTATCCCGTCTTGTTGTAATACCTGAAGCGGTGTCGTATTAGGAACTATCCTGCTGTCAACATCAAGGTCACGCAAAGTCCGCCATTCTCGATGTGTCCATTGCCCTCCATTGTCAATAACGTAGATTCGCACCATAGCTTTATTCCCACTCGACTGTCCCCGGTGGTTTATTGGTCACATCATAGACGATCCGGTTGACCTTCTCCTTTAAGGTATTAGTGATTTTCGTCGAAATCACATCCAGCACCTCATGAGGAATAGTACTATACTGACAGGTCATCGCATCGATACTTTGCACGGCACGAATAGCAATAGTGTTCCCATAGGCGCGTTTATCACCCTGAACACCAACAGTTTTTATTGGAATGAGCACCGCAAAATATTGCCAGGGAAGCTCCATACTCCCCTGTTGTGACGCACGTTCGATTTCCTTTTCCACAATATCACATGCCTCTCGGACGATTTCCGTCCGCTCTGGTGTCGCTTCACCCATGATACGGATGGCAAGCCCTGGACCTGGAAACGGTTGCCGTTCTGAAACCGGTAATCCCAACGCACGAGCAACTTTTCGCACCTCATCCTTATACAGGTCACGGAGTGGCTCTACCAGCTTCAAGTTCATCTCCTGTGGCAGCCCACCCACATTATGATGTGATTTAATGGTATCACGCAGACCCCCACCTGATTCAATCCAGTCTGGTGCAATGGTCCCTTGCACAAGATACTCGATCTGTTCTTCTCGAGCGACCTTTTCAAATATTCTAATGAATTTTTCCCCGATGATTTTCCGTTTCTTCTCCGGATCTTCCACACCCTTTAAAGCATCAAAATATTCAGCATGCGCATCAACGAACCGATAATGTAACGACAGGTCCTCCATCATTTTTTTAACCTGCGCAGATTCATTTTTTCTCATATACCCTGTGTTGACATGGACTGCGATTAAATCCTTCCCAATAGCTTTGTTCACTAACGCAGCGCATACCGTACTGTCAACCCCACCAGAGAAAGCAATCAATGCCTTTCCCTTAAGTTCTTTTTGAAGAGTTACAATTGTTTTTTCTATGAACCTCTCTGCGTTAAACATCAAATACCCTCTATTTCGACAGCGTCTTCTCCTGCATCTTCTTCCGATAGTCACTTAATTTTTTCGTTAATTTCTTGTCTTTCACCGCAAGAATCTCTACAGCAAGTAATGCAGCGTTCTCCCCTCGGTCAAGACCAACGGCTCCAACAGGAATACCTGGAGGCATTTGAATAATAGACAGAATCGCATCAAGATTGACTTTCCCACTCACAGGGACCCCTATGACTGGTTTGGTTGTATGAGCTGCGATGGTTCCAGGTAATGCAGCTGAAAGCCCGGCGATCCCGATGAAGAGATCAGCATCATTTTTTTCAACGATTTTTTTCAGCAGCTCCGGCGTCCGATGAGCAGATGCAATTTTAATGTCATAGGGAACGCTGAATTCCTCAAATATTGTTTTGGCTTTTTCTGCAACCGGCATATCCGAAGATGACCCCATGATGATCTGAACTTTCATAGTCTCACATCCGGAAATACCATCTGCGTATAAATAGTTTCAACCTTACTTTTTCTACTATCGTAAACTAATTATAGCCCGTCTTAATGTTGAGTTCTCAAACTGGGAACAACCATGCAATTAGTGATTTGTGAGAAAAACATTGCTGCGAGACGGATCGCGTACATTCTCTCCAATGGTCAGGTAAAGAGCAGCCATCTTGGGAAAATCCCTGTGTATTCATTTACAAAAAACGCTGAACCATGGACCATCATCGGATTAAAAGGCCATATTATCAACCTTGATTACCCCACGGGTTTTAATCAATGGACAAAAATCCCTCCCCATGAACTTATTGAGGTAGAACCCTGCAAAAACGTCAGTGAAAAAGGAATCGCCTCGGCTTTACAGACGCTTGTCCAGGAGACTCCCTCTCTGATTGTAGCCACTGATTTCGATCGAGAAGGTGAATTGATTGGTGCGGAGGTTGTGAACCTTCTAAAAAGCTTTAATCCCTCAATCATCAACATAAAACGGGCGAGGTACAGTGCGATTACTCCTTATGAGATTAATACTGCCTTTGACAATCTCACTGAAGTGGATTACAATCTCTCCAGTGCGGGTGAAGCCCGACAAGTCATTGACCTTGTGTGGGGTGCTGTCTTAACACGATTTATCTCATTAACCTCCCGTCGACTTGGCCGAGATTTCCTCTCCATAGGACGTGTTCAATCACCTACCCTAGCGCTTCTGGTTGAGCGAGAAAAAGAAATCAAGACGTTCATCCCAAAACCGTACTGGACACTTCATGGCCAACTTTCAAAAGACAAACCCATTGATGCAACACATGAACATGGAGTGTTCCAGGAGGAACAACCTGCTCAGGAGATCTACACAAGAATTAAAGATACCAAGGACGCACTCGTAAAAGAGGTGAAAAAGACCATAAATCACGAGACGCCTCCCGCCCCGTTTAACACGACGAGTTACATCCAGGCAGCCTCGTATCTAGGTTTTCCTGCGGCCAAGGCGATGAGCATCGCAGAGGAACTCTACATGATGGGGTTGACCTCATACCCCCGAACAGACAATACCGTCTATCCACCGTCATTGAACATAAATGGTATCCTGAAGAAACTATCTGAGGCTCATTTCGCAAAAGAGGTAAAAGAGGTACAAACAAACGGGCGGAACTATCCGACCAGAGGAAAACAACAAACCACAGATCATCCTCCGATCCATCCTGTTGATGCACCGACGAAAAAACTCAGCACTGATCAGGAGAAGATCTATGAGCTGATTTGCCGGAGGTTCTTTGCGACACTGGCAAAAGATGCGATCTCCGAGACAACCGACGTCACCTTCGATATTTCCCGTGAACACTTTATCACCAGCGGGTACCGGCTTCTGGAGCCACACTGGAGGCTGCTCTATCCATACTTCAAGGACAAGAAGAAAGAACTCCCAGAGCTTCTCCAAGATGAGATCCTTGAAATCCAAAAGATCACCTTAAAGAAGGATTTCACAAAACCACCACAGCGCTACACCCAAGGAGCATTGATAGCAAAAATGGAGCAACTCTCACTAGGGACGAAATCCACCCGGCATGAAATCATCAGCAAATTGTATGGTCGTAAATATGTCATGGGAGGAACACCGACCCCGACCTCGACTGCGATCGCGGTCGTTGATGCATTAATCAACTGTGATGTCGTCAAACCCAAGATGACTGCTGAGCTTGAGGCAGATATGAACGAGATCGCTGAAGGGAAAAAAACATTGGAGGAGACGGTAAAAGAATCACGCCTGATGCTGACAAAAGTCATGCAAGAACTGGAGCCGGAGAAGGAACGGATCAAGGAAAACATCAACAATGCTGTCAAAGCCCAGAATACGATTGGCCCCTGCCCGAAATGCGGCAAATCACTCATGGTCCGCGTATCAAAGAAAGGCAAACGCTTCATCGGTTGCACAGGGTATCCTGACTGTAAAAACACCTATTCACTCCCCCAACAGGGGGGTCTGACGATGACAACAAAACTCTGTGACGCCTGCGCAAGCCCAATCGTCCAAGTGAAAATGAAAGGACGACGATCCTGGGACCTCTGCATCAATTCGGACTGCCCGAAGAAAAAGAAGAAAGCTGTTTAAGATTACTTCTTCCGCTTAGGTTTTTTCTTAGCCTTTAGCCGCTTCACCACTGTTTTCTTAACCTTCTTTTGTTTCACACTTTTTTGCTTTACCTTTACTGCTGATTTGACTGGTTTTTTCTGTTTTTTCACAGGAATCTTTTTTCCTTCTTTCCGTGGTCTCCCTGGTGTTCCCTTTGGTTTTTTCAATCCTTTTCCTTTCGCTGGCCTTCCCTTCGTCTTGACTGGTTTCCACATCGTTTTCGTAGGTCTTGGGATTTTTTTTGCCTTCGATGGCACAACTTTTTTCGTAGCTGCCACAGGCGATGCAAGAGCCGGTCGGAGCTTTTCCGGTCGTCCTTGTTCTTCTTTTTCAACGACCACCGGCTCAGCAATCAGCTCCCCACCAGTTGGTTTTTCCTCTACGATACCAAGCGGCATAGACTCAATGGACTGGCCTTCTGCTTCCTCTCGAATCGGTTCAGCAAGGACCTGGGTGACAGAGACCACCTTATCCCCTTCGTTCAACCGCATGATCCGGACCCCCATGGTGTTCCTGCCCTGCTCCCGGATGTCCCGTACCGGGATGCGCACCGTCATCCCATGCTCCGTGGTGATGATAAGCTCATGGTCATCGCTGACCTGGCTGACAAACACCACGTCTCCGTTCCGCTCATTAGTCACAATCGTCCGCACACCCTTGCTCCCCCGATGGGTCATACGATACTCATCAATCGGGGAGCGTTTCCCAAACCCGTTCTCCGTCATGGTAAACAAAGAACCCGTGATATCCACCACCGTCATTGCCACGACCGCATCGTTCTTGTTCTTCAACCGAATCCCGATTACCCCATGCGTCGCACGACCCATCGGCCGAAGCTCCCGTTCATTAAACCGACAGGCTTGACC
Organism: Thermoplasmatota archaeon; assembly: GCA_016930995.1. Next base: position 4,107 of record JAFGFQ010000029.1, on the reverse strand, counting down.
ACCCGCCGTCGCAATCATCACCGTCTTGGTCCCATCGGAGAGTTGTACACCCATGAGTTCGTCGCCCTCCTCAAGTTTAATGGCGATAATCCCATTCACACGGATGTTACCATAGGCTGAGAGCACGGTTTTTTTGATTGTCCCTCTCTTAGTCGCAAAAATAAGGTAATGCTGATCATCGAACTCATGGATAGGCACCGCCGTCTCTATCTTTTCTCCCTCCTCTAGTCGGGGCAGCAAGTTGATGATGGCTTTCCCTTTCGCGTAGCGATCCCCTTCGGGTATCTTATAGCCTTTCAGCCAGTAGACCCGCCCATGGTTCGTGAAAAACATCAGATAATCATGGGTCGAGGTGATAAAAGTGTTCACCACGAAATCCTCCTCTTTTGGCCTGACGCCGATAAGACCCTTACCCCCACGATGCTGCGTCCGATACGTCTCCGTCGGGATTCGTTTAATGTATCCGTCCTTCGTGATCGTGACGACGACCTCCTGCTCAGGGATAAGGTCTTCGATGTCAATACCGACTTCCCCTTCTACGATTTGAGTGCGTCTGGAGTCACCGAATTTCTCTTTGATTTCTAAGAGCTCTCGTTTGATTTCTGCAAGGATTTTCTGATGGTCTGCCAGGAGTGCCTCGAGCTGTTCGATGAGTGCCTTGGTTTCATTGTATTCCTTCTCCACCGCTGCGATTTCCATCCCAACGAGTTTTTGCAACCGCATATCCAGGATCGCCTTGGCTTGGATTTCCGAGAAGCTGAACCGTTTCATCAGACGGTCTTTTGCTTCCTCTACCTCCTTGCTCTGCCGGATAATCTTGATGACCTCATCGATGTTCCGCAGTGCGATCATCAAGCCGTCCAGGATATGCATTTTCTCCTTGGCTTTCCGAAGGTCGTACGTGGTTCTCCGAGTGATGATCTCCACGCGATATTCGATGTAATGTTGAAGCATCTCTTTTAAAGTCAGGATCTTTGGTTCTCCTTTGACGATTGCAAGATTCAGCACACCAAAGGAGGACTGCAGCTCGGTATGTTCGAAGAGCTGGTTGAGCACCACATCATTAATGGCGTCTCGTTTCAGCTCGATGACGATCCGCATCCCTTTCCGGTCGCTCTCATCTCGCAGGTCGGAGATCCCTTCGAGTTTCTTTTCCTTGACGCGCTCCGCGATGGTTTGAAGTAAAACAGATTTGTTCACCTGGTAGGGCAATTCATGGACGATGATGCGGTCCTTCTGTTCTCCCTCCTCGATGAACGTTTTCGCTCGGACCGTGAGTGCACCACGACCTGTGGTGTACGCAGAAAGAATCCCACCACGACCATAGATGATACCACCCGTAGGAAAATCAGGTCCCTTGACAATATCCATCAGTTCAGCAATGGTAACCTCCGGCGTATCGATCATCTTGATAATCCCATCAACGACTTCCGTGAGGTTATGGGGCGGCATATTGGTCGCCATCCCGACTGCGATTCCAGATGCACCATTCAAAAGAAGGTTTGGGAGCACCGCAGGAAGAACTTCAGGCTCTTTTAACGATCCGTCAAAGTTATCACGCCATTCTACGGTATCTTTCTCGATATCCTGCAGCATGAGGTTTGTAATCTTCGCCATACGTGTCTCAGTGTAACGTAACGCAGCAGCAGAATCACCATCGATGGAGCCCCAATTGCCTTGTCCGTCGATTAGAGGATACCGTAGTGAAAAATTCTGCGCCATACGGACCATAGAATCATAGACCGCTTGGTCACCGTGAGGATGGTATTTCCCAAGGCAGTTATGGGAAACCATTCCGTTGGCGATAAACTCATGATCATTCTCAACTTCTATGTCATATGTCAGCTGTTCATCGACCGGTTCTACGGATCGTACTCGAATAAAACGTAATTTCCCTTTCAAAATATAATCAAGGAACTCATTAACATTCGATCCTATTCTCTGTAACTTCTCATGGACACCCCATTGTAGTATCTGTGTGAGATGCAAATGTTTTGTTTTCAAATCTTTTGAATACCGTAACTTACATCCAGCTGGATAGGTGATGCCCTCTCTGAATTTTTCTCCGTTTGTATCTTCATACCATCCTCCACCAAGATGTCGGTTGCTGAGATCTCCAAAAATTTTCTCACCAAAATATGGTACAATATCATATTTTGACCATGTATCTCTTTTACTTATTTGTTCGTGGGCTATCCTTTGAAGAATGATTTTTTTCTTGGGTGTTATCACTGTGAGATTTTTTGCTAACTCAACTGCGTTGCTTCCATGAATCTCCAGACAAAAAAAGACATGATAATCAGTTATTTTTCTATCCAGAATGTAATGTGTTTTCGTCTCTTTAGAAAAATGTTTAGAACTAAAAATTCCATGATGTTGTAAGAGCAGCATGAGTTGATTGATCATTTCCTCAGAGATGGAGCCGTAGTGTATCGTATTTCTCTTGTTATGTACCGAACCATCTCCATCTATTAAACCAGAAATGAAGGCATAGACTACTTTTTGAGGTGAGTGAAAAATCTGCTGAGGTATCTTTTTTGTCAAAGCATTTGCATTCTTTAAATGAAAATTTGAAACGAAAAAATCATTGATTTCTTTTCGATGAATTCTCACGGTATAGATGCAGCGTTTTTCCTTTGTTTTCAATTGATAGTGTTTTTCTTGAATAGGAGGTGTATATCCAAACTCTTTTTTTACAAGTTCTACGACTCTGTCTGCAATCTCTTTATCGGTTCCTCCATAGAGGCAGATTCTTGGATGTTTTTTCTGTCCATAATCTTCTGAAATCCATCCATCTGAGAGGAAAATACCTAAGAGATAGCCAATATTTTCGTTTAAATATAAGGAATGATTCTTTGATCTTTTTAACTTGATAAAATTTTGAATTATTGGATAGTCATATTTGATAACAACAAAATCATGAGGCGACAGTTCTTTTGCTTCTTTCCAATCAAATGTCAAATCGTTTGTTAACACCTTGAATTTTTGTGATTTAGTCACTATATTTTCAAGGCCATTCTCAAGTGTGACTTTAACTAACTCCTTCTTTGGCATTATATATAATTCTTTAACTTTTTCAATGCCGTTCTGGGTGTAGACTTTGGCTCCTCTTTTTACATTTTTTATATTCGTTAGTCCGTGGTTTGTCAAAATCATCGTATTTTCAACAAAGCATTCTCCTACAACACGAGCTGATTTCTTATATGGTTTGTTATGAGTGAGACCCATATCATTCATGGCGTATAGTATACGTCGGTGTACAGGTTTGAGGCCATCTCGTACATCAGGTAACGCTCGGCTCATGATGACACTCATGGAATAGTCAATGAAGGCTCGTTTCATTTCATCGTTAATATCACGTGGTTGTCCTTTTTTCTTAATATCATCGTCAGTCATTTTTCCTCACCTCAGATATCCAGATTTACCACATCTTTGGCATGTTGTTCAATGAATAATTTCCGTGGTTCTACTGCTTCACCCATCAGGATGGTGAACAGCTCGTCTGCTTCTACTGCATTTTCAATGGTGACATGGAGCATCACCCGTTGTTCTGGGTCCATGGTGGTTTCCCAGAGTTGCTGGGGATTCATCTCCCCAAGGCCCTTGTAGCGTTGGATGCCAAGACCGGCCTCACCCATCTGTTTTGCTTTTTGCATCCGTTCTTGCTCAGAGTACGCATAATTAATCGCTTTTCCTTTGGTAAGTTTATACAGGGGTGGTTGTGCGATGTACAAATATCCTTTCTCGATCAATGGTCGCATATACCGGTAGAAGAACGTGAGCAATAAGGTGCGAATATGTTCCCCGTCGACATCAGCATCGGTCATCAGGATGATGCGATGGTATCGGGCGTTCTCGACGTTGAACTCTTCTGCGATCCCGGTGCCGATCGCGGTGATAAGATGCAGGATCTCCTCGCTTCTGAGGATCTTGTCCATCCGTGCCTTCTCGACGTTGAGAATTTTTCCTCGAAGGGGAAGAATGGCTTGGAATTCCTTGTCCCTGGCTTGCTTGGCTGAGCCGCCGGCGCTATCTCCTTCCACAAGGTAGATTTCTGATTGGCTGGGGTCTTTGCTGGAGCAGTCCGCAAGTTTCCCGGGAAGTGCT
>JAFGFQ010000139.1 GCA_016930995.1 Thermoplasmatota archaeon | reverse complement strand
GGTATAACAGCCTTGTCAAAAGCCTTAAATTAGAGGATGTTCTTGTCATTAAATCTTGGGGGTGACATATGTCCTGTCCCCACACATCTCAGTAACTTGTTTCCTTATAGCAAACATCCAAAAAATTATTTTTTGCGTATTTTTGCTATTTCTGTATTGGTAAATGACCTTTCAGCAACCCGATATTTTCATTAAATATGGAATAGACAAATTAAGAGGAAACCATCTAATGAATACAAATCAAAATTAATTAAAAGAAAAAGAATAGATAGTCCTCAATATCCTACCCATTGATGGAGTACGGGGAATAGGTAGGAAAAACGTTCGATTAAAATTTGAAAAATTGTCGATAACAGGGAGCGGAATATGATAGCGTTGCCCTTTGGCATACTGATTGGTAAGGGGTCAGACCATGGACTTTCTACACCAGAGCTATCTTTTGCTTTCACCTTTATGGAGGATGTTTTCACTTTCCATGTATGCGTCTCAGTAACAAGATCACCAGAGTTGTACGGGCCGAGCCAGTTACTTTGTGATCCATCACCCCAATCCCAGAGGTAATACACATCGTCCCCATTCAGGTCAATGGTAAAGGTCGAATAGGTGTAAGGCGTTCTAAGCTTCCCTGAAGTGTTTCCTGCGGGTTTATTGGGTTTGTTTGGTGGGACGTTTCCCTCTTGTTGTGTTGTAAAAGTATACCAGTCCCTTGTAAATATACCACTGCCCGTTGAATCGGTTGCATTCACCCAGATTTTATAGGTCGTTGAAGGAGCTAAAGTTGATAACATCAAGGTTTTTGAGCCGTTCCCATCTCCAGTTCCAGTTGATGTTTGACCATTGTTACATTCGATACTCCAGTAAAAAGCATCTCCTTCGAAATCCATGATTGGTATGGACCAGACAACAGATAACGCTTGATTCAGTGAATTGTTCATCGGTGTAGGGGAGCCAAAAACAGGAGGATTATTAGTAAAGGTAGAAAAATGACAGATTGCATCAGGACCAACTGGAAACGTTTCAGGAGACTGTCCTGTTTTTCTCCCAATACAACAGAATTCGTAGTAGCCTTTTCCATAAGGAAAATTAAAATCCCATGACCATGGAGCACTTGTATCAACCTCATATTTGTACCAACTGCTCTCCTGGGCAAGAGAAATCTGCCATTTCACGATATAAATAGAGTTACCACCACCATTTAATCCATACGCGAGTACAAAAATACGACTATGGTTATAATCAAACCATTGCATATGGGAATGATTTGTATATTCAATATCTGAGAAGGACCCTGCATTATAGATATCACTTACGTTTCTTATATTCCAAACAATAATCCCTGTTTGACCCCCTCCGGGAATCCATTTTCGTGATGCAGCCCAGTCATTGGTCCAGAAATCTGTTTGAAATTCACCCGTACCCTGAGTATCTCCTGATTCTGCAAGAATCTGCCAGTTCTCAGGATCTGAAACATCGAATACAACCAAAGACCTATCAGTTGAAATATCTGAACCATTGATTGAATATAAACGGTTCAAATCTTTTCTATCGTAATATCTGAATATAAAATCATCTTGATTGGGGGTCTGGTGTATTTGATACCCGATATATCTTGGATTCGAAATGTCTGATACATCAAATGTTGTAATAGTTTTATTAACACCTATTCCGCATACATAGAGATATTGGTTTGTCGGGTCGACCGTAGCTATCCACCAGTTCGTTAAATCAGGGTCGATATCAGTTCCACAAATATAGCTTATATTAACCATATGTGTCGGATCGGATGCATTGAAAATATTAAATTTACCTGATAATCTAGTAACAACCGCATACAAGCAATTCCCCCTTTGTATAACTGTTATATACCCAAGTTTTGTATACGATTCTAATCCCCCCTTTGAGTGAAAGTAGTCGTTTTTAAACATTTTTGATGATAACGACAGATTCTGTTCTATTGAATTTACACTCGTTTGAAGTGGAAAATTTTGTAAAAACACAGGTGATGCTGAAAGATTAACACGAATTGAACTTAAATACATTGGTGAACCATGGCCGACTGTAAAGGCGATATTCCCATAATTGATCCCATCATATGACCAGTTATTTACAACGACGACATCGTGTACATGATCGAGATAAACGGAATGCTTCAATTGACTTTGTTTTAATATATTTTCACTATTCGACACATCCCAGATCTGTAGATTAGACTTTAGATAACTTACAACATAGAGAAGTTGGTTTTTTTCGTCATACCACATACGCTGAGGATAATCTATGTTGGGATCATCTGCTTTCGTTTTATAATCCCCCGGTGCTAAAATGGCATAATCTTTCCCAGGGGACCAGTCAGAGTAATTCGTTGCACTATATCGATAATATAACGTAATATTATCAACAGGAGTCGTGTTCGTAGCTGTGATCTGCAAAGAAGGAGATGCTATATGATAAGGTGTGATGAAATTCACTGTTGTATCCGGTGACGAAGAACTTAAAACAGGAGTAATTACAGTAGATAACAAAGAGATAGAGATGACCATGATTGCTAGATAGGAGATATTTTTATTTTTCATGATATTGCCTTCTTCAGTCATTGCAGCCTTTTATATCGCTTTCTCATGTGAGTTATTTTTTTTATTGTTCCATATCATCTACGTATCTGCCGGGATGAGAGTATTTGGCCTAGTCATCAAAAAAATATTCGATAATTTATTTTTTCTATTGAATTTTTCTTTGGGATAATCATCGCTAATTTTCTTAGTTCTAATGCAAGGAGTATCATCGTAATGAAACATTAACTCTATCATTTCATTATCGGAGTTAATTATATATGAGTATAGTATATAAAATTTTTTAAAAATTTACAGAAAATAAACAAATTTACTTTTTTGTTTATTACACACATTCATATTATAAACGTTACTAATGATCTAATTTTTTTATTTAGCAAAAAATCTTAGATATATCAGCGTATAAAAGTCATTAGAAATTAACAATTGATAAGTATTTATACGATATCTGAGAACCTGTCGTCAATACATCATATAATGAGGAACGGCGTAGTCCTCCTTTTTCTGTTTTTATAGTGCACATCAGGATTCATTTCTGTTCTGTATCTGTTGTTCGTCTACGTTGATTTTCCCATTTGTGATATTTTTCCAGAGTATCTTTAAATAGTATTATTGTTAAACGTTAACACGAAACATTATATCAATAATAAGGAGAGAGCAGGAGAAGAACCCGCTATGGATCCTAATCGAAACCAAAAAGAAGAAACAAGACCATCGACACGGTTCATTGAACTAGATATCCTGAGAGGATGTGCCATCCTCTTCATGATCATCCTGCATGTCTTCTGGGATCTTGATTACTTTGGATTTCTTCCCCTTAATACATATTTCTATTCATTAAACATCATCGTCCCGGTGATGTTCTTCTTACTCGTCGGCATTTGCCTTTCGGTAAACAATAACAAATATCAACATCAACCACAAAAAATGTATATCCGGATGATACAACGCGGTTTATGGATCCTCAACCTTGGAATCCTACTTACGCTGCTTACCGCTGTTTTTCTCCCAGACAGACCAATCCTGTTTGGAGTACTCCATTGTATAGGATGCTGTATCATCCTTAGCACACTTCTGCTCAAATTTAAATCAACCAATATTATTTTTGCAACTCTGATTATCGTCACAGGATTAGCACTTGGTTTTTTTTATACCACAGAAAATCCAACAATGGCAGAACTCGCCACCGGTATCCACGAATCGGACGTTGGAAAACACACAATCGATTATTTCCCAATCCTTCCTTGGTTCGGCATCTGCCTCCTTGGTATTACGTTAGGAAACATCCTGTATAAAGATAATAAAAGAAGATATTATCTCCCTGACCTTACAAGAAACAAACCAACAAAAATACTGTCATGGATGGGGCAGCACTCATTAGCTATTTACCTTGTCCATCAACCAGTGATCGCAGGTGTATTATTCCTTATTGTACGGATCTAATCTTACACCAATGTCATTCGAATCCCAACAATCGAACACCAAATAAAAGCAGGGAAACACGACAGAGCCTCAATAATAGCAATACCTTCCAAATGAAAGACAAACACACTTGAACCTATTGCGACAAATGCAAATACCAATGCAAGTGACCCTATCCGACGCTCAAATATGTTTTTTTTACTAGTCAAACCGATAAAAAGCAGTGCAACCGCAAGGAAAATAAAAAAAGAGGCGGATGTGAGGAAATGAAGAGTAAAAATGGTTTCCGGAAACAAACCAATTCCGATAAGAGCAAGAGCACTAAGGAACAAGAGGTACGCCCCAATCTTTTTAGAGAGAATCTTCATTAAACCAAGAGAAAAAATCAATGCGAGAATACCGCCAAGAATAATACCATTGTTAAAAATCACCGCAGTGCTTTGTTGAATCCCCAGATCACTTATAGCATGTTGTGTCCAGGTAAACCAAGGAGATAACGCAATCGAAAAACCAAGAGTAGCAAAGACAACAAAAGGGAGCAATATACCACAGATCCCTGCAATACGGATTATTGCTAGTTTTCTCCCTTGAAAATACTGCCACATCAAAGAGTATGTGCACTTTGTAAGTATTTATATTTTGTGTCATCTTAGAGGAAAGATGAAGAAATATTCTTCAAAATTTATTTCTATATTTTTGTTTCTTGAAAAGGAATAGACCGATTAGCACAGCAAGTAAGGCTAAAAGGAAACCAAAACCGGGTGTGCTTCCAGAGGCTTCTTTTACAAAAATCGTTGTCGTATAGGGACTTACTGCATCTTTATCGTCTTTCACCTCCAGGGTGACCACAAATGTTCCAGAATTGGAGAAAGTATAGGTAATCACAGGGCTTTCCGTCCAATCTGTGTCAAACGTTCCATCACTATTAAAGTCCCAACGATACCCGATGATCGACCCGTCTGAATCATTACTCAAAGAGGCGTCGAAACTGACTTCTTGATTCATAGTAATCGCTGAAGGAGTTGTACACGTAGCAACAGGAGGATCATTGACAAATATGACACCTTGTATGGTTGCGGTCGTATTCGCGATACTGCTTCGACCATCATCATCGACTACGGTTAAAGTCACTATATACGTCCCTGGATCTGTGTACGTATGTATCGGCGTCATATCAAGGATCTGGCTGCTTCCATCCCCAAAATTCCATCGATAAAAAATAATTTCTCCATCAGGATCAATACTCTGAGACCCATCAAAGGCGATGGATTGATTAAGTTTCGTAACATAAGGGCCTCCCGGGTTTGGCACGGGTTTTTCATTCTCAGGCGGTCGTTGTTTTGTTATAAAAAACCAGATATCAGATTGATTTTCCTGCAGGCTATCATTAGCAACAGCATACCATGCATAGGTAGTATCAAAGGGCAATTTCAGACTACACGAGGCGTTCTTTCCATTAGCTACATTACGAACAGTACCAATTTTCTCATTAGTAACCGCGTTATAGAATGAGACTTCCGAGATGATACTGCTGTCTGGGTCAAGCACCTTTACCCATAATGTGACAGACAATCCAACATTTTCTTTATCATCAGTAGGAGAAGGATTTGAAGGTTTTTGTGGAGGGAGCAAAAATATTCCGAGTGGAAAATGATCCTGGCCACCAGTTGCAATTGCATAGGGGAGGTCACCAATACCATCAAGATTTTTATCAATGTAATTGTAGGTATCCCATGTGTTCCCGTTCATACCATCATCCCACTCGTTGTTTCCTTGCTCCCGTGCATGGACATTATTATGAAAGAAACGATTCATGCTGATGATATTGTTGCTACTCCCTTGGACTGTCGAAAGCGCAGTAGAACTGAAATTCTCAAAGGAATTGTTGCTGATATGACATCCGGTTTTTTGGAGATTCAGACCAACTTGACCGCCATTAAATATATTACCATATATGATACAATCATAGGAGGATAGTGTGAGTCCACTTAATGAATTATTTTTAAAATTATTTCCTGAGATGATATCATTCCCGTTATCAATGGTATAGAGCCCATGGAATATGTTTTTTCTAAACGTGTTTTCTGTGATATTTGTGTACGAGCACTCTTTTGAATAGATACCATAATTGTTCATCATAAACATGTTTTGATAAAGAATATTCCTTCGAGAGGAACGCATGTTAATACCTGCATCATCTGAGTTGGAGATGTTATTACTGGAAAAAACATTGTTATTAGAAGATGAAACAAAAATCCCTTTCGTATCATTAATGATATTACCACTGATGGTATTATCATTGGAGGAATCAAGATAAATTCCCCATAGATTGCATTGAGAAATATTATTTTTTTGAATAACGACATTATTTGAGGTTATATGGACAAGCGCACCATATTGAGAGGTGATATAATGCCCTGAATCTCGCAAGACGAAATTTTCTATTGTCACAAAATCTGCAGAAATATCGATGAGGTATTTATGTTCAATACCACGAGTAAGTATACTTTGTCCATCGTCAATTCCTCCTATAAGAGAGATACGTTTGTTGATAAGTAACGTTTCATTATACATCCCACTGAACACATAAATGGTATCACCTTCACTGGCAAGGTTAAGAGCCTCTGTAATCGTTGCATATGGATGCTCCGCAGTTCCATCTCGAATCAAAGAAAAACTATCATCGACATAAATTTCGCTTCCTTCTGCATTTGAGTGTTCGGAAATGCACAATATCAAAAAACCACTAATCAATAAAAAACTTATTATCATCACTGAAAAATGTGCATGATTTCCATTCATAGTCCCATCCTTCCAATAAAAGATGCAACGAGTCACAGAAATAAATAGTTTTCCGAACACATACATTTAAAAAAGATTCGTACAATGGTTGATTGTATGAAAGTGTGTCTCGGCGGAACTTTCTATCCGCTTCATAAAGGCCATAAAATGCTACTGAGAAAAGCATTCCAAACAGCAGGACCAAGTGGTACTGTTTTCATTGGTCTTACCTCTGCTGATATGATACAGAAGAAAGGAAAATTTCCATCATTTAAAAAGAGAAAACACATAATCGAAGAATTACTAGCAGAAGAACATACGCTGAATCAAGTAATCATTCAACAGATTTCAGATAAATTCGGCCCAACTTTGAAAACAGATTTCGACGCCATTGTCGTTTCTCCAGAGACTGAACCAACCGCCAAACAAATTAATACAAGACGAACAAAGCTTGGTTTAAAGCCATTACACATCATTGTCATCCCTTTCGTTCGCTCAGAGGATGGAAAACCAATAAGTTCCTCAAGAATACGATGCATGGAAATCGATGAAAACGGAACACTGTTACAGCAAGAGTAGGTTTATATAGAATAATTCTATCCGCAGACGCAGGTGATCATACGTGCCCTATGTGATCTTTGAAGTAGAATCTGCGCAAGCAGGAAAAATACAGACCATGCTTCAGGACGATATTGTCAACAGACAAAGCATTGTGATTCGAGATGCAAACTCGTTAGATATTAAAGAAGCGGTATCGTATTTAAAAATTGAAGGAAGCATGGAAGGAATTAAGCGTGCAGAGGAACTGGCTAAAGAACTTGGTATGAAAAAACTCCCGGTTACAAAAGCAAAAAAAATTGATGAGAAAATCAAAGAGCAAGAGGATTCCGCTGCTACGGGCATGGGAATGATCTTTGATTAATTAGGTTAGAGAGACCAATACTCTTTTAATTCTTTTTTTATGTTTTTGATAATTACGTGCACATCATCATTTCCTTTTATTGGGTCGTCAAATTGAACAGGATGAGACACCATTTGACCAAGTTGAGACAAGAAGCATTTCCCAATCCATTGAAAGTTATATCCACCTTCAAGGGTACAGACAATTTTTGGTTGGATACTCTGGAATCTTTTAATTATCTCCCCAAAGAAATTCGCAGAAAGCTTTAGACCTCCAAGTTGATCAGAATGATGAGAATCATATCCAGCGGAAATGATGATTAGATCTGGTTTATATTGCTGAGTAACCGGAGTAATTATTTCATCGAAGAGCTGGGCAACTGCGCCATCATCATGGCCAAAACTAAGGGGAGCATTTATGGTATATCCCTTCCCCTCACCTTCCCCTATCTCGCAGATATCACCCGTCCCCGGATAATGTGGTGAGAGATGGAACGATTGGTACATCACATCATTTCTTCTATAGAAAATCGACTGTGTCCCATTCCCATGATGGACATCATGGTCGAAGATGAGAATCCGTTTTCCTTTCTTTGTCAGTTCATGGGCTGCAAGTCCTGCATTATTAAACAAACAAAATCCCATCGAGCGTTCAGCCGAGGCATGATGCCCAGGTGGTCGGACTAAAGCATATGCATTCGTAGCCTTTCCCGTAACAACGTTTCTACAGGCTTGCGCGACACCTCCTGCGGCAAGCCGTGCAGTCTCGTAATCTGATTTACAGACATAGGTGTCCAAATCGATCCATGAATCACCATGATCACTAATCTCTTTTATCCGTTGTATCATCTCTACGGAATGCAGTTCGTATAACTGCTTCTCAGGTAACATTTCTGGCTTGATAAGATGAATATCTTTGAAAAACGGTGCCTGTTCGAGTGCATCAAGCATCACATAGACACGGTCAGCATTCTCTGGATGATCCGGGGTGTCGTGTTTGTTAAATTCATCGGAAAACACAATTTGTGTCGTCATAGAATCAAATCCAAACCAAAGATAAAGCAACTCACTTATAATTATTCCTTCGAAAGTTTAAGTATGCCCAATGTATTAACGGTAAAAAGTCGAGAATGGGGAAACAATGTTATGGCAAACATGCTTTTAGGTCTCTCACCAAATTATCTCTATTTCCATGGAAACACCCCCCAGCATATCTCTGAGCTACATCATCCGTATTTTCTTGCTTTTGCTCCAACACATGTTGACGCGAAGGTGGCTCGGAAAAAACTTGTCGAACACTGGAAGCAAAACAAAGAAGATCATCCGAAACTATCGAAAATCACGGGGATCGGTGAGTTAGAGACCTACCGGAGTTTCTGTGAATTCTCCAAAACACGAGATGTGTTTAAAGTTTTTACAAAAGAATCCTACATCGTCCCAGAAATCAGCGATTATCTGTTTTTTGAGCATGATTTCTTTACCGCTGAGCATGATATTCCCTACCATCAGCGGGCATTAGTCGATCTTGCTGCAGAAGGTAAAACATGGTTGTTTGACACAGAAGGAAAAAAGACAGACCTGAAGGTTTTAATTTATGATATTGAAACCACTCAGTTTGAAGAAGGCAAACCACAGATTCCTATCGACATCCTTGGCTACGCGTGTTTTGATATTTCTATAGAGTCTGAGAAGGATCTTCAGAAAGAAGAGTTCAGCTTTGAGATACGTAAGACTCCGTCTCATTGGAAAGATGTCGAGGTCATTCAACATATGTCTCGGTCTGTCGATGATGAAATAGTACATCTATTGGATTTCTGTAGAAAAGTAAGAGAAGCGGATATCATCTCGGGTCATAATATCGTAGGTTTTGATAATGTTCATGTCTACGGTCGGATACAGTGGCTTCTTAAGTATAAACAAGAGCAATTATCTGCTGATGAGAAACGAACGTTTCAAGATTTTACGACCATGTATTGCCGGCAGGATAAATCATTTCATTTTGGAATCATGGGTGCTGAAATTGTCCAGATGCATCCCTGTAGCTTTGATACCTATCTTGCTGCACGGAAGTTCTACCCATGGCTTGATGATTACCGCTTAAAAAGCTTAGCTCCTTTCTTGAATATCGTTGTTGAGAACCGGGTCTATTTAGAGCCATCACAAATCAAACTTGATGATCGAACGATGGTTTATAACAAGCAGGATATCCAAGAGCAGATCGGGGTGACGCTGCATTTTATCCAACAGGCACTCCCCCTCGCTTTTACGACATGCATGCCGTTTGACATGCTGCTTTCATCTGGTGCGGTTAATATGTGGGATCATATGGCATTGTTACGAGGGGCTTTGAAGAAAAAGATCATCCCACCAATCTGCCGTGTAAAATCAGTGGCACAGATCCTTGCAAAGGAGTTTGATAATCAGACGAGCAAAGAAGCAATAGTGCATCTTGCAAAGAAACGAAGAGAGCAACTGTCAAAGGACTTCATCAGAGTGGTGAAATATGGTGAGGAGATGCCTGACTGGGTCCAGTACCCGGAAGTGATTTACAAAGAACAGTTGAGTGATGATGACGAAGAGTTGGTCAATTACCATATGCCTGGTGGTATGACCATTAAACCAGATAAGGAGGCACATTCGCATTTCATCCCCTGGTACTATGTGGTTGTTGCTGATGTTGGCGCGATGTACCCAACGATTCTAAAGGCGATGAACATCGGGGCTGATACGGTCCGGCTCGCAGCGAAGAACGAATCACCTGATGCATGGGTATGGTTGAAGAAGCTTCCTGAAGGTTTTTTGAAAAACAGGGATGTGAATTGGCGAGAAATCACGAAAGACGACTCGTATGCTGACAAAGGATATATGATTGGTGTTCGGATTGATACGACCCCTGGTGTGGTGAATTGTGCAATGACTGGTATCATGAACATCATTGGGAAAATAAAAAAAGAATTGAAGGTCGCACAGAGTAAAGTATCTTCCTCTGAGTTAAGTAGCCTTAAGATGATGTATCAAAGCATGAAGGGGGCTCGGAACGCAGGAACACATGGGATCCTTGCAGCACCCACCGTGACAGGAAGACAATTTAACCTTTGGGGTGCGGCAGCGATTACGACAAAGGGGCAGATGATCCTTGCTGATACACTTGATCAACTCAACAAGCAGTCAATCCGTGTGGTCTACGGTGATACGGATGGGATTTATATGGGATGCTCTCGCTCTATGGGAAATCTCCCCAGCTTCTCAAAGGCATTGGACGTCCCGCTTGGCTCTGATGATGGTACATGGCTTACTCAACCAGACATCGCGTATGCGGCGATTAAAAAATGTAATGAGAAATGGCAGAAAGAGCTGAGATACCCGGATTTTGAGTTAGAGGCAGAACACCATGACGGAATGGTTTTTGTCAAACATAAGAATTATCTTATTTTCGATGAGAAGAACGGCAAAATCGAGATGACGACGAAAGGGAATAACTTCAAAGGGTCTGATAAGGCCAATATTGCTCGGAAGGTGCTTGCAGAAATCATGATGACCGTACTCCAGGAGAACCCCCGTTGGGAGAAAGAAGAGGATGTACGGGCTGCGGTAAAGGAAAGCATCAAGAGTAAAACACGAGAGATTGTCTCCCGGTTGGACCTTGCTTGCGTCAACCTCAATGATTTGATTCTTGTTCAATCGGTGCAGCCAGAGAAACGATACAAATTAAACCAAGATGGATCGTCATCGACGTTCGGGAAACGAGCAGAAGCCCTTGAGAAACTGCTGGGCCGGCCGATACGAAGCAGGGTGAAGATGAAGTTTGTGATCACAAAAAAACCGTTGCCTGGTATCGCTAAACCATCAAAAAGCGGGGTAAAACCGATTGATTACATGTACCCGGTAGACTTGGTGAAGGATCGCAAAGAAATCGACCTTGAATGGTACAAAAAGATGATTGAGAATTATGTGCAGGGTGCCTTTGGTTTATCAGACATCGCTGCGACGGAGCAGAAAGGACTGGACGCCTGGATGTAGACAGGATTTTCTTTTATGATATTTCATTTCCTTCATCCTGGTATCATTTGTACAACAAATCCTTTAAAAGAAGAAATCAACACCTTCGATTGAGGATTATGTTAATCGTCGGACAAGTATCAAGTAAAGAAGAAGCAAACGAAATCACCTTTATCGCAAAGCTTTTTATCGTTGGGCAGCGAGCACGGTTCCTTGCATCGAACACACAAGATGCCTGCGAGTCAGAAGTGAAAGACAATGAAGACGAGGGTGAATAACCCTTTTTTTTATCTTGTCGTGAGTATATCGTCATAGCAGATTTGTACCAATCTCTCGATTGGTTGCTCTGCATCAAGATGCAGGAAGCGCTTTCCTCTTGACACGGCCAGATAATTTTTATGGACTTTTTCTAAAAACGCAAGCTGCTCAAAAGGAATCAGCTCTGGTCGTTGTTGGATGCGTGCAAGTGAGATTTTTGGTTCGATGACAAATAAGTAGGTACGATCAGGGATAAGAATACGGCCTTGTGATAGCTCTTGTAACCATTTCAAAGGATTTTTCATCTGATCTTCTAACTGTGCTGCCTGATAGGCATAGGTTGATTCTGCATATCGATCGCATATCACGATTTTCCCTTCATCTAACCAGTGCTGAATCTGCCTGCAATGTTGAATGCGATCTGCAATGAAGGTAAATGAGGTGACAAACGGATCAGAGTGCTTTTTGATGCATTCTTGAACAAAACGCCCGATCATCGAATCAGTCGGTTCAAACGTCCAGAGACAGTCATACCCAGCGGATTGTAACTTCTCAGAGACCAGCTTTGAGATCGTTGATTTCCCTGAGCCATCAATACCTTCAAACGTCACAAATTGTTTCATGCTTTCTGTTTCTCCTGTTTCCATTTCGCGCTATAATAGGTTAACGGGTGACGTACCTTTTTACAGAGTTCATCCATCCGATCGACCGGACAAATCCCGTATGTCCGCATTTTCTCACACCCTGGGCATTTGTACTCTGTCGATGATGACGAACCTGTGATATGTTCTACCTGATAGCGTGTTTTATCTTCCTGGTAATCAGGCGCGGTGCTAAAGAGTTTTAGAATGTCATTCGTACTTAACTTCAACGAGCTTAAAAACGCGACCAATGCGAACCGCCCCATATGGGGAACGTTCTCACCGGATTGAATCGCTGAGAGTATATCCTTCATGCATGGAGGGAGTTTTTCGATGCTGACTTTACCGACCGGTGTTGCTTCTATCTTTTTTTTCTGCAGGGAAAGCATGTTCTGGAACCGTTGAATGTCTGATGAGAAGGCTTCAAAGACACTCATATCACACTTCCTGTCGAGGAGTTCTGTGTTAATACGCTCGCGTAAAGATTCCATCAAAATCCTTGCAAGATCTTTATGGGAAATGGTGAGAAACCCCCCACGGATGCCTCTATTAACCATTTTCCATTCCTTGTATCGCGTCGGGGCGTTCCGCAGATAATCTTTGAAAAAGATCCTCATCGTGTTAATCCCCGGGTCATATTGGACTGTGATAGCAAGCTCCTTTGCTATTGAGAGAAGAAACGAGGTAGGTTCGTTGAGAAGATGTTGATACATCTGTGATGCTTCACCAAGAGCGTATCGTTTTTTAAAATAGGAATCCCCGATACACACGGTGACCATCCGAGCCAGCGGATAGGAGAGGATTTCCATGATACAATCTGATTCACTAGCAAGACTCCGCGAACCGACATCCCGGTTTTTAAATGAGTTATCTAAACGTTCGATGCTGATGATGCGGGCTCGTTCATAGGGGCTTGCGTGAAGGAGTTCCTCAATAGAGGGCCCATTCTCTTTAATGAACTGTTTCGTTTCGGCTAAGAATGGGTATTTCGCTAATGTTGTTAACTCCCTCATGACAGATACCGATATTTCATTTGATTAAAGAACCTTGCTGTTTTCTGCAAGTTCCCCCTATATTAGTAACTTTTTTCACCTCATTTTTTTCCAAAAAAATAATAAAAATTAGTGCTTTTATGGTTTTTAATTGGGAGAATTATATCGTAAAATAGTGATTATTTAAACATATGATATAGAAAATTATCTGATTTTTGGGGGGACCATCAATATTTTTTCATTTGTATAATAAGTTTTATATCTTAGTGAGGTATTAGAATATGAATAGATTACCGGGGAGTCATACCTGTCTTGACCAATATTAGTAGTCAGTATTTAAATAATCGAAAATTATATAATAATACGAAACTAATACTCTTAAAAAACAACTCCGAAATCGAAAAAACATAACATATGGGTGTACATCGATGAAAAAAAACATACTTATGATAGTTGTCTATCTGATTCTAATCGCTATCACCTTGCTGCCAACAACATATATAGTAACGTCAGAAATTGTTTATAAAAACACCAAAAACAGCCAATTACCGAATTCAGCCGCTACAACAGGAAGGTTATCTGAAGAACACATATCGATCTATGACGATGGTCCGTCACGGGGAGGTGGGTTTGGATTAATCGGTGATACCGTTGTCTCAACCTTCGAATGGCAGTCAACAAAAGGATCCTACACCCAAGCGCTACGCCTTGGGACCAGCGAATATTATTTAATTGCATCAAATTCTGATCAAGACAATCATTTGTATCTCCATACCATCCATGTAGAAAACGATAACGGATTGATAACCAATGCTCTTATTGACTCCTGGGAAATTGGTGCTGATGCCTCCATGCAATCTCCAGGAACCTACCTTTGTCAGGTCACAGAGGATATTTTTGCAATCACCTATCAACATAGCACAGGGAACAATATCTTGAAAACGTTCAGTGTCTCATCAAGCACCGGTTTAATACAAAAAACACCGATTGATACGCTTAGCTTAAGTAATCGATCCTGCAGTCAAAGCATGATACAACTCACCCAAACAATTTTTGTTATCGCATCACAAAAAATCTGGAACAGTTCTAACACGGGATACCTTGAAACTGTCTATATCGACGCATCCGGACAGATCGGTAGCAGTGTCAATGACACTCAACAATTCTCAAACTATGTGGAGGGTCTGGTCAACCCTGCAATAGACCTCTGTTCCGTTGATAGCGATACCATTGCCATAATCTACACGGGAACAAGTACCGATGGGTATCTTGTTACTTATAATATCAGCATCATTGGAGATATCCAGGATAGCAATACATCCTGGTATAAGTTTGATACCGGTCAAGTAGTGACCCCAGATATTATCCGTCTCTCGAGTGGCTACTATGCGATTGCATATTCGGATAGCTCACAAGATGGATGGATAAAACGAGTCCTGATTGCAAACACTGGGATAATTACAAAGAGTATATCAGATACCCTTGAGTTCGATACCGCTAACTGCTGGTATCCCCAGATAACCTATTGTGGTGATACAAGCTGGAATACACAATGGTTCGCTATTACCTATCGGGGCACAGACAGCGATGGATTCGTCACCATGGTCGAAATTACCAAGTCAGGATACTACATTTGTGACCTTGTCATCGACAAACTTGAGTTTGATACCATGGATTGCCAATGGAGACCGTCTCTTCTCTTTATCAATGAAACCTACTATCTCATCGTGTATCCAAGCACCGATTCGGGTACCGATGGGTATGATGGATGGGCGGCAACCATCAATCTCTATACAAATATGCAACCACCAATCATTTCAAACCCAAACCCAGCGAACCAGGCGATCTCTATTGACCTAAACCCAACATTACATGTAGATGTCAACGACTACGATAAAGGCGGTCTAGAGGTGAATTGGTACAGTAATGGGACAGGTTCATGGCTTGGTTTCAGCTGCAATTTTACTGGGATTGATTCCTCTGTAGACATCTATGAATTTGACACCGCTAATGGACAATCACCAGATATCATACGTTTAGGAACTAGTGATTATCATCTCGTTGCCTACGCCGGTTCAGGTTCGGATGGGTATCTTTCTACGTTTAAGGCATACAACATGAACGGAACGATTAAGAAACAAGTGATTGACACGTGGGAATATGATACCACTGATGGATTATACTCTTCCATTGTTCCTATCGCTGATGATATCTATGCGATTGCATATCGTGATACAACAGATGATTGCGCAAAAATCTTCACTGTAAAAGTCTGGGACGACAATGGGACCATCCAGAAATCCATGATTGATGTACTCTCGTTAAGTATGGATGGCTCGCGGTTACATCTCGTCAAGATGTCAGGTGACTTTTATGCAGCTGCCTACACGGAAGCAGGGACCGGTGGTCTGAGTGCGACAAACGATGGATTCATTGAAACAATACAAATCAATAGTACTGGTATGATTTCTGATACGGCTCTCTCAACCGCTGAGTTTGACACCGCTGATGCATACTATCCCCGATTGATGATGATCGATGTGGATACCATCCTCATCTGCTACCAAGGTTCTGGTAATGATGGGTTTATTCGCACCTATAACATTTCGTCAGGGATTTTTAACAATGTCACTGCCGACGTATGGGAATTTGACACCGCAAATGGCTATTATCCAAATGTTCTGAATGTTGGAGCGAACCTTTACGCGATAGCATATCGCGGCACTAATCGAATGCACATCTGTACGGTTTATATCGCAGACAGCGGCATGATAACGAAATCATTTACCGATACATTGATATTTGACTACTTTGGGTCTGGAACATATATCCGACTAACAAAGGTTGTTGAAACCGACAACCAATACCTCCTTCTATATGCAAGTTATCCAAACAGTCAGCTGATTGCGTGCACCGTCAACATCAGTCAAGAGGGGATTATCAACGATGAACCTGTTGATAAAACCCGAATTATTGATCTAGGTACTTCCCTTCCCAACTTTGTAAACATTGCGCCGATGGGGAATAGATCCTATCTGCTCGCATATGAGGGGCTAGGAAATGATGGATATTTACAGACCATTGGCGTCAACCCTTATTGCGCAGAGACGCTATACCAATATCATCCGAATTTTAATCTGTGTGGAACCAGATATTGGTGGCGTGTTAATGCAACCGATGGGATACATACTACTTCACAGACCTATTCGTTTACCACCCAATACGCGCCAAACGCAAATAATGATATCTACACGGTAAATGAGGATACAACCACACAACTCTCCGTATTAGCAAACGACAATGATCCTGAAAGTCATACGCTCACCATTATTTCTGTAACTACCTCTCAACATGGAACGACATCAACCGATGGATCGACAGTAACGTATACACCAGATCTAAACTATCATGGCCCGGATTCATTTGGATATACCATCAGCGATGGTCATGGTGGCACAGCCCAAGCTACGGTCTCCATCACTATAAACCCTGTAAACGACCCACCCAATGCAAACAACGACACTGCGGTTGTTGCTGAAGATACAACAAACAATCAGATCAATGTATTAATAAATGACAATGACATCGATGGCGACTCGCTCACCATCACCAATGTCACCACGCCAGAACATGGAACAGCAACCTATACCGCTTCATACGTTCAGT
>JAFGFQ010000138.1 GCA_016930995.1 Thermoplasmatota archaeon | reverse complement strand
CCTTTTAAAAAAAAAAAAAAAAAAAAAGAAAAGGATTTCTCATCCTTGTTTTCAATTAGTTCGATACCAAAAGAACCTCATGTCCATCGTAGGACAACGAACAAGAACAGAAAACCTCTGGCTGTTTTCTGTACCGTGTCCCCACCAGTCACATTTGCTTTCACAGTCACGATGATGTTGCCAAGCCCGATTAAGGGTCGCACCGTGATAAGCTCAGAGCCACCAACTGGAATTGAAGGAATCACACCTGAATTGGATTTCCCAAGAAGAACCAGTCCCTTAATCGCAATGCTCCAATTCACCAGGGTGACATTAATTCCACCGGTGTTGATGATTTCCGCATTCAGCTGCATGAACCCTGCAGTGATATTACCGATTTCTATCTCGGTTGGGGGTACCACAGTGATGTAATCTAGCTTTGTCTCAGTATCAGATATCTTCCCATTCGAAACCGTCAAAGACACCGTATAGACCCCAGCATCATAATAATTCGTCGGATTTTGCAGATAGGAATCAATGGTTCCATCGTTATCAAAATCCCATGCCCAGGTCTTGATTGTCGTATTCTCAGCAGTCGATAAATCAGTAAAGTCCACCTTCAATGGTTCTGTACCAAACAAGGGAGTCGCTGAGAATTCTGCAGTGATGTTGACTTGCTGTTGTACTACTTCACCACCAGAGTAGCAGGTGACTTTCCCATTGCGTCCTCCAACGACCATTTCCATGGACCCGTCATTGACAAGGTCAGTGACCGCGGCAATCGAATCAACAGCCTCTCCATACGCGATCGGAGCGATTAACTCTGAGCCATCAACACCGTCTAAGAAATACGCATAATTACTTTGGTATAACGTCCCGACATAAACATCATCAATCCCATCACCAGTAATATCACTAGTTGGTGCGACATTCCATGGTTGATCCGCTGTCGCATGAGACCAGATAAGATCGCCGGTGTATCCGTCAACAATCTGAGTGGTATGTATCGTGCTATGACAAGGGATAACATCGGAATATCCATCATCATTCACATCATTAATTCCTTCAAAACGGGTGATAATCACAGACCCGATAGATTGGGAAAAGAGTAGAGATCCAGTCGCAGCATTTATTCCATAGATATGCCCTGAGAAATCACCGATAATCGCATCTTTTTTCCCATCACCACTCACATCATCAAGTTGTTCAACAGCCCACACAGAAGTCCCCGGTGTTGTATAAGACCATACCTGGGAGCCGGTTGCTCCGTTAATGCCCTTTCCATATCCAATAGATTCTCCTTCATTAGAACTTCCTGACAGGACATCAGGTTTTCCATCACCAGTGAAATCTTCGACTCCAATGACTGAAAAACCTGGTCCGCCTAAAGGATACTCCCATATGGAAATCCCTGTTAATCCATTCAAACAATACACTCTTTTTGGACCAGTGTCTGTAGAATCATCACCAGTTGTTGCTAAAGCGTCAATGACACCATCGTTGTTATAATCATATCGACAATCAACCTGATAGACCCATCCACCGCTGCCGTACTCATGGGTATCATGCACCCAGATGGTATTCCCCGTAAGGCCAGAGAGACATTCAATGGATCGATCTCCACCGGTGGTTCCAACAACAACATCGTTGTATCCATCACTGTTAACATCTTCAGTAATTGCCAAACCATGCTGAGAATAAATGTTTCCGGAGTAGATATTATGCGTCCAGAGTACAACCCCCGTGCCAATAGCCGCACCGCTGAAGCATCGAATGTTATTATCCTCAGAGCAGATAACGATATCATCGACACCGTCACTATTAATATCCGGTATGGAGGCGATTGCTTTTGGACTGTTATCAGATCCACCTGTGATTGTGTATTGCCAAATGATGGTGCCTATAGGATAGTCTTCTAAACGAGTATTTGGTTGTCCGATAGGATTCTGAAAATCAGAATTACTAGTAGGTGCTACTGAGAAAGAAGACATCGCAAGTTCGTAACGGTATGCCGAGATGTCTGGAAAATCATCAGGGGAAAGCATCGTTGTTGTGGTGCCTTCTGACTGTCCACCAGTTAATCCAATTGCTCCAAATCCGCTTATAAGTACACTTACGCTTAGTATAACAGAGATATATTTTTTCATATAATACCCCGTTTTTTATAATAAACGGCTTTCTATTTAAATTTATGCCCCTTTTTTTTTTGACGTTTCTGATAAAAGATTCATAGAAAATTGGTACTTGTCGTGAAAATTTAAATACTATATCATGTATAATATGGTAGGGGTAGATATTATGAAGAAAAAAATAGTAAGTCTTGTTTTATGTATGCTGATGATACTCTCTCTCATCCCTGTCGTTGGATCACTCCAAACAGGAGATGCAATCATTTCCGGTTCCGTTCAACCACGTCCAAAAGCACCGGGCCCAGGAGCAGCACCAAACCCACCATCCGATTCAATAACTGATGTTCCATTGATCCGATCGACTCCTCAAAAAACACCGGCGACGATGGATGATATTGTTATTAGCATGATTGAGCAGGTTGACACTACATTGTATTTACATTATTTAGAAAACATTACAGGTTTTGGTCCACGGTACACAGGGACCGCGTCCTGTATCGCCGCAGCGCAATACATCTACGAGCAATTCCAAAGCATGGGCTTATGGGCCCGGTATCATCCCTGGTCGTATGGGGGGTACTCATCGAACAACGTCGAAGCGACTATCAATGGCACCGATACCTCCAGTGATGAAATCTACATCGTCTGCGGTCATTACGACACCGTTGCATCAAGCCCAGGGGCAGATGACGACGGTTCGGGAACAGTAGCTGTGTTAATTGCAGCGTATGTGATGAGCCAGCATCAATTCAACTATACCATTAAGTTCGTGGCGTTTTCTGGCGAGGAAGAAGGCTTGTATGGGAGCAGAATCTATGCACAACAAGCGGCGGCACAAGGATGGAACATCGCAGGTGTCTTGAATGCAGACATGATCAGTTATGCGATTACGACAAGTCATGGAAACAACGTTGATGTCTATGTCAATTCAGCATCGACTTGGCTCTATACGTACACTGTGAATGTCGGAGCCGAGTATAACGATTATATCCATCTGACCTTACATAATGCAGGGACTTCCTCGGGCAGTGACCATTATTATTTCTGGCAAAACGGATATTCTGCAATATTTTATTTTGAATACGAAATGACGCCCTACTATCATACCTCGGGGGATACGATTGATCATATCAACGCAACATATGCCGTTAAAAACGTCAAGCTCATTCTCGCCACCCTTGCAGAGTTAGGAGAGGCAAGTTACCTAAGTAATGCCCCCGCAAAACCAATCCTAGATGGACCAACCACTGGAGTAATCAATGTTCAGTACATCTTTAACGCCACCACCACTGAACCTGACGGCGAAGATGTTTATTACTACTTTGACTGGGGAGACGGGACGAACAGTGGATGGCTTGGACCATATAGCCCAGGAACACAGATCACCGAACAGAAATCATGGACCACTGTTGCAACCTATACAGTCCAGGCCAGAGCGAAAGATATCCATGATGTGACCAGTGAATGGTCAGATCCCATCATGATGCATATAATCAATGATGTCCCGCCAAACACTCCAAGTATTACTGGCAAAACACGAGGTGCGGTTGGGACTCCATACACATATACGTTTAGAAGCACTGATCCCAATGCAGACGATGTGTATTACTACATCGAATGGGGCGATGGCAATACCACCGAATGGGCTGGTCCTTATGAGTCTGGGGAGGATGCTGAGATCTCACATCAGTGGGACACAAAGGGGACCTATCTCATAAAGGCGAAGGCTAAGGACATCTATGGCATTGAGAGCAATTGGGGGACCCTGAGCGTTGTCATGCCTAAGGATACGTCTTATGTCCTCACAGGGGTTCTGCAACGTCTCTTCGAGATATTCCCACGGGCGTTCCCGATCCTTCGACACCTCATGGGATACTAACACATCTCTTTTTCCTTCTTTTTTTCAATCATAAATTTCATTTTTAAGCCTCATGGTTTCCTTAATCAACACGACAAAAGTTTTAAATAAACATGTCCCTTCCATACCTCCTACAACCAATCAATATATAAGGTGTCATTTATGGGAAAAAGCGTGTACGACTATATCGGCGAAAAATGGAAAAAACCAGATACTTCCTTTAAATCACCACAGAAAGACAGAATGATTCAATGGAGACGAGAAGAGAACTTTCTACGAGTTGACAAACCCTTACGGATTGATCGCGCACGCTCACTTGGCTATAAAGCAAAGCAAGGGTACTGCATAGTCCGAGCACGCGTACGCCATGGAGGGTTGAACCGTCATCAGATAAAAGGTGGAAGAAAACCCTCTGCACGAGGAACAAAAAAATTGACACCAGCCAAGAGCGCACAAAGAATCATTGAGGAACGGACCGCATCTCGGTTTCCGAACATGGAAGTTCTCAACTCCTACTGGATCGGAAAAGACGGGATGTATCATTACTATGAGATCATTTTAGTTGACCCCGCACATCCTGCTATTGTAAACGATCAGAAAATCAACTGGATTTCTGCATTCCCGAACAGACGACGGGTGTTACGAGGAAAAACCAGTGCTGGGCAGAAGGGACGCGGATTGATGTACAAGGGAAAAGGTGCTGAAAAAATCCGTCCAAGCATTCGTGCGCATCAAACCAAGGGAAAATAAACGTGTTTTTATCGAACGACCATCACCGGTTTTGCCGCATACTGAACAACCTTATTGGCAACACTGCCGATCGGATATTTCCCCAGTGAACTTGAACCGCGGCTGCCAAGCACAATGAGGTCGCAGCGCAGCTCGTTTGCCACATCGATGATCACCGCAGCGATGTCCTCTCCTTCTTTTACCATACCGTTGATGGAAAATCCATGGGACCCGATATCGCATATCACGTCGTTTATCATCGAATGTGCCCGTCGCTTAATCAGCTCATAGGTTTTTTGATCCAGCAGGTTACGATCGGAGGGCAGGGGGATGATCGCAAGAAGAATCAACTCACCATCATCATCGATGATCATCATCGCTTTGTTTAACGCGTTTTCAGCACCTTCTGACCCGTCAAACCCAACAAGGATTCGTTTCATCGGTTATTTCTTCCTCCATATCGGACCAGCAGTGGTGTCCTGTATCTCAAAACCAAGGGATTCAAGGTTTTTTCTGATACGATCAGCAGTAGCCCAGTCTTTTCGTTTTCGGGCTTCTTCACGAGCATTAAGCAACGCCTGCAGGAGTCTTTCCATCGATGGAGATTCTATGGTTTTTTCACAGGATTGAAGGAGCACCTGCAATGAATGAACTATTTCCGTATCCTTCTTTTGTGATGCTTTTTTCTCAGGCTGAAACAAGGTCAGGACAGAACCGATTTTTTCATAGATATCCAAAGCATACCTGCAGAGTCCTGGATTTGGTGAGGGATGCTGTTCAAAAAACTTGTTTGTCTTATTGACAAACTCAAAAAGTGATGCAAACGCTTTTGGTGTATTGAAATCATCATCCATTGCCTCTTGAAATTGCTCTTGAAGTTCTTTGAGTGATGTCAAGTAGGATTTCTCGGGGTCGGGTACTGCTGCTGCGGAAAATTCCTGGCAGGAGGCTTTATTTGCCTGCTCCTCCAATCGCTCTCTGACCCGATGGAGACGTTCACGTCCCTTCTCGATATCGGTGAGTGCTTTCTCACTGAAATCAGGGGGACTCCGATAATGCGCTTGGGCGAAAAACATTCGAAGGATTTCAGCATCCCATCTCTGGAGCAGATCCTTAACATTGATGATGTTGCCAAGGGATTTGGACATCTTTTCCCCATTAATCGTAAGCAGCCCGATATGCATCCAGTAACGCGCGAACTGTTTTCCCGTCGCAGCCTCTGCCTGGGCTACCTCGTTTTCATGATGGGGAAACTGCAAATCCATTCCACCCCCATGGATATCAAAGGTCGGACCAAGTATGCTGCAACTCATCGCTGAGCATTCGATATGCCATCCAGGTCTCCCAGGACCCCAGGGCGACGACCAAATCGGTTCCCCAGGTTTTGCTTTTTTCCAGAGTGCAAAATCCAAGGAGCTGCGTTTGCGTTCCCCAGGTTCCACTCGAGCCCCTTTTTTCATCTCAGCGATATTCTGGCCTGAAAGCTTCCCGTAGTCGCTGAATTTTTCGACAGAGAAATACACGTCACCATCAGCGACGTACCCGTATCCGTTTTGTATGATCTGTTCGATCATCTGGATTATCTCAGGGATCGTCTCTGAAGCCTTTGGATAGAGGTTTGCTCGTCTGACACCAAGGGCATCAAGGTCGGAAAGACATCTATCTGTAAATCGCTGTGAGTACGTCAGCGGGTCGATGCCCTCCCGGTTGGCTGCTGCGATGATCTTATCATCGACATCTGTTATATTTTGCACGTACTGAACCGTATTACCCTTATATTCGAAGTAACGGCGAATCACATCGAATGCGACATAGGTACGGGCATGCCCGATATGTGCATCGCTATACACAGTCATCCCACAGACGTACATCTTCACCTTGTCCGGTTCGACAGGAATGAACTCTTCTTTTTTTCTTGTTAGCGTATTATATATATGTAGTGTCATCTCCTACACTCAACGTCTTTAGCTAATGGCAGGAAAATTATATACTTTATGGGCGGCAGCCGAGTCGAGTTACTTTTCGAGAGACGACATTCCGTAAAAGACCAGATATCCAGATGCACCTTTAGTTTTATATACGAGTAGTTTATTAGGGAGTTCCCTTAAGAATCGTTCATGGAGTGTAAAGAATGGCACGAATGCACGCTCGAACAAAAGGTAAATCTGGTTCTACCCATCCTCTGCGGAAAAAACACCCAGAGTGGAGTTCGCTTAATCCCCGAGAAATCGAAGGCCGTATCATGGAACTCGCAAAAGCAGAGAAGACCACTAGTGAGATTGGAATGATTCTTCGTGACCAATATGCAGTCCCTGATGTGAAAATCGCTACGGGGAAAACCATTACACAAATCCTGAAGCAGAATAATATTACTCAGGAAATCCCAGAGGATTTACAGAGTTTGATTAAAACCGCGTTGAAATTGAAGAAGCATATCGATCAAAATCATAAGGATTCTAAAACAAAACGGAACCTATCACTGACTGAATCGAAGATTCGCCGCCTTATGAAATACTATCACCGGGAACACAGACTTCCAGAGGGCTGGAAATACAGTCTTGATCAAGCAAAACTCATGTTCGAATGACGAATCTGCCATTATCTTTTTAGCCTCGAACATGTTTTTCGTTCTGAAGAGTACATCCTATGGGAGAAGATATCCTCCGTGCATGTCAGGACGCAGCTGCATTGTTGCTGTCTTTACCACAATCGAGTCGTATCCGGATTGTGTCCCATTATGACGCAGACGGTATCTCGGCAGCAGGAGTTCTGTGTACAGCGGTGTACCGGGCTGGATATGAGTTCCATGCCTCGTTGATGCGTAACCCATTCACGAAAGGATTTGACCGATTGAAAAAGGAGCAAAACGATCTCATTGTATTTGCTGATATGGGCAGTGGTCAGATTGAGACGATCGAATCCCTTGGTTGTAAAGCAATCATTTTGGACCATCATCAGTTCCTCAAGGAGCACACGTTGAAGGATATCATTCAGATTAATGCGAATCTCTTTGGGATCGATGGTAACTATGATGCCTCAGGGGCGACATTATGTTATCTTCTTGCGACTGCGCTTGACCCAACCAATGAGGATCTCGCACCATTGGCTCTTACTGGAGCGACGGGGGATAAACAGTTCATTGGTGGTGTTCGAGGGATAAACAAAAAAATCCTTGAGCAGGCGTTACAGAAAGGATTTCTCACGGAACAGAGTAGTATAAAACTGTATGGGGAGACGATCGCAGATGCATTATTTTATTCGATAGATCCTTACTACCCTGGGCTTTCTGGAAACAAAGCAGCTATAGAAGCGATGCTTGCACAGTTACGAATTGAACAATCGACAAGGATCCAGGATATCCCACAGAAGACCATGATGCAGATACAATCCTGTCTTCTCTTTCTGCTGATAAAAGCAGGGTGTCAACAGAATATCTTAGAGATGACCATTCGAAAACGCTACCTCTCACCACAAGGTTGGGAGCTTGAGCGGTTTGCTGACCTGCTTGACGCATGTGGCAAGAACGGCTATCGCAGCCTTGGTCTTTCATTGTGTCTCAATGATGGTTCGGCATGGGATGATGCGCTGAGAGTCGAGAAGGAATACAAACAGAAAATCCTGGATGGACTACAGCTATTGCACCATGGAGGTATCCATGAGACCAAGGGGATGCGGTATTTCTATTCGGATAATTCCTCTCTTGGTGGTGTGATTGCAGGCATTGCCATGAACTACGTCGTAGATGATAGAAAACCGTTGTTTTCCCTTGCACGCAAAGAAGATAACCACGAAATACATGTCTCATGCCGGGGAAACCAAAAACTGGTAGGTGCTGGGTTAGATCTTGGGTCTGCGATGAAAACCGTGGCAGAGCAAATCGGTGGATATGGCGGAGGTCATAAGATTGCTGCAGGGGCTACGATTGCGTTTGATAAAGAAAAAGAATTCCTGGAAAAGGTTGATAGTATCCTTACGACACAGCTAAAGGGAAAACTATGAAGGCGTTGTGTACGGTAACACTTGAGTTTGAGACTCCACAGAAAGCGCAGAAAGTGCTGCAGTCTCTTCAAGCAGATGACCTCGGTTTTGTGACATCGACCTTAAAAGGGAAGATCCTTGAAGCGGTCATTGAAAGTTCATCGGTTGCCTCACTACTGCATACCCTTGATGATTACCTTGCATGCGTCTCTGTTGCAGATGCGATCGTAAAGAAATGATTCCTTTGTATACCATCCTTGGTGTGTCTCTTCAGAAGAATTTACTTTCATATCGGTAATAATATTTAAATACTGCTTTTCTGATGTTAAAAACGGGACCATATTTTTTCGAGGAAGGAACTATGAAAAAGAAAATCATAGGAAGCATCGTGCTCGTTCTCTTGATTGGATCATCTCTATCGCTCATCGGCTCTTCACATACCGATTATTATATAAATCCAGAACCATCACCCTCAAATGAAGACGACTGTGGATGCGAGTCAAAGCAGACCGCCTCATCTCATCTATCACTCAGTAATGATATCTTTTTTGGCGAGACAACAAACCTGTCACCAAAACCAACAATCAGAGACGACCTCCCGCCCTATTTCAACTGGCGAGACATCAATGGAACCGACTGGGTTTCATCGGTGAAAGACCAAGGGAACTGCGGAAGCTGCTGGGATTTTGCAGCCATTGGTGCATTAGAAAGCATTATCCAGATACGGGAAGGATGCGCAGGTTTGAATCTTGATCTCTCTGAGCAGTACGTCCTCTCATGCCTCCCTGCTGCAGGGAGCTGTAATGGAGGGTGGGCGTACAACGCGTACCGATGGATTAAAAGCAACGCCTCAGCAGGGAATTACTGCAATGGAATCATCCCAGAATTCTGTTTCCCTTACCAGATCAACGATACGGTCCCTTGTGCAAACGCAAGCCCCGACTGGCAGGATCATCTCATCCCGATCTCCACCTATGGACGATGGGTGCCTGATGGGAGCGTCGAGGACCGTAATGCAATGAAAACACAGATCATGGAATCTGGACCGATTGTCACCAGTATGTTATTCACCATCTGGAATCATGGTCCAGACAACCTGGAGGAATGGGGCTATACCCATCATGCTGCGACAGACTGTTATCTTTACCCAGGTCCAGTTCCGGGTACCAACCATCAGGTTGTCATCGTCGGATGGAAGGATGATACCTCTCTTACAAACGGCGGGTACTGGATCGTGAAGAACAGTTTAAGCGAAGAATGGGGTTATGACGGGTTTTTCAACATAGAATACGGTAGTCTCAACATCGATAGTGCTGATATCGACTGGGTCGAGTACCATGCTGCGAACTATAGCAACTGGATGCCGGTAGCCCGTATCAACACGTCATCTCAAGGCCAGGTCTTTTTTGATGGAAGCGGAAGCTTTGACCATGAAGGCATCATCGTGTCGTATGAATGGGACTTTGGCGATGGAGCCACAGCAACAGGGGTGACGGCTACCCATACCTATGCTGCTGCAGGAATTTATCAAGTCACACTCACGGTCACAGATAACGAGAGTAACACCGACACGAAGACAACCTGGGTGTTCATCAACACAGAAAACCACCCGCCAAAGACACCATCAATCCTTGGAAGGAGAAACGGGAAAAACGGAACTACCTATCGGTACACGTTCTGGACAACAGATCCTGATGGTGACGACATAGAGTACTACCTCAACTGGGGTGATGATTACTGGTTTGGGGGAGCAGCCGGTTGGATAGGGCCGTTCAAGTCCGGTGAGAAAATCACTTTACAAAAAACCTGGAAAGAAAAGGGTAACTACACGGTCCGTGTCAAAGCAAAAGACTGTTACGGTGCAAAAAGTGAATGGACGATGCTTGCCGTGACCATGCCGGTCTCATATGATATACCACGTCTCTGGGAAGGGCTGCTGCTCCGCTTTCCATTCCTGGAGCGGTTGATTCTTTTCATAAGTGGCCTCCTAGGCGGGAGCACTCTCTGACGTTACCCTAAGTCTCGGGTATCGTTCACTTCTTCTTTGTCGGTCAGCATACACTTTTCTTTATCTCTCATAAAAATTAAGTAGCTCTGCAGGGATAACCTGCTGATGATGCGATTTGAGTTGCAGGCGAGATTTACCTTAAGCAGTGATGTCTCAGGTTTTACGAAGGAGCTTGAACAGTTTATCGCTACAGCAAATGAGAAAATCCTGAGGAAGGGTTCAGAGAAACTCGCAGTCATTGAACGCTTTACTATTGAGAAGGAAACACTCTCCTTATTCATCACATCAGAGGGTAGTCTTCGACCGCATAATTCCCTTCTTCAAATTAAAAACGCACTCGCTAAAGAACTTGGCATGAGCCACCATATCGGTGTCCGGGGGATCACCATCGATCAGTATACGATTTCTTTTGATCTTCCTCGTGAACCACTAAAAGATGTCCACATCCCCTTTGCCGACGTCATGATACAAGGAAAGCAGGCGACGATGATCCTCTCGGATGTCTCCGAGGAGTTCCTCCGGAGAAACTACATCGACCGGATGATAAACCGGGTCAGGGAAAAAGTCGAGAACCAATATTATGAGGGAAAAGCAGAGTTCTGGAAGCTTATTTGGAAATCTGAGGAGAAACAACCGATTTGGCACAAGGACCCCACTGAAGAAATGGAGAGCCGAGGATGGTTAAAGCAAGGTCCGACCAAGGGAAAATGGTTCTACCGACCGCAGGCGGCAGCGATCCTGAAAACCATGGAGCGTATCGCAATACAAGAGGTGCTACTACCCCTTGGGTTTCAGGAAATCATCGAGTCCCATATCAAACCCTTTGACATCTGGTTGAAAACCGGTCATATGGAAGGGATGCCGTACGAGTTTTACTATGTCGTTGAGCCGAAGACCCGCGATGCAGCTGATTGGGAGCGGTTCATTGATTTAACGAAAATCACCAAGGAGGTGCCTGTTGAGGAATTGCAGAAAAATCTCAGCAGCCCTACCGCTGGGATCTGTTATGCACAATGTCCAATGATCTACTGGTCTTTCAAGGGCAAGACCATCGCTGAGACGTCCCTTCCGGTGCTTGTCTATGATAGGACCGCGATCTCAGCGCGATACGAATCTGGTGGACGACACGGGATAGAGCGGGTTGATGAATTCCATCGCATCGAACCGGTCTATATCGGGACACGCGAACAGCTTTTAACGTTACGGGATAAACTCCTTGAGCGATACAAGTATGTCTTTAACGAGATCTTTGAGTTGGAATGGCAGATGGCGTGGGTCACCCCATGGTACATGCAGCAGGCAGGAAAAATTGGTGATGAGAGTACTCAGGACACCGGGACGATTGATTTTGAGGCATACATGCCGTACCGGGGATCTCGGAAAGATTCTGAGTGGCTGGAGTTTCAGAACCTCAGCATCCTTGGTGATAAGTATATCAGCGCATTCAACATCAAAGCACAGAAAAGCCAATTATGGAGCGGTTGTTCTGGGATTGGTCTTGAGCGATGGACCACGGCATTTCTCGCGCAAAAGGGTTTAGACCCAAAGCACTGGCCGGAAGGGTTTCGGAACTATCTTGAGAAACTCCCTGAGGGCATTGAGTTCCTTTAAGAAAAAACTCAGGTTTTCTCATGGGGATGTATGTTATACTTAAAAAAAGAATTTGATACAATCTATATTATTATTTAATACAAAACATTTATATATCGTCATATGCTATCAATCTATTGTATATTTTAGGGGCGAAAGGAAATGGATAAAAAAATTGTTTTAGTCGTAATGCTGGTAGTATTGAGTGCCACGGTCATCCCAGTGGCAGGATTTCTACCAACACAGGCTGGTTATTCCGCACAGACACACCAACTGCTTGATAGCGAAACAGGCGTCCTTGGATTCAACGACGATATATGGCCGATGTTTCGCCATGACTCAGCGAATACTGGATGTACGGACTATTATTCACCCAATACAAATCACGTCAAATGGCAAACGAACATAAACACGCAAATTGGTCAGACGACGCCTATTCTTTACGCAGATAAACTCTATATCAGCACAGGGTGGTATTATAAAAGTGAAACAATGACGAACGATCTGTTCAATAGAACACCACTTGATCTACTTCAAGAGCTTCTCCAGCCGCAGACCATTGATAATTCTGGGCTGTACTGCCTGGATGCAAAAACCGGTGCCTATCTCTGGTCCCTTCCAATGGATTCAACCAATGATCCAGCAATTGTCGATGATAACGTATACGTGACTTCAATGAGTTTATCATCGTACACTAGTGAACTGTATTGTCTTAATGCAAAAAATGGAAATATATCGTGGAAGAAAGATATCAACGGTTTAGTTCTCTCACCAACTCTAGTTGTCGATGAAAAAATCTTCATAACGTCATTAGATTTCTATAGTTATGCTGGCTCAATGAACTGTTACGACCTTTCAGGAGAACTGCTTTGGAGCAGCCCATTCAACGGCTATGAGTTATGTTATTTTTCTGCACCAGCGGTGTACGATGGAAGGGTGTACTGTATGACCATAGATTTATATTCCTATTTTACTGGAAATCTCTACTGTATGAATGAAGACACGGGGGCAATCCTTTGGACAAAACCAATCTATTCATTTGCTTTGCTATTCGGGCAATCGGTCTCACCAGTATGTGCTGATGATAAGGTGTATATCACTGATTTTGACCTCTACAGCTATGTCGGTCATTTACGATGCTTTGACGGAGAAACAGGAGATGTTGAATGGACCCATACTTTTACTTCATCCCTCATTTTTGCGTCACCTGCAATCAGTGAGGACCTCCTCTATATTCCTTCATTTGAATTTTATTCCTATTATTCCTGGCTGTATTGTTTCGATGCGACAAACGGTGCACTCCAATGGAAAGTGGCTTTACCAGGATCCGACTATTTTGGCTTCGGATCTGCCATCTGCTCTGCCGATAAGATCCTTCTATCTTCAGGAGGTTATGCCTCCAGCAATGAACTGATGTGTTTGGAGAAAGAAAATGGATCGTTCGTCTGGAATTATCTGCTGGACTCTGAAACCATAGGTCGACAGTCGTTTGGAAAAGACCGCCTCTATGCTACTGATGTTGACGGAAACGTCTACATGTTCGAGGATGTGCTAAAGATAACCTATATACTCGGAGGATTCCTTGGGATTAACGCTATCATTCACAATAGCGATAACACCAGCTTATACAATATCACTTGGTCGATTTCTGTCACCGGTGGGTACCTTGGGAACATCAACCGAACACATTCTGGCGCAATCCAAGAATTACGGGCAGGAAAAAGCAAGATCATCCGATTAGTCCCCATCATTGGTATGGGAAAATTCGAGGTGCTTGTGAAAGCGACCATGCCGATGATGAACATGATTAAAAAAGCAAAACAGGGACTGGTCTTTGGTTCGATTTGTATCTGCCTGCCCTAGCCAACGACAGAAAACGTACCCCCTGCAACCGCGCTTATGAGATATGCGTCGTCTCAGAGGCTGGTGAAAAGAAACATCGGAGGGTTTCCTATGGAAAAACATCATTATGTATTTGCTATAACACTCTTCCTCCTTCTATCAGCGCTAGGAAGCCCTTGTTTTCACTGCATCCAACACGGCACGGCTCTGCAGTCAACGTATCTCTCTGCGAATTCCCTTTCAAACGAGAATCATCCACCGGAAACACCACTGCAACCACAAGGGCCCCTGAAGGGTGACGCGGGGAAGGAATATCTCTATTGGACTTCCGCGACTGATCCTGATGATGACTCTTTGTTCTATTTATTTGACTGGGGCGATGCTCAGCAGGGGAGTTGGCTGGGTCCGTTCGAATCAGGTGCAAATATCAGTGTCACTCATATGTGGCATCAACGAGGCACCTATGATATCAAAGTCAAAGTAAGAGATACCTATAATGCGGAAAGCAACTGGTCAGCTTCCTTACCAGTGATACTCTCCGGTCCGTATCTCACGCTTGGATCCATCACCGGCGGGATTGGACTTACTATCGAGCTGAAGAACATCGGGGAGAACGATGCAGAAAACGTCGAAGTGAACCTTACGACAACCAACGGATTTATTATTAAAACGATTCCGAAGCATCTTCAGATTCCAATCATCCCAGCAGGTGATTCAATCCAAGAAGAGATCCGATTATGGGGAATCGGCTTTGGGATCTTTACCGATCTGCCAAAAGTTACTATTACGCTCCAAGCACCGTACGCGAAGACGAGAGGAAAACAAGTCGAGGTCCGCCTCCTGGGTCCCTTTGTCAAAAAGGTTGGTGAATCCTGGTCCACCGACGAATCATACAAGGGATATACCTTGTATAGCCCGATGATGTCAAAAGAAACGTTCCTTATCAATAACAGTGGTGCGATCGTTCATTCCTGGACCAGCAGTTATAAACCGGCATTGTCTGTCTATCTGCTCGAAACCGGAAACATTCTTCGTACTGCCTTCCCAGGGCACAGCCCTCGGTTTTGGGGTGGTGGGATCGGAGGGGTTGTCGAGATGTTTCATTGGAATGGAACGCGCACCTGGTCTTTTCAGTACTCCACGAGCCAAGAGTGCCTGCATCATGATGTAAAGATGCTGCCGAATGGTAATATCCTCATGATCGCATGGGAGTACAGAACAAAAGACGAAGCCATCTTTAAGGGTCGAAATCCAAACAACACTCCTCAGGGAGGGCTATGGCCAGATCATCTCATCGAAGTGCAGCCAACCAATGACTCAGGCGGTATTATCGTCTGGGAATGGCACGTCTGGGATCACCTCATCCAGGATTTCGATCCTACGAAGGAGAACTACGGGGTAGTTCAGGATCACCCTGAGTTAGTCGACATCAACTATGGCGGCAGGATTCTTTCTGATTGGACCCATATCAACTCCGTTGATTATAACCAGGACACGGACCAGATTCTTCTTAGCGTCTTATTGTTCGATGAAATCTGGATTATCGACCATAGTACAACAACAGAGGAAGCAGCTGGCCACACGGGAGGCCGTTCTGGAAAAGGCGGTGATCTCCTGTATCGCTGGGGTAATCCACTGACGTATCGATCCGGCACTGACGCTGACCGGAAGCTTTTCAATCAGCATGATGCAGGATGGATCCCACCAGGTCGCCCTGGATCCGGGAACATCCTTATCTTTAACAACGGTCTGGACCGCCCAGGGGAGGATTATTCCTCCATCGAAGAAATCGTTCCACCCATGGACGCCAACGGTTACTACAGTTATACCCCTGGGACAGCATATGGACCGACTGAATCGATATGGAACTTTACCGCAGAAAAACCAACGGAGTTTTACGCAATAAACCTCGGTGGGGCACAACGATTACCAAACGGGAATACCCTCATCTGCGATGGCCCGCATGGGCGGTTCTTTGAAGTCACAAAGGAAAAAGAAGTAGTCTGGGAGTTCACAAATCAAGTTCCTGACCCCCTCGACAGCCATGTGTTTAAAATCCATCGCTATGCCCCAGAATATCCAGGGGTACAGTTCCCATAAAAATTCATAAGAAGGAAAAAACCTTTTAAGGAAGCATCCCTTCCTGGCCCTGTATGGCAAAGAGACGAAAGGAAGGCGCTGACGCAGAAGAGCAACTCGATTTCCAGATACCGAAGTTTGATGAAGAAGCGTTCATAAAAAAGGAACGCCGGAACATAAAAACCCTGTTTCTCTCGTTTCTTTTTGGACTGCTCATTTCGATACTCTGTTTTGGCTTCTGGACGCTCCTAGAAGGGAGCTTTCTACGTTGGGAGCTGGTCCTACTAGTTGGCGTTGCCAACTCCATTTGGATAAAATACCTGTTCGTGAAACTCAATATAGACCTTACGGAGTTTGGCAGAAAAGGCTGGCTGAGTACCTATGCAGTCTATTTTTTAACCTGGCTACTGGTCCTCACCGTCCTGGTAAACCCACCGTTCTATGACGCGGAAGCCCCCCACGTTGATATCGCAGTTCTCCCCGGGATACAAGAAACCGGTGGCACCATCTTTATCGTCGCCTCTATCATCGATAACGTCGGGGTGAGCAAGGAAGGAATCTCATTCACCGTCACAGATCCTCTCGGCACTACGCTTACTACTGAGTTCACGTACGAAAACACCATCTTTCGGTACACCTATGAAAACCCCAGTAACCTGTTTGGCACCTATAATTACACGTTTATCGTCTCCGATGTCAACAGCAAGAAAACAACCAAGACCGGTTCATTCATCTATTCGAACGGGACACTTCAGATTATCTCCTCACAACGGACAGGACTTACGAGCGGAGATACGATTTTAATTCAAGCAAATGAGCTGATAAGTCCTGTTAATTTCAGGGTTTTCTACAGGATAGAAAACGGCTCAGAAATCAATGTGAACCGAAAGGATGCAGCGGATAAACAGAAATATGAAACAACACCGGAGTTCAAAGGATGGAACCCAAACGAAAACGTCACAGTCACCCTTTTTGCTGAGGCGCGGTATTATTTCGTAAACAACCCTGAGAAGTTCTCTAACATCGTGAGAGACACAACGAATTATCAGTTTTCCACTGCAAACGACTTGAATATTGGAACAGAAGAACCTCTCGTGGAATACAACATCACCCGTGCACTACAGAATAAGGAGCAACTGCCAAACACACTGAACTACGTCACACCATATCCAATAAACATCGGGGCCACACCCGGCTTTGAAATTGTTATCTTCATGCTAGCTATCATAGCGGTCGTGTTCCTGTTCAAACGAAAAAAGAAAGACAACAAGACATGAGAGAGATAACAGCATTTTGTCACTCATTTAAAAAGGATTTTACCCCCCGGATACAGAACCCCAGGCACCCAGTTCGGTGCTGGTCAGAAAAAGATGTACTCCATGGCAACATTGTCGATGCATACGTCATCATTTTTAGGACACGCGGATGCTCCTGGGCGCTCTCCTCAGGATGTACCATGTGCGGGTATTTTAATGATAGTATGTTTACAACAGTCTCCGATGAGGATTTTCAGGCGCAGTTAGAACATGCCATGCAAACCTATAAAGATGAGCAGATTGTGAAAATCTTCACATCAGGGAGTTTCCTTGATCCTTCTGAAGTACCGGTCGTCATGCAACAGAACATCCTTCAACGCGTCGCCAAGCAAGCGGAAAAAATCTCGGTAGAATCACGACCAGAATACATCACAGAGCAACGAATAAACGCGATACAAAAGACCTTTTCAGGAAAGGAATTTGAGATCGGCATTGGACTTGAGACAGCAAATGATATGGTCCGTGAACAAGCAATCAACAAGGGTTTTTCTTTTACCGATTATAAAAAAACAACACTCCTGATGAAAAAACACAAAATAAACGTGAAAACCTACGTGCTCATGAAACCACCGTTTCTAACAGAGAAGGAATCCCTTGATGATTGCCTCCGCACCCTAAAAGAAACACAAAAATTCACGCAGAGCATCTCCTTGAATCCCACGAATGTTCAACGCAATACCGTCGTTGAGTACCTCTGGAAACGAAATCAATACAGGCCCCCATGGCTCTGGAGCATCGTTGAGGTTCTCCAGCGAAGCAAAGATATCACCACTGCCTCTGCTGTGAAATGTGATGTTGTTGGTGGTGGAAGCATGCGAGGACCCCATAACTGTGGGAACTGCGATTCGAAGGTGCTCCATGCGATTGAGGAATTCTCCCTTACACAAAAAAAAGAAGTCTTTCAAGATCTTTCCTGTGATTGTCAGGAGCAATGGCGTGACCAGCTTAGCTTGGAGAAACTCAGTTTTGGTTCTCAGGTTGATTTCTCAAGGTGGCGTTCATGAAAAGAACAGTTACACCCAGCGATATCGTCGTATTGGTTGATGAAAAACTACGGAAAATCATTGTCGATACCAGTGGAAAAACCGATAAAATCAGGGGAATCGGAGTCATCGATCCAAAAACCCTCGTCGGAACAGAATATGGAATGAAGTTAGAGATAGGAAACAAACAGTTTTGGGTGCTGATACCCTCCCTGCAGGATAAACTGCAGGGGATACGTCGCCAAGCACAAATCATCTTACCAAGAGATGCCGCCCATATCCTTATGAACTGCTCGATTCAACCAGGAAAACGAGTGCTCGAGGCAGGGATAGGATCAGGGTCGCTAACCATCGCACTTGCTTCTGCGGTCGCCCCAACTGGTTGTGTCATTTCCTATGATATAAGAGAAGAGTTCATCGATCATGCGATGAAGAATCTCAAGCTAGCAAACCTCACTGAGTATGTCACTACAAGAATAAAAGATGTAACAGAGGGGATTGACGATAGAGACCTTGATGCAATCATCCTTGATATCCCAAATCCCTGGAAGGCGGTGGAACATGCTTGGAATGCGTTGAATATCGGTGGATATCTCTGTACATATTCCCCCTTAATCTCGCAGGTGGAGCAGACCGTACGAGCAATTGAGCAGCATCCCTTCATCGAATGTAAAACCTATGAAAACATCCAACGGGAGATGATCGTGTCAAAACACGGGACCCGACCGAGTTTCGAAATGCTTGGTCATACTGGGTATCTGACGTTCGCACGAAAGGTTAAAGTTGTATAGACATTCAAGAAAAAACCGGTTAGGCTATCATAAAGATTGTGTTTTTAAAAAAACTGAGATTCAGATGAGAATAATCATCAAAATCACCAGGTCCGTGAGAACCGTCGGAATACGAGAATGTCTGATATTTGTACCAATAATTCATGTTACTTCTATAATTCCGATATTTGATCCATTGCATACTAAAAGGCTGTAAAGTGTCAACGTTATCAATCCCATCGTACAGGTCAGCCAGCAGACCCAGTGTATGACCAAGATGATGGATTGATGCTTTTAGAATAAGTTGACTGCGAGCTAGGAAAGGGAACTGTTCAGATAATTGTTGGGCGGAGATACAGAAACTGTCCAACTGATCCCATCCCATGAATGGAAAATTCACATCAGGACCCACATCACAGATGATTCCATATCTGAAGATACCTTTCCGCGGGTTGTTGGGATCCTCATGAAGAAAATAAGACCAATAGATATCGATGATGTCAATAAACGAGAGAGATGAGAAATAGGCAATTTCTTCACCACCATCGTAGGTTCCCACATCAACATGAAGCGTGATATTATGGTGCGCAAACGTGCGTTCTGCTTCTCTTATAAGCTGCAGTGAAGGTTTATTGCTTTGTGATAAATCCTTTGATTTCATCCAGTCAATTTCTAAAAAAACGTCTTTTTTGAACGGATTTGAACCATATGAGTCTACATAGCATTCTTCAATATTAACTAGTCCATCCGCATCAGGATCAAGAGAGGTATGGTTCTCCCACACAAACGGGTCATATCCCCATTTCGTCTCCCACCAATCAGGGACACCGTCTCCATCTTCATCATTTCCTGAAAAATATATCGGTCGTGTGAACGGGGTTTGAATGACTCGATTGAGATAGGGGCTATGGATGGTCCAGTTCGCACCAGTACCAGGGAGGACATAGGTCGACCAAGGGTAGCATTGCATTCTCATCAACGGCATATGCACCCGTTCGCCGAAACCATATGCCAAGACTGAAGGCCCAGACCAGCACCCCCAATAGTTATTTCTCGCCACGCACTCAGAAAACTTTACATACAGCCCATAGAGAGTGTTCGCATAGATGTTGTTCTTGGTAAGGAGCAGCGTACTTTTTCCTGAAAGGTAAATCCCGCTTCGGTACCCATGAATGATGTCACATCCAGTGATTGAACAGGTGCTAGCCGCATCAACCACAAGTGCGAAATGTGTGTTAAAAGAAAAAGAACACTGATGGACATCAATGCTGATTGAATGGAGCATTCGTAGTGCTATTCCATTGTGACGAAAAAGACAATTGGCAATGTTAATAACAGAACAAGCATCCAGAAATACTCCCCCATGGTTGACGCTATTGTCACTAATGTT
Organism: Thermoplasmatota archaeon; assembly: GCA_016930995.1. The sequence continues at coordinate 5,332 of JAFGFQ010000138.1, read as the reverse complement.
ACAGCGAAAGAATGATATATGCTGTGAAGCCAAGAAAAAACACGCCCGCCCGTTGGTATGAAAATATGATGACCGTAGGATAAGTTCAGAAGCGTTCTCTAGGTAGACACCTATCGCATTTTGCCCAAAGGTACAATCTATGATAGTAATTTGCTTCGTCGATTTTAAACAAATGCCGATACCATTGTTGGAAAACGTACAGTTTTCTATCCTATGCAACGTCGTATTTTCAGTCTTGATGCCGGTTCTTGTTCTATAAAACGTACAATTGATAATACTCACATGAGATTTTTGAATATAAAGACCCATATCATCTGAATGTCCACCTGAGTTTTGTATCAGGAGATTATAGAATGTGACATTTTCTGAGTTGACTGTAAAAATAACAGGTCGATACCCACCGTCGATACAAGTGTTACTCTCTCCATACAGCGTGATGGGTCGGGAGATGATGAGAGATTCATTGTACGTCCCCTGGTGGATATAGATGAGGTCATAGTCCGAGGAGGCGTTGATTCCATCTTGGATATATCGAAACGGATGTTCGCTGCTCCCATCCCATGGTCCTTGAATATTGCCTCCGTTCACATAGATGGTTGTTTTCTCTCCAGGGACTGATACACGTTCCCCTAAAGAGGAAGTCACAGTTCCATTAAGAATAAGAACCATGACAACTATCGTTAAAAGTATCCGGATATTTTTCATAACGTCTATTTTTTTATAGTAGTATCCAATATAAATATTTTAAGGTAGGTGAAAGCATAAAACCATACTCCGAATGCTTTAAATCTCTTTTTGGTATACACCGGCTTAGCGATAATGGAGGACGTTGTCATGACGAAACGTGTGTATAATTTTTATGCAGGGCCAGCGACGCTACCACTTCCTGTCCTGAAAAAAGCACAGGAAGAACTGCTTGATTTCCAGGGGACAGGAATGTCCGTTCTTGAGATTTCCCATCGATCCAAGGAATACGACGCAGTCCATAAGAAAGCATCAGAACTGCTGCGAGAATTGATGGGTATCCCTAGCGAGTATAAGGTGTTATGGCTGCAAGGCGGAGCATCAACCCAGTTCTTCATGGCGCCTGTGAACCTGCATCAAGCAGGAAAGCCAATGGAATATGTCCATACCGGTGCATGGGCAAAGAAAGCGATTAAGGAAGCAAAACTGTATGGTGAGGTGAAGATCGTTGCCTCCTCAGAGGACCAGAAGTTTACGTACATTCCAAAGAATGTTGACTTTAGTTCAAATGCTGCATTTGCTCATATCACGGGGAATGAGACCATTGGGGGAATTGAATGGCAGCAATGGCCAAAGGTTCCCAGCGAGGTGCCTCTTGTCTGTGACATGAGCTCGAATTTCATGGATAAAGTCATCGATGTCAAGAAGTTCGGTCTTATTTACGCGGGTGCACAAAAGAATCTTGGACCTGCGGGGGTCACGGTCGTCATCATCCGAGAGGATCTCATAAACAGAGTCCCTGAGAACACACCAACCATGCTGAAATACAAGACCCATGTGGAGAAGGACTCCTTGTATAACACCTGCCCGTGTTTCTCGATTTATCTCTGTGAGCTCGTCCTGGAGCATCTGAAAACCCTTGGTGGCGCCCCAGCCATGGAGAAACAGAACCGCCAGAAGGCACAAATGGTCTACGATGTGATTGACAAATCAAATGGGTTCTATAAAGGAGTCGCACAGTCAGATTCACGGTCGTTGATGAATGTTACCTTTAACCTTGCAACACCAGACCTTGAGGCAAAATGTGTCGATGAGGCAAAGAAGAAAGGACTCATCGGTCTGAAAGGACATCGTGATGTGGGTGGCATGCGCGCATCGATTTATAACGCGATGTCAATGGAAGGCGTTGGAGCACTCTGTAAGTTTTTAAAAGAATTCCAGGAGCAAAACCAGTAATCATCGGTTTTTTCCCTTCTTTTTTTTAATATATTTTTTTTACGGAACGAATACTTTCAGTGATCTCATTCTGAGCTATATAAAGAAAGACAGGCATACCAATAGTAATTGACTTGGATTGCGGGGTACATGTCAGCCAAAGGTGCTGGCATTTCTGCCACTTTTATGAGAAATCATCTAAATGTTTCGTGTTCTTGTTCCTGATGAGTTGTTGACAGGTTTCCCAGGATTTTCGCACGTGCGGTGGTAATGACCCAAACTGTGCCACCCAGGTCTGTAAGAATTTTTTCGTCACAGGATCAGAGGGATATCCACTGCCTAGAGGAAGATTTAATCTTGGTTCTAACTCCGATGCAATCTTTCTGATATGTTCATCTCTGGTGACCTTCGCAAGAATGCTTGCTGCCCCGACAATCGGGTATTTTTCATCAGCTTTATGTTCAGAGATAATTTGAGGCTTATAAGAGAGATGTGCCAGGATGTCTCTTCCAAACCGTTCTTCTTTGACGTCCACCGCATCGACATAGCAGACATCAGGTTTGAGTCTCTCAATAATCTTGCTGTAGACGAACACCTCTAGTTCATTAAGCGTCATGGTCCTACGCAAATCATCGATATCCGCAGCAGGCATCACAATCAGTTCATATTTCGAGGCAATTTTCTGTATCATCGGAGCTAGCTGTTCCCGTCTTCTGGGCGTAAGCTTTTTGGAGTCAGCAACACCGATACGAACGAGTTCTGTATCGTTCTTAACAAGAATTCCTGCAACAACCAATGGCCCAAAGCAGGGTCCACGCCCGGATTCATCCGTTCCGCAAATCATCACAGTCTTGTAACAGATTTGAGTAAAAAGATGTTGCGAACCGGTCAATAGGCAATTTTTTAATATCATACCCTATTCAGGCCGTAGCACGCCGCCGTAGCTTAGCTGGTGGAGCGGCTGATTCGTAATCAGCAGGTCAGGGGTTCAAATCCCTTCGGCGGCTTGACAATAATTAACACGGTAATTCTGAAGGAGAAAAACAAAAATTTTTATTTGTTAATTCAAGTTCCAATCTCGATAATGGTTCAAATCCCTTCCCCTGCATAATTTTAATTCTAAAAACGTGTTCAAACGATTACCTAAACTTTTATATATGTAACATTGTTATATAGTTTTATGAACCATCCTGAACAATGTTTGTTTCACGAGAATAAAATATACCCTGAAAAAAGTTGGTTAAAATTTTTAATTTTAAGAGTAATATTTGAAAAACCTACATATGGTTATGATATAATCCAAAAAATTGAGGAAATTAGTTATGGTAGACACAAAATTAAATCTGGTACCATGTACACAACTCTTAGGCGGATGGAAAAAGAAAAGTTATTAATATCGAGTTGGAAAAAAAATAAATCAGGACCCGACCAAAGACAATATCATGTAACAAAGAAAGGAAAAAATTACTTGAAAAACTACCTTCAAATGATTATTGAAAGAAAAAAAATGATAGATGGAATGGCTACTTTTTATTACAAGCATTTCGGAGGAAGCAAGGAATGAATTCTACTGCACTTGTCATAAACAGTATTGCAATAGTAGGTTTGCTGATAGCGCTTTTTAAAAATAAGGAAAAAGCGATAAAATCGCTTAAAATGGCTGGAAAAACTTTCATCAAAATGCTTCCAATGGTGTTCATTATTATCATTTTTATTGGTTTGCTTCTTGGTTTTGTTCCGCCAGAGCAGATATCAAGATTTGTAGGAGAGCAATCTGGTATAGGTGGTGTATTGCTCGTAGGAGTAGTTGGTGCTCTTATGCACATTCCTGCCTTGCTTTCATTTCCTCTTGCAGCATCAATGCTTGAAAGTGGTGCATCAGTTACTGCTGTTGCAGCATTTATTACTACTCTTACTATGATTGGGATGATAACATTGCCGTTGGAAATTAAAATATTAGGTAAAAAAATGGCTTTATTGAGAAATGGGTTAAGTTTTGCTATTGCTATCCTGATCGCTGTTATTATGGGGGTGATTTTATAGAACCTAAAGAGCAGCAAATAAAGCAGAAAAAGAAACTATTACGTGATTGGTTTTTCTTTGGGATAACTATTGTTGTTGCTGTTGTTCTTCTACTGTTTTTTCCAGCAAAAACAGATGCAGTTGTTTCAACTGCTCAAGAGTATTTTATTGAAATGATGATTGTTCTTCCTGCTGTGATGATAATCATGGGTCTTTTCGCTGTTTTTATCTCTGATGAAACAGTTGTAAAATATTTAGGTAAAACCTCGGGAATTAAAGGGATTGCCTTAGCAATAATTCTTGGTGCATTACCTACCGGTCCTTTGTATGTTGCTTTTCCACTGGCAGCAACACTTGTAAAAAAAGGAGCGAGAATCTCAAATATAATCGTTTTTCTTTCTGCTTGGGCTTGTATTAAATTACCTCAGGAACTTGTTGAATTGCAATTTCTTGGAGTAGATTTTATGGTATCACGATTAATTTTAACAATTATTTTTGTAATATTCATGGGGTATATAATTGAAAGAATAGTTGAATGGAATGAAAAAGGACTAACGATTAATAGAATAGAAAATGAAAATGGAGAATGATAAAATGAAAATAACACAAGTAGATAATGTAGAAGTATCTGAAAATGCTCATCACATTGATGCAAGGAAAATATATGATACTAACCATGCTCAGGTAGTACATATAACCTTTAAACCTGGTGAATCTTTAAAACGGCATATCACACCTGTTGATGTATTTTTTTATGTTCTTGACGGAGTTGGTATCGTTGAAATTGGAGATGAAAAGAAGGAAGTGGGACCTGATACTCTTATTGAAAGCCCAGCGAGGATTGTTCATTGTTGGTATAATAAAAGTAATGTTACGTTGAGGGTGCTTGTAGTAAAAACTCCCAGACCAACAGAAAAAACAATAATTCTATAATCAAAAATGGCGAAGTATAGTTAACAGGAGTAACGGTTTAATTTTACATGTATTTTGGATTTCAAATCCCTTCCCCTGCATCTTTTCCTAACATTAAAAACGTAAAATCAAAGATGAAATAATAACAAGAATAAGAATAACTGGGATCACATATTTAGTTGCAGTCAGCACGATAAATTGCCAATGTTTTGAATCACTAACCTGCTTAGATAATACTTTATTGTCCATAAACCATGTGAAAACAAGAGCAATAAATAACGCCATAATTGGTAAACCCATGGTGCCTAAACTCTCATCCATTAAATCAAGGATCTTCATTCCTGCGACATTCAAATCTAAAGAGGTGTAACTCAATGCAGCAGGCAACCCTACTAAAAAAAGAATAAAAGTGAGGATGATGCTTGTTTTTTTCCTAGATATCTTTTTTCTATCCATAATTACAGAAACATTCAGCTCAAATATTCCGATAGCTGAAGTT
>JAFGFQ010000137.1 GCA_016930995.1 Thermoplasmatota archaeon | reverse complement strand
TATTTATCTCACCTCCTTTTCTTCTATATTTCGTTTGTTTAATCTAAACGTAAGCAACCCACATGCCAAAGGCCGTCTAAATATGTAAGCCGATGATTTATCCACACTTTTTTTATTAGCAGAAAGTTTTAGCAGAGATATAAAACTTCAATAATTGACAATTATTGTCACCCAAGCATCAAATTTTGTAATAACGCACCCTGCTTCCCCTGAAACCGACCATGCTTCGCGATACTGCCTTCATCTGCGTCCTAATCCAATTGCGCAAGAAGTTCTCTAATCATCGCAGCTCGATATGGGTGTGGGTCAAATTCCAAACTTCTCTTCAGATAATAGATGCCCTTTTGCTTATTGCTAAACCCTCGCAGATAGACCAGGGCCAGGTTAAAATTCACCTCAGCATGATCGGGTAGAAACGCGAATGCCTGATTAAAACAGTCCAGAGCCTTATCATATAATTCCTTTTTCAAATACACCATGCCCAAATTATTATATGCTTCGGCAAAGTCTGGTTTAAGAGCCAAAGCCTTAACGAATGCCTGTTGCGCTTCTTCATATCGCTTTTCATCAAAATGAACCAGTCCCAGATTATTAAAAGCTTCCACATAGTAGGGATTAATCTGTATTGCAAGCTGATATTCCTCTGCTGCAAGTTGGTATGATTTTTTTAAGTAGAAGAGGTCACCCAGATTGTTGTGAACCTCTGCACGATCGAAATTTAATTGAAGTGCCTTTTTGTAATGGTAAAGGCTGTTTTGATAAAGACCTTCCACACCATAGGTATGAATCATCGCGTTCAATTCGTTATTCTGTTTTGCATTGGGGAACCCGCACATGGAAAGATGCTCGTTCAACAGATGATAAAAGAAAAAACCCAGATCGCTATAAGACGTTGAGCTATAAGGCCTCAGTTGCAGTGCTTCCTCATAATAGTGAAGACTTCTTTGATAATCTCCTTTTACACAATACAGTCTTCCCAGATTGGAATATGCTTTGGATGCATTGGGATTCAACGATAAGGCCCTATTAAATTCCTCGATCGCTTTGTCATACTCCTTTTTTTCGAAATATGTATTTCCCAAATTGATACGAGCAAAAACTGAAAAGGGTGATTCCTCCACAGTTTTCAGCCAAAAGTGGGTTTCACCCTTCCAGATAGTATTTCTGGTCACCGTCTTTATACCATATATCGATACCATCACTATTAAAATGAGAGATATTACAATAGATTCTGACCTTTTGAAAAAAGTTTCATCATGTTTAAGACTCATCATTTTATAAAACAACAATGGCATGAGCATTCCAAAAGAAACAACGCCGAGGTATAACCTGTGCTCAAGGGCGGGAACAGTTAGCGGAACAATCCCGGAAACCGGCAACAATGCAATAAAAATCCAAAGGATAACAAAGGATATCTCCCGAATACGCCTCCAGCAGACCGCGCTGGTTAATATCAACAACGAAACAAGCAAAAAAGATGAAATGAACGCAGGGTCTTTGATTGACGTGACATAGGGTATAAATGGATTGGCTGTTTGATGAACAGGAAAGAACAATATCTTAAAATAATAAGCATAAATAATAAAAGGCTCCGAAAATCTACGGATAAAATCATCACCACTATATCCTAACCCTATACCACCTAAAATCTTCATCCTTAAATAAATATACAAAAAAGAGACAAGCAAAAGAGAAAGGTAAGCTTTCCTTCTACTCCCTATTCGATAAGGAGCACTATGCTGGAAGCAAGAGTCAACGAGTACCATTAACAGAAGCAATACAATCCCACTTTCCTTACTCAACAGAACACATCCAAAGGCCAAAAGGAACCCAATGAATAAGAAGACTCTTCCAGCCCCTTTAAGACTTCGCCAACGGATATAGAAGATCAGGGTAAGGAGAGAAAACAATGTTACCATCACATCATTTCTGCCGCTAATCCAGGCAACTGCTTCCGTTTGAATGGGATGAGTAGCAAAAATCAGGCTTGCAAACAATGCAAGAGATGCATGTCTCAGTAACATGAACACCAACAGATATACCAGCAAGGCATTTGCTACGTGCAGCAAAACATTGGTGTAGTGGAAACCAAACGGTTGCAGCCCCCACATCTGATAATCAATAATAAAGGATACTATGAGTAGAGGACGGTACGTGGGGGATTTACCAAAAAATGGTTTGGTAAAAACAGAAAAGATATTCTTCCAGTCATTGAGATAGCCGGAATGGTTAAGGATAAGATCTTTGTCATCCCAGACAAATTCTCCATATAATGAATAATAGTATATGCCAAACGTAATCAGAACAATTAAAGCAAAAGCAACGGTATGACTATGAATATGCAATTCTTTTATCTTGGCCATTAAACTGCTTCAGAATAGTAAAAACTAAATTAAGAATATGCTTTAAGCACGTGTTGCTTTCAAATGCCCAAATTCCGGATCCAGATCAAAATCTGTCTTAAAAGCTTCTATACCAGAAGCGGTAAGCACAATATCTTCCGTTTTAAGTGATCCCAATCCGTTCTCGTGGGCGGCTCGGAAATAATTGATTGCATTTGGTTCCAAACCCATGATGCGCGCAGAAGTAGCATCCACAGCAAGGGCATTATTCCCCATGACCAAAGCACCAACCTTTTTAGGAGATCCCATGATAGGGCCATCCCCCTCCATCCCTAAAACTCCATCGACAATCGTGTAATGAGTAGGAATGGTAGCGTTTATTTCAACAATGCTTTTCTCTATCCCGTTCCAGTGGACGATATTCTTTGGCCATCCGTACTTAATGCCCGGAACGACACCGATCATGTTTTTCAGGCTCAGAGTGACACCAACCCAATGGTGGGTCTTCATTTTGGGAACCGAGATAATGACATCTGCAGAAAGGATAGTTTTTGGAAGATAGAGGTTTTTAATTAATGAATCTTTATATGAAACTGTTTTAATTACTTGCAAATCATCATAGTTAAGATCAATCAAGGGAATATTAAACTCATTTTTGAGATCAAAATAGCCTGCTTTCCTCCAGACTGCTTCCGTATCTCTCCGGTGACCTGGCCCTTCGGCAATGATGACCTCTTTTGCTCCCAGTTTCTTAAGAAATTGGACCAACGCCTTAACCAGGTGCACATCCGTATGAATCGGCCTTTTGGCATTAAACTCAACCAGATTGGGCTTAATAACAACTTTCTTATTTTTCACGACAGGGGGTATCGTCTTCTGCCATCCCAGGTGAATAGCGCTTGAAAGTTTTTCATCATCGTATGAAGAACAGGGAACGATGGCTACCGGATATTTATCCCCCGGATTTTTTTCGCTCTCCTTGGACCTGCCACATGCCAATAATCCAGTTGCAGGGAGAGCCACCAAAGACAACCTGCCCAGTGTGCAAAGCATCTCCCGTCGTGTGATTTTAGACTCACTCATTTTCTAAACCTGATAGCGTCCGTATTAAAATTGAAACCGGAAAGAGCCAAAAATGAAAGGGCTGTTTCAAACAGATTACCCCTAAAACTACCGTCAGGCAACTGTCGTTTCTTCAGGACAATTGCTATTGTCTCAGCTTTTTCTTTGGTTGTTTGATAGTGATTGAATGCCAAAAGAGTCCAGGCAAGAGAAGCAATGGACATCTCTTCTCCGGTAAACTGATCCAGAAATGCGATGGCTCTTTCAAGCACAGGCTCTTCTTCCGTATAACCCGCAACCCCCATTGCCAGTAGTGCAATGGATGTCGGGAGGGGATAGGCATCCAGATACGTATGCTTAACAAAAGGATTTCCATAATTCCAACCGCCGCTTTTATTCGTCCTGTCCATAAGTAACTGCAAGCCTGAACGTATCCTCTGATTCGTTGTCTCAACTCCGGAATAAGTCAGGGCAATAACGAAAAAAGACGTTGGTTCAATCCAGGAGTTGGTATGAGCAAACCAGGGCCATCCATCAATGCTCATATCATAACGAAATTCCTGATACATGGATTCCACGACATCAGGTGGTGTATTGTTGTAACCATCATAAAAGTTTAGAATCCACTCTCTTAAACATATCTCTTCCTTTGATGCCCCAAACGCATGAAAAGCAAGAAGAGCAGCGTATGACATCCAGCTCCCTTCCCGATCGTCTGTGTTTATGCCAATTCCATTTGAAACCAACTGGCACCTTTCCAGATAGTTCAGACCCTTCCCAATTCCATGATCACGTCCAGCATATCGCAAAGCGAGCAAACACAAACCAGTAGGCTCTGTGTAACTATCGTGTCCCACCCAGTAACCCCATCCCCCGTCTTCATTCTGATTCATTTCAATAAACGTGATTGCATTCTGAAGAGTCGGTGCATCACTACCAAGCACTCGGCTATGGAACAAAAGCAACAATAAAATTCCCAAGAGACAAATGAAAAAAATGGCTCTATTTTTTCTTCTAGTTAAACACGCATCCATGATAATAAGAACCTCTACCCCTGTGGGGTGAAGTTAAGGTTTTTTTGGAAATAAGATGATAGGCTTGATTTCTGATATTTGGGTGCATATAAAACAGAACATGTAGAAAGAAAATACTATCATGGACCTCTTTTTTAGTGAATCAATATTTTTTTGCTACAGTG
>JAFGFQ010000136.1 GCA_016930995.1 Thermoplasmatota archaeon | reverse complement strand
AAATAATCCAACCCCCTCTTTTTTTTCTTTTTTTTCTTGTATTGACCTCTTCAAACAGTATTAGATTTTTTTTTTATGAAAAAATTTTGTTCTGTTTCTTGTTATGATTGTTACAATATTTTATCCTATCAAAACAATTAAATATGAGACGTCCTTTATGTACAGAAAAGGAGGAATTTTATGAAAAAATTAATCCCAATCGTTATTGTCGGATTGGTAGTCCTTTGCGGACTACAGGCTGTTGCAGCGCCACTTGACTTGGCAGAATCAAAGCTGAACACATGGAAGATACTCCAACAAGAACAGTCGTTTTTTCCAGATGATTTAGATCAATCCCAGGAACTCATGAACTGGATTGGGCCTGTCGGGTCTGGTCCGCTGTGGGGGTATGCGAATTATATTATCGCTCAGTCGTTTACACCGACGAAGAACCTCCTGACACGAGTTGAGATCATGGTTGGGAAGAATGCGACGACTACCTATGACATTACTCTAACCATCCGTGATGATTTACACGGGGCAGACCTTGCGACGCTCAGTCTGCCTGCATCCGCGATCGTGACAGAGAATTTTAGTTGGACGGAGTTTGACGTCTCTGATCTGGTCGTCACACCAGGGGCAACCTATTATATCGTCGCCTCGACAGCAAACGTGACTGAGAACTGGTACATCTGGGCTTTGTACATGAATGGTTCAAGCTATATGAACGGGACGATCTATTACTCGGTTGACGATGAAGTAACATGGACAGAAGAACCCGGTGGCGATTTGACGTTTCGGACGTATGGGTCTGATGCAACGATGCTGAACCTCACGATTGCCGGGGGTCTTGGTGTTTCGGTGAACGCGAAAAATGTCGGTGGGATTAACGCAGTCAATGTCGTGACTACCGTTACTATTCAAGGCGGTATTTTCGGTTTGATTAATGCCACGGTTGATGGCAATATTTCACTGCTTATGCCTGCTGAGCTGCAGACTGTAAAAGGGATGCCTCTTGGGCTTGGGCCTCTGAGTGTTGTCGCAACAACACGGGCTGATAATGCTGAGGAAGTGACGAAAACCGCAGATGGGTTCATCCTGTTGTTCTTCGTGATCATAAAATAGATACCCACCTCTTTTCTTTTTTTCTTTTTACTTACTCTGAAGTTATCATATTTTTTTTGTAATGTTTGTTTCAATTATTATTGAAAGCACAATAATTAAATAGCTGTCATGCGTTAGCATCACAGTCGGAGGAAAAATGATATGAAAACGAATTATGTCACTGTTATGATAGCTGGACTGATACTCTGTTGTGGACTAACGGTGAGCAGCTCCCCGTTTCAGATGACTGATACTGTGCTTCAAACCTGGGGGCAACATTCAAGCATCGCCGCATTTGATGGAGAGGTCATCGATCAACAGCAACCCCATAACGGAACGTTTGGATTTATCGGTGTCGTCCCGTTATTACCAGGTGTGAATATCTCACTTGCTCAGTCGTTTATCCCGCAGAAGCAGATGCTGACCCACATTGCGGTGCAGATCGGGAAGAATGCCACGACGACCTCTCCGTATATGATTGCCATCCGGTCTGCGTTGCAGGGAGACAACATCGCAGTCTCCTTTGTGCCTGCTGAAGAGATACTCACCGAGAACTTCAGCTGGGTTAGCTTTCGTTTTGAGAATGTGAAACTCACGGTCAATGAGACGTACTGGATGGTCTGCTACACTGCAAATGTCACCGATAACTTCTACGTCTGGTTGGCGAATAGCACAAACCCATACCCGAATGGAACCGTCGCAATCTCATTTGATGACGGGCAAAGTTGGACAAATGAGACAACCGTTGATATGACCTTTATTACTTATGGGCTGGATGCTACCGAGCTTGACCTTACGCTTCGAGGCGGCCTGGGGATCCATTATACAATACGAAACATCGGTGCGGTGAATGCAACTGGCGTGCAGATCTCTCTGCAGGTCACCGGGGGGATTTTTGATATGATAAACATCACAGAAGATGGTATCTTTGCATCTCCACTCCCGCCGTATATGACCATTGGTGGACGAGCGCTCCCCTTGGGTCTGGGTCCAATCCAGGTGACGATGTCAGTGCGTGCAGGGAACGCTCTTGAGGTGACGAAAACCGCAGATGGGTTCGTCCTGTTCTTCTTTGTCATCCTCCAATAACACCACTATTTTTTTTCTTTTTTTTTGTAACTCATCAATACTAAAAGGTATGTTTTTATACGATGAATTAATTTCCAATTCTCTGAACCATATAGACGAATGGGATGATATGAGCTGTCCATACTATCAAGATTTGACCAGAACCTGTATCCAGTATTTTCCCCGGGTGGTCCAGCATTCTGATTTTATCGTCTGTGACTCAGAGCGGTACCCAAATTGCCTTGCGTATATCGCGCTTCGATCTGGATACCGTTGTCCTTATCAGAACCAATGCCTGGAAGACATGGTGCTGCAGGTCCCGATTCTTGCCAAATACTTCATTGAGGATCATCAAACCATAGAGCTTTTTAAGAAAATGGTTCAGCACTATTGTTCTTCGGAGCAGAACCATGTGAACTGCGCGTGTTTCAAGTTATGGGAACAAGGCATTCATCCGCCGGTCGAACTTTTACCGAACGGGAAAAAATATCGTTTGCGGGACCTTCTGTTGAAACGAGACATCGTTCTTGAATAACAAGGACGTATGTGTAGTGTCCTTATTCCTTTCTCATGATGGTTTTCGCCGTGGGGAGAAAATCTTCAATGGTCTGTAGCTTCCAGAGGATGAAGCCGAGGTCGTCTTCCAAAAAAGGTTTTTTTTCATTTTTTAACATTTCTTCCTGCATTTTTCCTACCCTTCTATTATTTATCATTTATACTATATATAATTTTCCTACTTTTTGTAAAGAATGCTTTTCTTTTTTTGTGTTTTTCAAAAAATGATGTTACCGATGTTGCATTGAATGGGCTGAAAAATCAGACTACGATTGTGGTCTTTTGTCTTATGACGTGGTTTTTTTCCGTCTGAGAAGCATGATTCCACCGACGAGTAAGAGCAGCCCGAGGGGAATACAGACGTAGGGAAGGATGGCCAGAATCGGGGATTTAAATCCTATTTGGATGTCTGCGGTGATGTTCTGAGACCCGTCACTGTTCATGATGAACCAGATGTGCTGCTCATGCAAGGGTAGATACGTCATCGTTGCGGTGTCAAAGGACTGTGCAGAGGTTTTCCAGAATGTTTGTGATTGAGGTAAAAAGGCTGGTGCCCCTGCCCCTTCACTGGTTGTTGCATTAAGGCTAAGCTCTGCATAATAGGGTTCAGCAAACCATCTCCAAAAGATTGGGAATTCACAGCGGAAGCTTTTTCGGTACGGTTCGCTTTGCTGTGTCGTTGCATACCCGGTGAAGAGTTCTTTAGAAGGGTTGAGGTTGTTGACGATGAATTTGATCTGTGCGATATTCTCAGCGCCAAGGAACCCCCAGGTCGAAATCTTGTATTCATTCATGTAAAGGATAAAGGCATAGGTGGTGGTGTTCACATGGTGGATATTGCTGTAGGTGTAGCCTTCCCTGTCTGTTCCCATGTTGTAGATGAAAATGGAGGCCCCTGCGGAGAGGAGAAGAAAACCACCGACGAAGAGAATGCTTGCTAGGATGATGCGTTTCTTGCTTTTTTTTGGTTGTTGTGGCTTTGGGATGGTTTGGTCAGGATCCATACGACACTCCCTGGTGCCGATATCGAACGGAATTATTAAAGGCTATCTTTTTAGAAAAACAGAAATAATGATACAAATTTTGTTTCAAAACATATAAATAAGGAGTTTTTCTTAAGTATATATGGTGGAGAAAACTCGAAGGACTATGCCCCTTGATACGTCTTCCTCCTTTCGGAGCAATCACCATATCGGTGTCGTTGTCATAGCAGTCGCTTTTCTTGTTGGTCTGTGCTTCCCCCTGTCTGTTGTTCCTGCGGCAGACGATGGTTTTTTCCCTGAATCAAAATCCCTGCAGCTGACCGATCAAGCAATCGTCACCGACTATGAAGCAATAGTCTCGGAGCGTTCGTTGAACACCAGTACGATTATTCTGAACGGGGCGTTGAAAAACCTGATTGTCCTGCCTGCGGAAAGCGTAGTTGTGAAGCTTCCCGATGACCGGCTTGCTATTAAATCCGCGCGGGAAACAAGCATCCTTCCTCAGGGCAGCATGGTGTCGTTTTATGAGGAAACACCCGTGGTCAGCATCCCTCAAGAAACCGAGGTCTTAGCGGTGTCTTCGGTGGTGGTCTCCCCGCTGCAGAATTTCACGGTCAATACGCATTTCATTCAATCGATCCCGGAGTTAGATGTCTATTATGTTCAGGTCGCGTTTTTTGAGCTGTTGCGGGAATCCCTTGAGGTGCGCATACAGCGCTATTCGATTGATTGGGGTGATGGCGCCACTGAAACATATAGTGGTGATACGTTCCTGGTCAGCCATGAGTATGCGACGAGTGGGACGTACCGGTTGATCATCAATGCGACGGATGGGTTGGGTTTTACGTATGTGACCACGGAGCATTATACGGTGAACTATGAAGGCACTCTAGCGCATTCATCCCTGTGGGTCTCGAAGAACAGAGGACCGTTGTATGCTCTGAGTCTGAGTTTCGGGCTGCTTGCTGTCGGTCTTGCTGTGTTTACGGAGAGTGGTCGCTACCGGCTGCTGGTGCTTTTTACCCTGCTGCTGCCGTTCTATTCGCGGATCCAAAAGGAGGATGTGCTGGACCAGTTCGTCCGTGGGCAGATCTACGGGTTTATCAAGACGAATCCCGGGGTGCATTACAATCAGATCCTGCGCAAGGTCGGGGTGAAGAACGGCACGTTATCCTATCACCTTGGTGTCCTTGAGAAAACCGAGCTTATCCAGTCTCGTCGGGAGGGGTTGAAGTATCGGGTGTTCTACCCGACCGGGATGAATTTCCCCAAATCAGAGCGGTTCCGCTTGACTGATTTTCAGATTCAGATCATCGAGACGTTGAAAAATCGTCCTGGGATGACGCAAAAGGAGCTTGCCAGAATCCTTGGGCAGAAGCCGCAGACGATTAACTATAACATCAAGGTGTTGGACCAGGCGGGTTTGGTGTCTGTTGAGAAGCAGGGTCGGAAGACGACCTGTTTTGCTGTCGAGGAGCATGACGAGCCTGGGCAGTAGTCTTTTTTTTGGTTGGCTGTGAAAACCGTTAAAAACCAGCGGGGGATAGCCTTGGCTGATGCGAAGCATTATTGCGGTGTGTGGGAGTGATGCTGATGATGTTGCGTTATCGTCGCATATGCTAACGGTTGCTGAGTCGGTCGGTCAGGGGATTGCGACGCGCGGTGGGATTCTTGTGTGTGGTGGTCGTGGTGGGGTCATGGAAGCCGCCTGCAAGGGTGCGAAAGCAGCAAACGGTCTGACGGTTGGTCTGCTACCGGAATCTAAGGCGGAGGCTAACGCGTTTGTTGATGTGCCGATTTCGACGGGTCTTGGGATGCGTCGGAATTTCTTGGTGGTGTCTGCTGCGGATGTAGTCATTGCTATTGGTGGCCGGTGGGGGACGCTGAGTGAGGTAGCCTTTGCCGTCATCTTTGGTAAACCCGTGGTGCTGGTTGCTGGTACTGGTGGGTGTGTCGAGGAGCTTGCCGCAGGTTATCTGATGAAGATTTCCTCGTCGCAGCTGCATCTAGCGTGTTCTGCTGAAGAGGCTGTTGAGAAAGCGTTTTTGTTGTGTCCGAAGTAGTGGAATTTTTCCGTTTCTGCTATTTTGTATAACAATCTTTATATACTACTTTTGACAAAGTATAACATAAGAGGATCTGGAGATGTTTT
>JAFGFQ010000135.1 GCA_016930995.1 Thermoplasmatota archaeon | reverse complement strand
TGGATCAACGACCGCATAGAGGATGTCGACGATGAGATTTGCCAGAACGTAGATAATCGCAACAAGAATCGTAAATCCCATCACCGCATTAAAATCAAAACCCAGCACAGCATTGGCGGCAAATCGACCCATCCCGGGCCAATTAAAAATCGTCTCTGTGAGTACGGCTCCACCCAGAAGGGCACCAAATGACAAACCGGTGACCGTGATCGTTGGGATCAACGCGTTCCTCAGTGCATGTTTATAGATTACCGTCCGCTCCGATAGTCCTTTTGCTCTGCCGGTTCGGATATAATCCATCCCCATGACCTCAAGCATGCTGGACCGCGTCATCCGAAGGATCAATGCAAGGGTAGCGAACCCTAAGGTGAAGGATGGCATGATGAGATGATACAGGGCGGTTCCTAGAGTAGTGAGATTCCCTGTGAGAATACTGTCTAAGACGTATAATCCTGTGAGTGACGTTGGTGCGTTCATTCCGATAGCCAAGCGTCCCTCCAGTGGTAAAATGGGAAATTGATATGCAAAAAGATATTGCAACATGAGTGCTAACCAAAAAATCGGCAGAGAATATCCCACGATCGCGATGATGCGAGTGAAATGATCAGATAATTTATTTCGTCGTATCGCTGAGATAATGCCCCCAACAATACCAAGGGGAATTGCTATTAACATAGCGAAAATCGTCAGTTCTAATGTCGCTGGAAAATATTGAGCAAGGCTGTCAGAAACAGGCCGACTCTCCAGATATGATCTCCCAAGATTGAAATGAAGAATGTCGTTTAAATAATAAAAATATTGAGCCCAGAGGGGTTGATCAAGATGAAGTTCTCTGGTGATGCGTTCGATAACCTCCGGTTGTGCTTTTGGTCCTCCGGCAAGAGCTCGTGCTGGATCAGCGGGGATAACACGGGAAACAGTAAAAGTAATGATGGTTACTCCAATAATGACTGGTATCAGGAGTAGCAGTCTTCGGACTATGAATTCCCATGTTTTCATAATTTAAAAAAAAAGAAAGAAAGAGATGGTTTTATTCGTAGGCTTTGTAGTAGTCGTAGAAGTACCACTCACGCACTGGGTTGTAGGAATAGTTCTGCACCCAATCTCGCCATGGTCGAATGTATTGCCGCTGTTGCAGGAATATGAAGGAAGGTTCTTGAATGTAGATATCATACGCAGCTTCATAGGCAGCTTCTCGCACGACAGGGTCTGCTGAGTATTTTGCCTCTAATAATTTTTCGTCAACGGTTTCGTTCTTGTAGCCTGTATTAAATGTATCTCCATCGACATCAGCAGATGCAATAAATGGGAAGATATAATCGTCTGGATCATTATAATCAGGTCCCCATCCGATAAACATCAGATCCCAGTCATCTGTGGTATACATCCTATGCAGCAGTTGTGGCCATCCTTCTGCGATGACTGATGAGAGAATACCGATTTCATCAAGTGCTCCTCTGAACATGATCGCCATCTTTTCCCGTTCCGCATTTCCTGCGTTAAAGAAGATTCTGATGGTTGTGCCATTAAAACGATACAGCACGTCATCTAAGTCATAATCTTTGGCATATCCCGCATCATCAAGGACTTGTTCTGCTTTTGCTAAGTCAAAATCGTAGTACGGTTGACCATTGTTTTGTGTCTCGTAATACGGCATCCCATTTGGTATTGCTCCCGCAAGTCTGCTCGCATAGCCACTATAAGCAGATTCAATCGCTGTATTGTAGTCGAACGCATAGCTTAATGCTTTTCGTACTTCGCCATCTGCTAGATACATATTGTTGGTCGCTTTTGTGTTTATCACACACATCACGATATCATAGCTATCGAATGGGTGGACAACAACGCCTTTCTCATCAATGACATCATCGAGGTTTGTGTAGGGGAGATAGGTAAAATCAGCATCCCCGTTTTTCAACGCTAGAATCCGTGTCGCTGGTTCATCAGCGTATTTTATCACTACTTTTTCAGGATGATTTCCTTGCCAACCACCCCAATAATTCGGGTTTCTCACTAGGACGATTTCTGTCGCCCGTGTCCAATGATCAAGCATGTATGGTCCGGTTCCCATCGGGTTTAATTTCATCCATTCGTTTTCTTCTCCGGGCACAACGCCACCGTGTTCCTCGACATAGTCTTCGTCAACGATAGCAGCCACTGTATAGGGCATAAGAGCTAAGAACGCACCATATGGCTGAGTGAGTGTTATCTCGATAGTATCGTCATCAATCACCTTGGTGCTATTGGTATCCATGCATTGTGCTAGAATCCAGCTCACCCCAGATTCCGGTGCGTCCATTATCAACACGCGATCCAAAGAATACTTCACATCCTCTGCCGTAAAATCATTGCCGTTGGAGAATTTCACGTTGTTGCGGAGATTAAACGTCCATGTTAAGGAATCATCTGAGACCGTCCAGTCTGTGGCTAAACACGGATAGAATGTTTTGGTATCGTTTCCTTTATAGGTCACAAGGGTATCATAAATTTGAAAGATCGGTTCAGAGGACCCTGTGTCATAGGCATCTGCTGGATCAAGCGTTTTCGCATCACCGATGTCATAGCGTACAATCGTCGTTGGATTCTTTATTTCAGGTTTTTCTTCTTCCTGCTGTTGCGTACAACCACTGAATGCGATAGCAATGAACATCGCACTGATTGTGATTGCCAGAATACCAGCTTTCATATCTTTCTTTTTAAAACTTGTCATAATTATTTTCCCTCTTTCTTCACACCTTCTTATTCTATCTAAGGTTCAAAAATGTATACTATAGAATATTTAACTACTTTTTGATTTAGATATCGAAGGCAGTTCCCTTGAGAATTCTGCGAAAAACCCCATATGATGATATCTATGATGGACAACAGGCAACAAAATGATCTTTTTTAACTTCCCGTAAGACTGGTTCGCCCATGGAACATTCTGGTCTTGCCTGGGTGCATCGTGGATGGAACCGGCAGCCGGGGGGCGGATCGATGAGACTGGGGACCTCACCGGTTAAAGGAATATATTTTATCTGACGATCCGGGTCAGGTACCGGGATTGCTGACAATAATGCTTGGGTGTATGGATGTAATGGGTCAGAGAACAAATCCTGTTTCGATGCAAGCTCTACAAGTTTTCCTGCATACATCACCGCTATCCTGTCACTTGTATGTTTAATCACACTGAGGTCATGGGTGATAAAGAGCAGCGTCAACCCAAAATCCTTCTGTAGATCCTTAAGCAGATTAATGATTTGTGCTTGAATGGACACGTCAAGGGCAGAGACCGGCTCATCAGCGACAATAAACGTCGGATTTGTTGCTAATGCTCGAGCGATTCCGATTCTCTGCCGTTGTCCGCCGCTGAACTCATGGGGGTATCGGTTGATCTGATCCTGGGTCAATCCTACTTTCTCCATGAGCTCGATGATTTTGTTTTCTTTTTCCTCTTTCGTTTCTGCCAGGTTATGAACTTCAATGGGTTCAGCGATTGCTGCACCGATTGTCATCCGAGGGTCTAATGACCCGTACGGGTCCTGATAGATGATCATCATCTTCTTACGGATTTCCTTCATCTGTTTTGGTTTCAGAAAAGTGATGTCCACCCCATCGAAGAAGATCGATCCTTCTGTTGGTTTCATCAGCCGCAAGATCAGCTTTCCACAGGTGGTTTTGCCACACCCTGATTCTCCAACAAGACCAAGGATTTCCTTTCTTTTTATCGAGAAACTGACGTCGTCTACCGCTTTAATCGCATCTTTACTTTTTAACGGACCTCCGCCCTGATAAAAATATTTCTTCAGGTTTTTCACTTCAACAAGGGTATCCATGTATCACAGACCTCCGACGAGGAAGCATCGTACCGAATGGTTCTTGTCTACTTTTGTTAGTGGTGGTAGTGTTTTCTTGCAGGGCTCAAAACAAAACTCGCATCGTGGATGAAACGGACAACCGGTCGGTAAATCTAAAAGATTCGGGACGAGTCCTTTGATTATTTTAAGGCGGTCCGTATCAACATCAATCCGGGGGATTGATTTGAGCAATGCTTGTGCATACGGATGCATCGGTTTGTGAAAGAACGTATGAACATCGGTGTACTCCACCATGTATCCTGCGTACATCAACGCGACGTTGTCACAGGTCTTGGCTATCACTCCCAGGTCATGGGTGATTAATAACACTGCGGTGTTGAACTTTTTTCGCAGTTCATTGATCAGTTTTAATATTTGTGCCTGTATCGTGACATCTAATGCAGTGGTCGGTTCATCTGCGATCAGCAGAGCAGGGTTACAGGATAATGCCATGGCGATCATCACCCGCTGTCGCATCCCGCCAGAGAGCTCATGGGGATAATCATCTATTCGCTTCTCAGGATCAGGGAACTTGACGGTGCAGAGCGATTCTATTGCCTTCTGCAAAGCCTCTTCTTTCTTCAACCCCTGATGCAGCTTGAGTACCTCCATGATCTCGGATCCAATGGTGAACATGGGGTCCAGTGAGGTCATCGGCTCCTGGAAAATCATTGAAACTTTACATCCTCGGATGCTGCGCATCTCCTTTTCGCTAAGTTCGAGGAGATTCTTGCCATCCAGAAATATTTTTCCACCGACGATTTTCCCTGGAGGGCTTTGAATCAGTCGCATGATTGATAACGCGGTCACACTTTTTCCGCAGCCGGACTCTCCGACAAGACCAAGGGTCTCTCCTTTGTTGATGGAAAAGGAGACTCCATCGACTGCTTTTACGGTTCCCTCATGGGTGAAAAAATATGTTTTGAGGTCTTCAACTCTGAGTAGTTCTTCCATGTTTTTTT
>JAFGFQ010000134.1 GCA_016930995.1 Thermoplasmatota archaeon | reverse complement strand
TCATGATAGACAATTGCGCGTTTCATAGTTCCAGAGAGGAAATCACATACCATGTAAAAAGGTTCCTACGCAAACTACCCTGCACAGTTAAACAAATATATCTGTTCGGTATTTACATCAAAAGCTAGTATATCTTCCGTGGGGATCTCTTCATATATATGCTGGCACTCGCCTTGAAGTCAAAGGCGTATCTTCCTTTCAGATCATGGTGAAGAAATGACAACAGAAAAAAAGAAAAAGGATTCAGCTAAAAAACTACAAATCGCCTTATATTGGGCTGCCAGTTGTGGAGGATGTGAAATCGGGATGCTTGATATCGATGAGAAGATCCTCGATATCATCGCTGCTGCGGATATTGTTTTTTGGCCTGTTGCCCTTGACACCAAATACAAAGAAGTAGAGGCAATGGATGACCACAGCATTGATGTCTGTTTTTTCAATGGTGGGATACGAACCTCGGAGCATGAGCATCTCGCAAAGCTCCTTAGGAAGAAATCAAAGGTCCTCATCGCATTTGGAGCTTGCGCGGTCAGCGGTGGTATCCCTGGTCTTGCTAACCTGTCGAACCGTGAGGGAGTCTTCAAAACCGTTTATCTCGAGAATCCTTCGATTGATAATCCTCAGAACATACTGCCAAAAACTAAATCTAAAGTAAAAGAAGGAGACCTGACCCTCCCTGATTTCTATGATACAGTTAAACCTCTTCACCAGGTTGTCGAGGTTGATTATTTCCTCCCGGGTTGTCCGCCACCACCCTGGCTGATAATCGATGCATTCAATGCAATCGTGGAAGGGAAACTACCACCAAAGGGCTCTGTTCTCGCACCCCTTAAATCAGTCTGTGATGAGTGTCGATTCAAACTCTCAGAGAAAAAGATTGACAAGGTCAAACGCATCTACGAACTTGAGAAAATAGAGGAGAAATGCTTCCTTGAACAAAACGTAATATGTCTCGGACCTGCGACACGCTCAGGATGCAAAGGCAGATGCATGGAAGGGAACATGCCGTGCACGGGCTGTGGGGGATTACTTCCAAACGCTCTTGATCAAGGAGGAAGCATGATCTCAGCCCTTGCCTCAATCCTGGGTATCGAGGCTGAACAAGGAGCCAGTGATGAGGAGGTTGACAAACTCCTCGAAGAAATTCGAGATATCGTTGGGACGTTCTATAAATACACGTTGCCTGCATCGTTGATCAATCGGAAGGTGATGAAATGAAGACGATCACGATTGACCCGATCACCCGATTAGAAGGCCATGGGAAAATCAATATCTTCCTTAATGAACAGGGTGATGTCGAAAACGCCTATCTGCAGATCCCAGAACTCCGGGGGTTTGAGAAGTTCTCAGAGGGGAGACGGGCGGAGGACATGCCGCAGATTACCTCACGTATCTGTGGTGTCTGCCCGGTTGCTCATCATATCGCTGCTGCAAAGGCATTGGATGCAGCGTTTCATGTCGAGCCACCAGCAACAGCAAAGAAGCTCCGCGAGCTGTTGTATTGCGGCTATATCATCTATGACCATATCCTACATTTCTATTTCCTCGGGGGTCCAGATTTTATCGTCGGCCCTGAAGCACCAGCTGCCAAAAGAAACATCCTGGGTGTAATCGAGAAAGCAGGGCTTGATATAGCAAAGGATGTCATAAAACACCGAGCGTATGGCCAGAAGATCACCGCTATCCTTGGGGGTAAAGCGACTCACCCGGTCTCTGGGCTGCCTGGTGGAGTTTCCAAAGGACTGGTCCAAGAGGAAGTCAAAGAAATTAAAGACATGGTTACT
Source organism: Thermoplasmatota archaeon (assembly GCA_016930995.1). Next base: position 2,703 of record JAFGFQ010000134.1, on the reverse strand, counting down.
TCCTGTAACAGGTTTGCGAAATTCAGCTTGGATTTATTTGATGACATCGTTTTAAAAAACAAGGAGTATGTTGAACTGATACGCTCAGATTCATACACCCTGAAGACCTACAACATGGGACTTGTCGACAAGAACAACAAGGTCAATTTCTACGACGGGATGATACGGGTCACCGACCAGGAGGCATCTGAGGTTGAGAAGTTTGAAGTACAAGACTACACCAACCATATCGCAGAGCGGGTCGAAGAATGGAGTTACATGAAATTTCCCTACCTAAAGGCTGTCGGGTGGCATGGATTAACCGATGGGAAAAAAAGTGGCATCTATCGTGTTGGGCCGCTCGGGAGATTGAACGCGGCAGAGGGTATGGCCACCCCACAAGCAGACAAAGAATACAAACGCATGTACGACACCCTGGGGGGAAAACCAGTCAACTCGACCCTTGCATTCCATTGGGCTCGCCTCATAGAGATTTTATATATAACCGAACGGGCAAAAGAACTCATCGAGGACCCCGATATCACTTCAACACACATCCGAAATCCGGTAGGCACACCTAGTGCTGGCTGCGGCGTTGTTGAAGCCGCCCGAGGTACATTAATCCATGATTATAAACTTGATAAAAACGGACTTGTCCAGAAAGCAAACCTGATTGTGGCAACGACGAACAATGCTGGTGCAATCACCATGTCCGTCCGTGATGCCGCCAAAGGTGTTATTAAAAAAGGAAACGTAAACGAAGGCTTGCTTAATAAAATCGAAATGGCGTTTCGTGCCTATGACCCTTGTTTTGGGTGCGCAACCCATTCACTGCCTGGTGGGATGCCATTGACAGTCAATATTTACGATCATAAAAAGAGTCTCACGAGAACAATCTCAAGAACATAAAGGATGAGTATGAGAACAATCGTGCTTGGTATTGGAAACCCGATTCTCCAGGATGATGGAGTGGGGATCCATGTCATCAACAAACTACGAGAACAAGTCAAAGATACAGAAGTCGCCATCGATATCGCTTACACCGGTGGGATGAATTTGCTAGACATCATCCGAGGGTTTGACAAAGTCATCCTTGTCGATGCAATCAAGCAGGAACAAACCAGACCAGGGGAAGTCATCCGTTTTCTCCTCAAAAAATCGCCAGATCTTCATTCCAGCAACCCGCATGATGTCTCGCTTTCCGAAGCCTTACTTCTTGCTACTTGCCTTGGGGAAACACAGCTTCCCTCGGAGATTGTGGTCATCGGAATCGTTGTGAAAAACACCACTGAGTTTGGAGAAAACCTCAGCAGAGAGGTTGCTGCCGCGGTCCCTACCGCTGTTTCGTTTGTTCTTAAGGAGTTAAAAAACACGTAGAGGAAGAAAAACATGATAAAAGAATTCGAACCAAACATCCTAGGGTTCCTTTGCAACTGGTGCAGTTACGCTGGAGCAGATTTAGCAGGAACAAGCAGGATGAAGTACCCAGCGAACCTTAAATCAATACGTGTCATGTGCTCTGGCCGGGTAGACCCATCATTCGTACTTGAAGCTTTACGAAAAGGAATCGATGGGGTCCTCATCGCGGGATGTCATCCAGGCGATTGCCATTATCAATCAGGGAACTATAAGACGAACCGAAGGGTTAAATTACTGAAAAAACTATTAGAGGAACTCGGGATTGATCCGAGAAGAGTTCGGTTTGAATACGTCTCTGCATCGGAGGGACAGAAGTTCGCTAGCATTGTTACTGAATTTGTCGCAGAGATAAAAAAACTTGGACCAAATCCGCTTATCGTACAAAAAGAAAAATAGGGGGAATAAAGAAATGGGTGATGAAAAAAAAGGCTCTGTGGAAGAAGCTGCTGAAAAAACTGGGGAAGCCATTGGAAAGGGGGTAAAAAAAGGGTGGGGTGCAGTGAAAGCCTTCGGAAAAGGAGTAAAAGACGGGATTTCGAAGGAGGAAAAAGAAGAAAAAAAAGAATAAAGCTTCCCTTTTTTTAGTGGGACATCAATTTAGTTTTCACAACATCACTGACAATTCGACCGTCGATCCGATTTCGAGCGATTTTCATTACTTCGCCCATGACCCTTTGAAAAGTGCAATCAGCTATCGTAGGATTGGAACACTTTACGAGGACTTCATCAACGATTCTTGAAACTTCTTTAAGGGAAAGAGGCTCTATCTGTAATTCTATTAGAGCATCCTGTACCGTCTTGTTTGGGTTATCAATCAGAAACGCAAGGATGCTAGGTAACCCCTCTTTGCTAATTTTATTTTCACTAAGGAGTGTAAATACTTGATGCAGGACCTCGCCAGATAAAGACGTTGGATTTTTTCCTTTTCTCTTTAGTGATTTAAATGTTTCTTCCAAGGTTACCGCAACCAGGGTTGGTTTGACGTTCAATGTACTTACCACTGTGTTGAACACCTTCAAATTTTCAGAGATACACAACGAAGAAACAAGGGAAGGCGGAAGACCAAGGGATTGCAGTCTTTTTTCGCATTCCCAGAGGGGCTCTGGCATTTTCCTTTTAATGTCTTCTAAGGTTTTCTGAGATATTGGTGTAGGTGGTGTATCAGTATCTGGATACATTCGGTTCGGCCCAGGTAAAATCCGTTCAAAATCATTCGTTCCATCTGGAAAGACCTGCCTTGTTTCCGATGGAACACCACTGGTAGCCTCGACCGCTCGTATCTTTATTTCTTTTACCGCGGTTTTC
>JAFGFQ010000006.1 GCA_016930995.1 Thermoplasmatota archaeon | reverse complement strand
ACCTCATTGAACGTATAAACCAGTGAGGGAAAGAAATCGAACAAGAACTTGCATTTCTGACCTTTCAATGAGTAGACAGTATCTTTGATCTGAATCCTGTCGCTGACATTGGAAACAAACATCCATCGCTTTGTCGGTGGTTCTACACTAGCGACAAGTAACCCGTGGAACTTGCTTGTGGATTCCCCTGAATGAGTTAAGGATGCATAACTACCAAGTCCGTTTGTGACAATCCACTCTCTCATGATTATCTCCTGACCGAAAAACCATATATGTTATCGTTGAAAAAACTTATCGCAGAAATTCTTTGTAAATAGTGATTGTTCGTTTCGTGACTGCATCCCAACTGAATTCAGCCAACACCCGTTCCCTTCCGTTCTTCCCCCATTGCACACCTTTATCAGGTGATTGAAGGACCTGGATGATCCCCCAGGCGATATCTTTTGGTTCAAAGGGGTTCACATGGATACCACATTGCTTCTCACCGGAGGGAATGACCTGTTCTCTCATCCCGTTCGTCCCCCGTGCACCCACAACAGTTGGTTTTTCCATGGACAAGGATTCGGTACAAACAATACCAAAGGGTTCATATAACGAAGGGAGAACCACGACGTCTGCCGCAGCATAATGACGAATCCTGTCCTCCTCGTTGACAAACTCGTTCCTCATGATGACCTTATCATGGATCCCTAGTTCATCAGCGATGGATTGAAGTTCATTTTGCATATCACCGATGCCAAGAATCAGCAGTTTCGTGTTAGGGAACTCTTTCAGGACGAGGGGCATAGCTCGTACTAACTTATCAATCCCTTTGACAGTGACCAGACGACCAATGAAAAACAGAAGAGACTCATGGTCCTGTACCCCATAACTGTGACGTAACGCGAGCCGCTGTGTCTCTGAAACCTTTTTTGGGTCATATTTCGACGGGTCGACTCCGTTCCAACACGGCCGGATCTTATCCTGTGGAAAACCAAGTTTCAGCAGTTCATCTGCCATAGCGTTGGAGACGGTAATCACACAGTCAGCCACCTGACCTCCTTCGTATTCGATATCCTTTATTGTATGAGAGCCCCGTCCGACTGATCGTCCAACCTCGGTGGAGTGCACGTGGAATATCAAGGGCAGGGAAAGCTCTTTTTTTGCCACCATCCCAGCCATGATCCCAAGCCAGTCGTGTGCATCAACAATATCAAATGTCCGTCCGTTCTTACGAACAAGCACGTTCACAAGCTTTGATGCAGACATAATGTTGTAGCTGAGAACATCAGCAAAAAATGTAAAATACGGCCCCCATGAGCGCAGTTCATGGTCTGCACAGAGGTAGAACGGTTTACTCAGATCAAGTGTTTTGGGTCGATAGACCTCGACACCGTTCATCTGATCTGATGTCTCAAGAGCGTTGTCCTTGTTCAGGGAGAAAACCGTCACGTCATGGTCGAATTCAACCTGTTTTTTGGTAATCTCAGTAGCAAAGGTGCCAAGCCCCCCGTAAATAACTGGTGGATACTCCCACGAAAAATGCACAATCTTCATGGACGGTTTTGTCTCCTCACCGGTGTTCTGCTTTTTCCTTTAGATCCTGAAGGATGTTCATGTAGTTAATAAACCCATCATACGGGATGTCATAGGGACTGAAGTAGGCATGAACGTTTCCATCTTCAAAACCCTTTGTCGATATATAGTACAAGTGATCTGATGTTTGGAGGAGTCTCCAGATATACAGGAGGTCTCTGTCTCCTTTCCGCTTCAGTTTTTTACCAATGTCCTTTAACTCGTTGAAACACGCAATCTGCATATTATTCCCAAGCCACGTGGACACATTCCTATCCTCATCAGCCCAGGAGATCGCCCAGGGCGCATCGATGTCGCCAACCGGGGTGTAGCGTTCCACTGCTTCACTAACGGTCGCAAAATCAAGGTTATCGTGTTTCAGCACCTCGCCAGGGAGATGCCTGAGGAATTCGAAAATACCGGTTTCCACCCACTGATGTTCCCCGAAGGTCTCATAATCCATGAACAGGTTGATAACATCACCAAAGGAATTGGACATCCAGTTCGCATACTTATCCGCTGTAAGGGGGAACCCAGGCCAGTTACGGGCTGAGAACCGGAACCCGACATCATCGCTGAGTTTATAGTTTCGTAAGAGGACTTTGATGTTGGAGTTCACTGGTTTGTAGACGAAATTCGGTGAACGCCATCCAAGGATCCTTTCTGCGCCTTCCGTGATGATCCCTTTATATCCAAGGTCAGCGATTTTCCGGGCGATTCGATTATCGTAGATAGCCTCCGTGTTCCGGAACACTTTTGGTTTGTAGTTGAAGATCCTGCGGATCATCTGCCGATGCATCTTGACCTGATCCTCGAACTCATCAAGCTCATCATACAGACCAGAGAGAGAATGGAAATAGGTCTCCTCTATGAGGTCCACGGCCCCAGTTTTAAACAGCTCCTTAAAACTGTCGATAAGCTCAGGGAGGTAATTTTCACAGTACTCAATAAATGTACCCGTAAGACTGTAGGAGATGCGGAATTTCCCATCGTACTGGCGAATCAGGTCAAGCAACAGATTATTGGTCGGAAGATAACATTTGTGAGCCACTTTTTCAAAAATCTTTTTGTTGAGATGCTGGTTAAAATACGTAGAATGGACATCCCTCGTGTTACCTATGTTGAAGACAGAAAAATGGTTCAATCTAAATGGTTGGTGCACCTCGAAATAGAAACATATGGACGGCATATTAGGCAAGACCCCTGTAGACCTGAAGCGTTCGTTCTGCGACGCGGTCCCAGGTGAATAATTGTATTTCCCTTTTTGAACTTTGCCTCATAGCATCGCGTAAAGAATCATAGCGTAAAAGTGCGATAATCTTGTTTGCCATCTCATCGGTATCCCAAAAGTCGACTTTGAAACAATTCTTCAGCACCTCGGAGACACCTGCACTTTTTGACACAATCGTCGGTGTTCCGGCAGAGATCGCCTCAAGGGCGGTGATACCGAACGGTTCACTGACCGACGGCATGACATAAATGCTTGAAATCTTATAGATATGTTTGACTTCCTCTTCAGTGAGCTTGCCGGTAAAAATCACCTTATTCGAGATGCCAAGGTGGACGGCCTGCTCGATTAACCGAGGCATCATATCACCAATCCCGGCTATCACAAACCGGGCGTCCTCGTACTCGAGGACTTTTTTTGCTGTTTTAAGGAAAAACTCCGGGCCTTTCTGTATCGTCAGTCTCCCGAGGAACAGGACAAGGTTGCGTTTCTCCCCTTCCCCGATGGGATAGACAGCATTGTGAACAACCGAAATTTTCCCTGGGTCGATCCCGTATTTTTCAACAACAACGCGTTTGGTGAACTCGCTGACAGCGATGATGCGATCAGCCTTTTGCATACCTTCCCGCTCGATATCGATGAACCATTGGTTCGGATAGATCCACCCGGACCGGTCGTATTCGGTCGAGTGTACCGTTAAAACAAGGGGAACCCCTAATTTCTCCTTTAAAGCAACCGCGGCCTTCATGGTGAGCCAGTCATGACAGTGTATCAAATCGTATTTACCCTTCACTCGTTGAACCAGAAGATCATTATATCGATAGACGGCATCGAAGAACTTACCGCCAAGTTCCTTATCATCAGGCCGGTCGTAGGGGTATACCTCTGCTTCACCAACCTCGATGATTTTTATGTTCTTGTTATCACTCTTTACTTTTTTTCTCAGCTTCGGCATGAAGAAATCTACGTGAATATTCTTATCGGCAAGACCATGGGTCAACCCATAGCAGTGGGTACCTAAGCCTCCCACTTTGAATGGCGGGTATTCCCAGCCGATCATTGCAATTTTCATTCCTCTTGTCCTCACCAATAGTGCGTTCCGTTTTTATTGATAAGTTCTACTCCCAAATACTTTTTCATGCTCATCGAGAGCATATGGTAATTGGATTTTTGCTGTTTTAATACGTTATTTTTAACCGTAAAACCTACCTCGTTATTATAAGCTTTTCGTTTTTATTTAAGTTCATTTTTTTCTTTCACATCGTTGAGAATCTTCCTCCGAAGTCAAAAATGACTTTTATAGTTTTTGCCTGCCAATGATATGGTTTAGCAGGATATAATAGTATCTATAAAGAACCTTGAAAACAGAATGCTAAGTCTATTAGAAAATCAACCAAGCATGAGTCCACGCCGGCAGAATAATAGTATTAATATTGTCGCTGTCACCCAACACAAAACATACAGTGATTGAATTGGGTGTGGTGACGCAGCATCCTCCACAGAAAGCAGCAGCGGGAGAATCCTGCAGCGCTTCTCGCGACAGTTCTATGATATCGTGGTTATCCTCTTTTTCATTTCTGGACGTTACGTCAACCGGATCAGAGAGGGACCCTAATCGATATCAACTGTTACCTTGAACTTGCTTCTCCAATCATGCTCTCATGGAGATCTTCGTATCAAGGATAACAAAACATACCACTTTCAGTTCTTTAACTTTTCGTCTGAGCATCCTTATCGATATCTGTTGATTTGATTACGGACCGATTCAGCTTT
>JAFGFQ010000133.1 GCA_016930995.1 Thermoplasmatota archaeon | reverse complement strand
GTTCTCCCTCATCATATCCCCCGTGTTGGATTTCTCTATAGTGCAGCTCGTATTTAAACATAATCCAAACAGTTAAGAATACCAATTAACACCTTTATAAAAAAAATGAATACAGCTAAAAAGTAACAGTTTTTTCTACTTTAATTATTGTTACGATTAGGAAAAGTGCATGGTCTGAAACCAAGTAAAAAACCAATGATGAACCGCCGCATCCCTTTTTCTCAAAACAAAACATATCTCTTTTTTAACACATGCGACGGGTGTTCGCCTATTCCTCCAAGGTGAAACTAAGGAAAAAATAATAGACATCTCCCTGTGAAAGAGAGGCGGAATGTTTATTACTCTCAATGATATCAACCTGCCTCCGTTATTAAGTAACAATGAGGTGGAAAAAAATGGAGATACAAACATCAAGGCTGTTAGGAATCATCGGTGCATTACTGATAGTGCTTACAATCATCCCATCCGTTGGCTGGCTTTTTATGATTGTCGGCGTCATATTAGTGCTTATTGCCCTAAAAGGATATGCGGAAGTATACAAAGACGGTAATGTTTTCCAACACGCGTTGTATACCGTTGTCTTTGAAATCGTCGGTGGTGTTGTTTTCATCGGTGTTATTTTCTATGGGGCGATGGATTTTCTCTCCTCACTAGGAATCAACAGTTTTACTGATATGCAATCATTCCAATCGATAGACTGGCAAACCATGATTACTCCCAGCAATATTCTTCCGTTCCTAGGAATAATCGCTCTTGGGATTGTTATCCTGTTCGCGTGTACTGTACTTGCATCCCTCTTTTTCAAGAAAAGTATGAATGCTCTTTCCACAAAAACCAACGTCAAACTCTTTCATACTACGGGAACCGTGTTCTTTGTCGGCGCACTATTGACCATCATCCTCATTGGAATAGTACTCATTTGGGTGTCATTCATCCTGCTGCTGATTGCATTTTACGAAAGCAAACCAACAGAACCGGTGCAGCTACCTCAATAAAATCCATTGATGTAAAATTTTAAAAAAGTACCTTTTTTCTTCTTTTTTTTCTTTCTTCTTAGGTAAGTATTTTAGATGACTGCATAATTCAACATTACAATGATTTTTTCTGTGAAATGAAAACGTTTCTGTTTGGGGCGAACGCTCATCGATTTACTTTGCTTCCTGGCATGAATGAAACAATACAAATCGTTATATAGAATGGGTGAATACAAGCTGTTGTTATTGTTAATGATTTCAACGGTGGAGAGAAGATAGTATGACAGAACCAGATGCAGAACCAGATATAAAAATATGGAAGATATTTGTTCAAAAGCATTGGACTATGCTGGTTGTCTGGATTGCCGCTGCTATTCTTGCAGTGATCGGTGCAATTCTGGTGTTTTTATGGTTTGTCGGAAACGCACAAGCTACAAACCTTATCCCTCAAACGTTAAACCTATGGACGATGAGATATCTGATAAATTTTCTTTTGCACACTCTTTTCTGGGAGATAGTCATGATCGGCATCCCCATCATCGTTTTCATCGCAGCGGTTTATTTCCTTTGGTGGAAGAAATTACCTCTCGAGGAACGACAGCAGTATCGACGCGAGCATTTGTTTGGCAAAAAGTCACGAGGCAGGGACGGCGGAGGCGCACTAACCTTTTTGATAAATATTGGATTCGTAATCAAAGTATACATAGACGGTAATTGGAACACCCCGTTTGCGTCATGGACGTTTGATTATCTTGTGTATTCTTATCTTACGATTCTTCTGTGGATGGCTGTCATCTTCGGTATTCCTCTCGCAGTCGGTGCGGTCTGGTGGTTGCACCGCGAGATGAAAAAAACAACAAGGTGAGGTACAATGACAACTACAACAATCGTCGCATATTATACCAAAGAAGGTGCTTCAGAAAAATATGCACAGATAATCGCAGAAACCCTTAGAAAAAATAGTATAGAAGTCGATTTCATTAATCTTAAGGACACGATCCCTGATATGAAACCCTATGACAATATCATTGTTGGAACTGGGGTAAAAATGTTCATGGTGTATCGACGCTGGAAGAAAGTCCTGAAACAGAAATCCTTGAAACAGAAGCGTTTATTTTTGTTCCTTTCAAGCGGAACTGCAATAAAAGACCCTGAACAAGCAGTTGAGAAATTCTTAAAACCACAAGTGAACAAGTATAATCTTAACGTTGTTTCCCTGATTTCATTCCCGGGGAAAATACCAGAGAAGTGGATTCAACCTGGTGAAGAAAAGGACACCCTAAAACCTGAGAAAGCCAAGGCATGGGCGCAAGAAATAGCGGGTAAAATATAAGAGAAATAGTAAAAAAGTTCAAATATTTTTTATATAGATTATACTGCATAAATGAAGATAATAGCAACGGTCGGTAGTATTATCAGCATACTCTAAAAAGTGGCGTTCCTATACATAGTTACTCCTTTTAGACGTGAGTCAGTGCTCCCCAAGGGAATGATTGATAGAGGTTCAATGCCCCATATTAGAGAATAACATCATAACAGTATTCATATGAATCATGTTTTTTTTTGTTCAGATTATAACCTGATGATTTACAATTTCATAGATCAATGGAAATGAATCAATACGTTTTTCATCGTCTTTGTTGATAAATTTTATCGTGATGTTCTAATGTATCGAAAATGATATTGTCCGCTTGGACACGAAATAACAGAACATAGCTGCCAAGATGGACACGTTTGAAGTCGCTTAGTGGACTCCGAAGGTTTTTAAAATGCCGAACGGAAACAGAGTCTAAAGAGGCGATCTGTAATATTTTCTTCTCAACCATTTGGAACATCGCTTTATCTTTTCTTTTTAAAAGAACCAATGTTTTCCTCAGATCATCAGAGATGATGATGCGGAAGCTCATAGATCTTTAAACCATTGTTTTAATTGATCAGGTTTCATAGGTTTGGAATACTTACCTTTTCTTATCTCGCCTAATTTTTTTCTAAACTCTTTTTTTACCGGGAGTTCATCAACAGGGTGCCAGTCAATCTGTTCGCAAAACTTTTCTTCATCTTTTGTGAGTTCCCCTGTTTTCATATATTTTTCAAAAAGATATCGTTTTAAGAGTTCTTCTCTGCCAATTTCAGACCAATTTATCCAAGAGAAT
>JAFGFQ010000132.1 GCA_016930995.1 Thermoplasmatota archaeon | reverse complement strand
TCAAGAATACTGGCATCCTCAACATATTCATTGATCAAACCATAGGGTGAAAAAACGATTTGATAGTTAAAAGGCGGTTGAGGGTGACGAGGGAGTCCTCCGACCCGTAATTTGACAAAATCAATTGTATCGAAGTTATCAACAATATCATGGGTGATAACGGAGACAAGCCCTGGTGCCAATCCAGAATCAGGGATGATGGTTACCTTGTTGTTTTTTGCTTTTTTGAACAAACCACGTTGTTTTTCAACAATAGTGTTATTGCCACCCAGGTCTATGAAGTGCATCTGAGCTTGTATCGCTATTGAAGCTAACCTAAGGTTATATCGATAGGGAACCGCTGAGATGAGGACATCTCCCTTCTTTAAATACTGTTTGATCGACTCAGCACGGTTCACATCGAGGCGTACCAGAGTGACATGGGTGTTTTTAAGAAACCGTCCCGCAGAGATACGTTGATGCACATCGCTGTCACCAATGAGAATTTCATCAAAATGTGAGTATCTGTCCAGGTCGTACGCAATCGCACGACCCATCATTCCAGCACCAAGTATTAGGATTTTCATAGAAACCAACTTCGCATTAAGAAAGGCTTATGAGTCGTTTTGTGAGAGGCTTTCAAAGCTTTTATTCATGATAGACTCTTCTGTGGCATCTCTCTTGGTAATGCTGCTGACAAGGATTGTAAGGAAAAACGACAAAGGTAAGCCGATGAAGATAGGATCAAGCATATTGATCATATAATCCCCTATCAGTGATGAGCCAATGATGGTTGGAGCAGTTTTAAAATAAATAAGGATATACCAAGCCATTGTGAATAAGAACCCGCCCAACATCCCTGCCCAGACCCCGGTCCTGTTGGTTTTCTTCCAGTACAGCATAAGAGTGTAAGGTGCAAGGAACGTACAGGCCATCAGCCCGAAGAAAAACGCGGTCATGAACGCAACCACATCTAAGGGGTTTAACGTGATGATCAATGTTGCAATGACGATAGCGAACGTGGCGATGCGGGTAATCAGGATAGATTTCTGTGGTGACACTTCTCGTTTCATTGATTTCTCATAGACATCTCTGCCGATGGAGGCACCAGCGGTATGGAAGAGGGCTGCAGCGGTAGACATTGCGGCAGCAAGAATGGCAAAAAGGAAAATTAACACGAACCACGTGGGAAACAGCTCATTGATGATGGTTGGAATGACTGCATCTGGGTTGGCGGTGGCTACCCCTGCGACCAGTTTTGTCGGATAACTGATATCGTTCTGGTACAAGAGGACATTACAGAGCGGTCCGATGCTAAAAGCGGTAAAGGTCATCAGCAGGATAAAAACACCACCATAGGGGATTGCAAGACGCAGTGCTTTTTCATTTTTTGCGGTCAGGTATCTGATAATCAGTTGCGGTTGTGCAAGGACTCCGATGCCGACCCCAAATATCAAGGTAAGGATCATCATAAATGGTCGGGACAAAACCGGTGGCATCGAGGTAAGACCATTCGGTGCCTGGGTCGCTGCCGGGCTTCCGATGCTTTGAAGCATTTCCGGGGTGAGGGCTGCTGCAGCCTCATGAGCAGGCCCAATACCACCTAGCATGGCATAAATGCCGACGGTAAGGATGATCATGCCGATGAGCATCACGATTGCTTGGACCGCATGGGTCCACATCACCGCGTATAATCCTCCCACGATGAGGTAGATCCCCACGATCACCGTGAAAATAACGACACAGACCCAATAAGGGACGCCAAACGTGATCTGAAACAAAGATGCAATTGCGAGGAACACCGCAGAGGTGTACGCTATCATAAAGACACCGATGATCAAACCAGAGACTTGCTGCAGTCGTATCGAATCAAATCGATTTCCAAGAAGCTCAGGCAGTGTCATAGCCTTCAGCGCGATCCCCATCTTTCGTGTACGAAGACCATAGACGACAAAGGCGATGAAGATGCCGACAAAGATGTTCAGAAACGCAAGCCAAAGGATAGAGTGCCCATAGATGGAAGCAATACCTGAGAAACCGATTAAAGCAACAGCGCTGATGAACGTGGCTCCATAGGAAAACGCTATGATCAGGGACCCCATTGTTCTTCCTGCGACAAAATAATCCTCTGCGGTCTTCGTCTTTTTATATCCAAGGTATCCTAGGAATATGAACACCGCAGCAAATAATGCCATGAGAACAACAAAAAACACCAAATCCATTAGGAATCCTCCTCCTGTTCCTTTTCTTTTTCTTTGGTTGGAACCGATCGTTGTGCTTCTGTTGTCTTCTTAATAAATTGATAATAAATTCCGTAGACGATGCAGAGAACAGCAGCTAATAATGTTCCGATCCAGGCCAGGAATACTCCTATATCCATTCCAAGGATTAAATCCATAGATACCTCCTCCAAATATGACTGTAAACAGTTTTTTTTTAAAAGAAGCAAAACAAGTATGTTGATTTATATTTTTCTTTATTTTTCGTTCAGAAACCCTTATAGATGATTTTTGTATTTACGCTAACAAAAAGGAGTGTTTTTGATGAAACAGGACTTCTGGGACCGTAAAAACGAAACCATGCCTTTCCCTGAACTACAAAACCTACAGCTGAAACGCTTACGAAAATTAATAAAATACGTCTATGAGAAGAATCAATTCTACCATAAGAAACTTTCAGATGCAAAGATGAAACCTGATTCTATCCAAACCTTACAGGATCTCGAAAAACTCCCTTTTTTGACAAAACAGGATTTACGTGCATATTACCCCTTCGGGTTGGTTTGTACTCCACTTGACGACATCATTGAAGTCCATGCATCTTCAGGGACAACCGGAAAACCCGTTGTCGGGCCGTATACAAGAAACGATGCGGAGCTCTGGGGGGAGATGATGGCCCGAGCCTTATATGCAAATGGTCTCCGAAGCCATGATATCATGCAGAACGCCTATGGGTATGGTTTGTTCACCGGTGCTCATGGTTTTGAAAAAGGAGCACAGAAGATAGGGGCCATGGTCATTACCATTGGATCTGGGAACACAGAGCGTCAGATCGATATCCTCCGTGACTTCGGCAGTACCGCACTTGCCTGTACACCATCGTATTCATTGCATATCGCAGAGGTTGCTGAGGAAAAAGGACTTGACCCTGCAAAGGATTTCAAACTACGTCTTGGGGTGTTTGGGGCAGAGTCCTGGAGTGAGGAGATGCGTAGGAGCATCGAAAGGCGCTGGGGGATCGCTGCCCATGAGCATTACGGGCTTACCGAGCTGATCGGCCCTGGTGTGGTTTCCGAATGTGAGTATAAAAAATTACATATCAACGCGGACCACTTTTACCCTGAGCTGATTGATCCAAACACTGGCGAAACACTTGAGTACGGAGAGGAAGGAGAACTGGTGTACACTACCTTGACGAAAGAGGCGTTTCCAGCGATTCGATTCCGGACAAAAGACCTCGCGTCCATCTCTGATGAGACTTGCGAATGTGGACGGACGCTACCTATCCAATCAAGGATAAAAGGCAGAAGTGATGATATGATGAAGATTAAAGGAGTGATCGTGTTCCCTTCACAAATCGAGGCAGCATTGATGCAGGTTTCTGGAGTCAGTGATAACTATCAGATCGTTAAAACAAAACAAGGAGATATGTATTCCTTGTCTGTCGAGGTAGAACCATCCGAGGAGCGATACCGGGAGGGTCATCTTGATGAGTTCGAAACGAAAGCTGAAAATGAGATCTACCGGATCTTAAATTTACATGTCCCGGTTCATACGATTCCACCGAAGACACTCCCTCGGAGCACAGGAAAAGCAAAACGGGTTATTGAACGCTAAGGACATCTTGAGGTGAAAACCATTATTATTGATTTTTTGACACAAGCCTTACCCTATATCAGCGGTCTGTACACACTAATTTGGATAGTGATTGGTTTTTTTGTCACAATACTTCTCTCATTCATAATACCCCGTGAACGGATCGATGCCATCATGAAAAAAATTGGGTTGATCTTGTTATTTTTCTTTGTCCCTGTGCTTTTCTTCCGTATCTTTCTTAACACCACCTTTGGGGCTGAACAAATCAGTTTTTCTGTGGTCATCTGCATCACGATTTTCTTGATGTATCTCCTTGCCTTCACATACGCGTATCATAAAACACGTCATCTGACGCAGTCTGAGGTAGCACGTACGAATATCATAAAGACTATCCTCACAAACCAAGGTCGTAGCTCAGCGTTCATTGGAGGAGCGATGCTTGCTATTCCTGAATGGAGTGTCGAGGCAGGACTGTATATGGCGTTGTTAGGCATCGCGTTATTTGCATTCATCCCCTACATCCTTGCCCGTTTTCATAAAAAAGAGACACAACTCAAAGAATCAGGTCATCAAAAAAAGACGCTTCCCTGGTATCTTAAACTCTATCCTTGGTATCTCATCGGGGTCTTATGTGCAGCGGTCGGTCTGCACGCATTCACCGGTCTGACGACAGCTGATTTTGGTGATGGCGGCATTGTGCTTCAGTTTTACAGTGCCCTGACGGTTCCTGCTGCCTTGTACTA
>JAFGFQ010000028.1 GCA_016930995.1 Thermoplasmatota archaeon | reverse complement strand
TCTGTCACATCTCCCATGACGTAATACGAGACGGTCGGCCAATCGGAAAACTCATCGGTTTTGTTCAAGGCGTAGAACTGGACCATATCCTGGAACATCTGAAGGGAAAACCGATCAAGGGAGTTACGTGGATACGTAAGCTCTCCTTGTTTTCGTGAGAGAAAACCGGTATGCGTCCAGGGGCCCATGATCAATTTTGATTTTCCTAACGCCCCTGGTCCTGCTTTGTGTTGATACCCGAGATATCCTTCGATGGTTCCTTGACTGAAGATATCGTACCATCCTCCGATATGGATCGCTGGAACGTTGACATCCTCCCAGTTATCATCAAGGGTCACGTTCCCCCAGTATCCCAACGTGAAGTTCTCGTTCTCCTTAATCTCCTGGAGAAGGTAGTCACTCTGTTGGTCTTCCAGCCAGTCCTCCACCAGGTTTTTTCTGAACTCTCCTCCTTGGAATGCTGCGTGTTTGTAGAGGTTGGGTGTGGCGACCTGGATATACTGACAGGTCAGATTCGGAGGGTTTACACCAGCAGCGCAGTACTGGACGATGCCTAACGCAGAAAGTCCATAGGTGACGATCTTCCCATTAGACCAGGACTGATTCGCGATCCATGCGAGTGTATCAGCACCATCAACGCTGTCGTTTTTAAAACCGGTGTCAACACCTTCTGATGCGCCCCGTCCACGCATATCCTGGATGATGGTCGGCCATCCTTTGAGGATTCCGATGATGCCGACGAACGCAGCGTTCTCCTTGTCATAGGGTGTTCTAATAAGGAATGTTGCATGGGGTGTGAGTGATCGAAAAAGCGGTCGATAGACGTCTGTTGCCAGCATCACCCCGTCACGCATGGGAACCATGTGGGTTGTTTTAAACCGAGGAAGCAATCCCATCGGATCGTTATACCCAGAGTCTCCGGATGTGTTCTGTTCTATTTGTACATCAGTGCTTTGTGTAGTACATCCCAGAATAAGAGGTAAAACAAAGAGTGCTATTAGGAATGGTAGTAGGTTTTTCTTCATTGGACGATCCCCTGTGATTCTTATAGTCCTTGTTGATTTAAAGCTTTCTTTTCTTTTTTTGAAAAATGATCATCTAGTGACGAGTGAGGAAGTGATATGTATTATCACGACAAAAGATTTTTATCATCTTCAATGATTTGAAGCAGTTGTGAGTGGTTATGGGTTGCCCGTATTATATTGATTTTACCAGGGATTGTATACGAACATATCCAGCGATTATTCAATACAAAGATTTCTCCGCATGTGAGTCAGGTGAAGGGTATCGGAAATGCCTGGTCTATAACATCCTTCAAAGTGATTTCCGCTGTAAATATCTTACCACTTGCCTGAATATGTTCCCCGATGATGTCCCTGAGTTTTTCAAATTAATAAACAAGGATCCCGCCATCTATACGTATGTCACCGGACCAACCTACCACTATTGTCTGTCGAAAGAAAATCATCAACAATGCGCCCGGTATAAAATAAAAGAAGAAGGAAAAGAACCACCCCCTGGTTTAACACCTGATGGGCAAAACGTTGATATCACGGATTCTATCTTTGAAAAGAAAGTCGTCCTTGAAAAAGAACAATAACCATTTCCATCTCGAAAGAAAAAAAAATGGTTTATCGGCCGCTCATAAACCTGCTGTTCGGTGAGATATCTTTCCGCCAGATGATTTTTTTCAGGACCTTTTCGTCGCTTTTGTTTGCCAGCTCAGCTCTTTTTTCTGGTGGGATGATGATGAGTTTGAAGAAGTTGTAGAAATCTCCGACGCCACCGAAGATGTTGACGATGGGGAACATCAGGAAGAATGGTTCACTGGGGTTAATGAAGTACATTAAGCACCAGACCAGTGGTGAAAAATAGAGGAACGCTATTTTTTTGTTGTCTGCGATGTATGATTCGTTGTCCACGAGAAATCCTATCGCTGAATATTTGGTTAGCACGATTGCTTTGAATGGTATTTTGTAGTACATCATGGTGAGCAGATGGGTAAGCTCATGGAGGGTGATCGCAAGTAGGAGGCCTATTATGAATTGGAGAAACGGGTCCATTAGTTCACCTCATATTTCTTCTTCATATGTATTATTATATAAAACATAGTATATAAATTATACTATTAATTTAAGCGCCTCGATTCCTCCATACACTACAAACGACTCTCTCGAGAAAAGACAACAAAAAAAAAACGCAACGATCTAAGACTTATAGATAGATATTAACCAGAAATCCGAGCACGATTAAAAAAATACCAAGAAGATAGATAAGGACTGATTTTGTCGAGGTCTGCTTCCAACTCGGGATACTATAATGCAAAACAAAATTCGTCCCAAGAAGCACGATCCCAAAAATAGACGGAATCGGGACCATCAGAATCGTCAGTTTCGAAACCTCATGAATCAACGGCGTCACAAGCCCAAGAAACACCGTTGCCCCAAGAAAGATAAGGATCGCCTCCTCCTTCTTCCGATACTTCCCACGAGCCACAAAACCCTGCGCATTAATCGTATACAGGAAACTTGAGATGAACGTGATAAAGATACCAGTAAGCACCAGTGAACTTTCCTCGAAGAGCAGGTCAGCCATAAAAACTGGTAACAACAGACTATTTTTAAAATTGATGTAACTCTGATACGAACAAAATGATACAAAACGGAGACCCTACCGATTTCTTTCCTCAAAATCATCAGTGATGTTGTCCTCATCTTCGATGAGGTCTTCTTCCTCGAAACCCTCATGCCTTGGTTGAACAAAATATTCTGTCCGACAATTCGGGCATTCTATCATCGACTCAGATGATTTTCGAATCCAGCGATGTCCACAGAACGGGCAATTTTCTTTCTTCATGCCGACCCCGTGCCCAACGAATATTCCCACAGGAGTTTAAAAATATATCTGATGACACCAAAGGAGGTATTTATTGATTTCGGACAACAAAGAGTAACAGCCCACATAAAAATCCCTCCGTATGTTTCGCTGTTTTCCCTGCATTATCCGGATGCACCGTGACGGTGATAGCAACCGGACCAAACCCAAACCAAGGCAACCGCTCATAGATAACCTCTCCAGGTTGCAGGGAATCAATCGTGTCTATCAAAGATCCGTTGACAAACCCGCGCATTCCTCCCGACATCGTAATATTACACCGAATATCTGTTGTGGCCGTATTGCCCATATTCCGTATTCCGATACGCATCCCCAGGAGACCACCACTGATTTCAAGTTTGGTCTTCATCGGATACTTCACATAGCAGGCAGCATACCCGACCTTGCATACCCCATATTCAATCCGCATGTAGCCTTCCTCACCCCATCCCGGCCCCCAGGAGTTCCGCAGAAACCACACACCATTCGTTCCTTGATTGTCATCCCAACCAACCAGGGTCACCGCGTGGTTGATTTGTGCACTCGGATCATTTTCATTAAACACCCCGCCGGTGTATCCCCCGAACGCCTGAGTGACAGCACAGGCAACAGACACAGGACCATAATCCAAGATCGCTTGTTTGATGGATTCTGTCGCTGCAACACCCTGAGAAAACCCAATGAAACGCCACGAATCAATCATATAGGGTCGATCGTACGGACCCTCGCAGGGAAGATCTTCAGCTCTGTAGGGAAAATCCTTCTCCAATACTGCACCAGTACCATTGCATTGGTCCATTTTCCACTGAAAATAATCATGTGCCCACCATCCCCCGTTACAACCCCATCCATTGGTGTTACAACTCACAAGCCATTGCTCTGAGAGATCAACTTCCTTATGATTTTTAATTAAAATATTGCATTCAAGAGGTGCGATTGATCCAAACGCCCAGCAACTCCCACATGCGCCCTGATTCCTCACCGGTGTGCATCCACCCAGATCCCGCCAGTCGAAACGGGATGGAAACCCATTTATAGGAATACAGGGGTCAAAGGAAGCATCCTTCCACCAGTTCTCCGGTTCAACAAGACCGCAGAGTTCTGAGAAGGGACGATCTGTTGCCGGGTTCTTCCCAATCGAAAACGTCCATCCTTGACGGACTGCTTGGTCTTGCAACAAGGCGAAGTCTTCATCGGTGATCCAAGGATTGCGTGACTGCGGTGATGCAACAACCTCATCTGGCAACTGGCATCCACAATCACAACACCCCTGAGGGATGATGACTGTCAAAAGAAAAACTGCTAATGCAATCGACGTGTTCTTCATGGAATAAATCCCCTAAATATCGCCCTAACGGTTCAATAGTAACTCTCCTTAATAAATCTATTTGTTGTTAAGGATGAAGACGCAGAGAATGCTTTGATATTGAGAAGCCCTTTCTGCTAGTAATGAACACAATAAAACAGACAACAATGCAGGTGAATCTTTAAAATGAAAATGTCTGCTATGCCCTTTTTGTTAAACTCCTCTTGAATATTTTTTTATACTACTGAACCGATTACATCACCGGAAGGAACAACTGAGGTGATGGGTATATGACCGAGGGTCCTATTCAACAATCCAGTCAGGAATCACAAGACAGAACAATCCCGCTTAAGGACATGCAGCAGTACCTCAAGGAAATCACCCTCCAACATTGCTTCGTTGCCTTGATCCTGGCAGGACTTGTCGCAGTCTTCCTTCAGACATTTTCCTATCTGCTCAACGGTCCGATTCAGACAGAATTGCAGAAAACCCTGTATATGTACTGCCTGCTCATCGGGCCATCTGCGTTCTTTTTATTCTTACTTCATCTTTATGAATTGTACGGGTTTGTGAAACGAGGTGAAAAATCGATTCCGTTGACCTTGGATCTGACGTATTTCCTCTTCATCGGTTTTTCCTTTGTCACCCTAGTAGGGTTACGTCTCTATTACGATCAGCATCAGATCTCCCAGAAATTCTTGACAACGGGTTGGATGATTGGGGTTGTGCTTATCTGCGGGGAAGTATTGCTTGCCTTGCTGTGTGCAAAATATCTTGTCAGCCTTTTTATCAGCCGGAAGATCCCTCATTTCTTTGAACAGCAACGGAAAATACCTCGGAAAAAACCACATGTTCACCAGCGTAGTGTCTTTAAACCAGTCTTCAGACCAAACCAGGTGTATTATTTCAAGAAGAAACCTGATATCTCGCTTTGGGAAAACGAGGAATTTTTCATCAAATACAAATAGGAAATATCACTCGTTAAAAAAAGAAAAGCAACTCACCGATTTTTTATTGTCGAGATCAGGAGTTGCGATTCTCCGATTGAATTCTTAGAGGTTGTTTATTAACGTTGCAATTTGTTTTCGTTTGTCTTCTTCATCAGGTAGTGTGATAGATGATTTCCATTTCTTAGACCCGTCGGAAAGATAAAATCCTCGGGAAATGGCAACGAATTCTTTTGATAACGCTTCACCGACGGCTTTTTTCCGTGCAACTTCGATGAAATTATTTTTTCCAAATTTTACTTCCTCTGCTTTCAGTGTCTCAAATTCAACCATTGTATACCTCTTTAGTTGGAAGAAAAGCGTAGTTGAATTTAAACTTTTTCAATTAAACAAATATATGGTATCATAGGTAAAAAATAAAAGAAAAAGATGTAGAGGGTATCCACCCACACCTCTGCATGGTAACGTATGGGGTTTTAACACAATCCTTTTACAAGGATGCGTGGTTGGAACCTCTCGATAACCGTTTTGTTCTCCCCTGTTTTTTTCTCCTCGATTTTCTCCACCTTTTTTGCTTCATAGGTTGGATGCAAAAGAGGTGTGTAGTCTTTCATTCTCCGCTCATAGGCAAAGACCTTTGCGATATTCTCTATTTCTTCGAGCGCGTTTTCATCAGTAACCGCCCCCACGATTTTTATCTCCGCGTTGTTCACCTCATTAACGCTAGATTATTACTAGCATGTATCTATTTGTCAGTCCAGACTTATAAATGTTTTGAAAATATTTCTAAAAGAAGCTATCGGACCGCTCTCATGCTGATCCCTTATGATGGGAACGGCAGAAACAACAATAAAAACAACACTCCTTTCAACGACTCACTCCTGCTCCCCGCTTTTACAGTGACCTCAATGATACCAACCCCGAACAAAACACGATACGTTTGAAGAACCACGTCCTGACCCGCACCAAGAAACATCACAGACCCTTGAGAAGATCGTTGCGAGGGAACAAGAAGCAAACCCCCATTGATAGAAGACTCCCAGTCAAAATGTAAAATATCCTCAGTCCCACTGTTGCTTGCAGAAATGGTTAGACCAATACCTCCGGTGATAATGATATCGATCATATCCGGATGGCGTTCATAGGGTACCACTAAGGGGAATCGATCCTGACTTGCACCCCCGGGAATGATATAGGGGCTATCACCGATCCCATCCCCATCCCCATCGGAACCATTGTAATCATCCCAATAGTTACCAACACTACCGTTGTCCCAGCTGTTCCCACTTGCATCATACGCGTTGGCAGGATTACCAATGAAATTGTTCTGGTAAATCAGGTTATCCTCACTGTTATTCCCCAGCATCAGCCCATCAAAAAAACTCTGCTGCACCGTGTTTCCCATCAGGATGTTATCTGTTGCTTCATACAAATAAATTCCATATCCACGGTTATTCACAATCACATTGTTTATTATCACATTATGCGAAGTATACTCTAATCGTATACCATGGTACCGATTGTTCTCTATAAGATTCCCTGAGATCGTGTTATAGGATGCTCCATCAAGGAACACGCCATTCATCCTGAAATTATTTATGATATTATTATTAGAGATGTTGTTGCCTTGAGACGTCACATAAAACGCACAGCAGTTCCAGAAATCACCGACATTACTGATCCGAAACCCTCTCACCGTGACATCATCAACATAAATAGAGATCGCATGGTTTCCCCCCTCGATACTTGTGGTATTCCGATTTTCACCGACAAGCTGAATCGAAACATTGATTTTCAGACTCTCATAATAAGGTGCTGAGTCGTCAAAGACATACACGGTATCACCCTGACTTGCGTTGTTAATCGCTTCCTGAATCTTTGTATAGTTTCCAGGACCAGACCCACCAACAAACAACGTCTGAGCACAACCTGTTGATCCACCTTGCTCGGTCAGATGAGCAAAGCAGGATGGACAAACATTTATCAGAAGCAGCAGAAAAACGAAGTATCCTTCCAACCGAATCATTACACCTGGTTTCATGGTCTCCCCCGTGTCATTAGAAATAGAAAGCAGCGTCCTATATAAACATACTCCTTTAAATAAATATAAAAACAAAAGGTTTTAAAGATGATGAATTATAACAGGACACGTAGGAAAAGAGATGGAGCTAACAGAACCAATCCTTGAAGAAAAACAAAAAAACAAGTTGCTGAAAGCAACAAAAATCTTTTTCATAGTCACGGTTCTTTACTCTTGCTGGATTCTTCTTGTTGTGATAGGGACGTATTTTCTCACACTGGGGTACAACTGGGCGGGTCTTACTCTTGAACAATGGATACTTTCTGCGATTGTCCTCATTGGGCTTATCCTAACCATAGAGATCATCTTACTTCTCCTTTATCTATTACCACGAATGAAACGTCAGCGCCCAGAAAAACCAAAAAGAAAAGAATTTATCCAAGGTAAACGAGTCTACCGATATACGATTCCACAGGCGGCAAAAGGAGGGATTTTCAGCAAAACATACGTCCTTATCGATGAAAACCGAGTCCTGAATCTCCGCTACCAGATGATCCCACCGAACGACCTCTGGGGACACAAACAAGAATTGTAACTATCCTTACTTTTTTAACATCCCAATCTCTGCAAGTTTCTCAGGAAGATAGGTGTCGGTTACATAATCCAGACCGTATTTTGCCAGTGCCTGCTGCTCCGATTTCTTCCCGAGGTTTAACTGTAATTTTATTTCATGCTTCCAGAATTGATCCTGGAACCGTGGGTCCTCCAGTTCGCTTTTTAACGCAGCGAT
>JAFGFQ010000027.1 GCA_016930995.1 Thermoplasmatota archaeon | reverse complement strand
CACCTTGCTTAAGGATAAACCGCCACCAATCATAAGCTTGAGATAGGTTCTTTGTGGGAAATATCCCTTGTCTTTTATCTCTCTTAGGCCTACCATGCTAGTCCGTCCATGAAGGACTAGGAGCATATTATCTTTTCTGAATGGGTTTTTTAACAAGAAGATATTGTCCCTTTCCATGCAGGCGCTGGTAACCGGCGGAACAGGCTTCATCGGCAGTCACCTCACAGATGAGCTCATAGAACAAGGATATGAAGTTCGGGTGTTACGACGAACCACAAGCTCTACGAAAGCTCTTAAAGGAAAAAAAGCCTCCTTTGCTCTCGGTGATCTCACAGACCCAATATCACTGATTCACGCATGTGAGCACGTTGATGTGGTGTTTCACGTTGCTGCTCTACCGCGGGATTGGGGCCCGAAAAAAACATTTTTTGATATCAATCTCGATGGAACGAAAAACCTTCTTAACGCATGCATCAAGAACAAGGTTTCACGGTTCATATTCATGAGCTCGGCTGCGGCGTATGGGTTCCCAAAAACAGCTATTCCAATCACAGAAGAGTATCCGAAAAAACCAACCGCGAAATATGGGGAATCAAAACTCATAGCTGAACAATTGATTTGGGCGTATGGGAAAAAATTTGATATGACGGTTTCAGCGATTCGCTCACCACTGGTAATCGGTCCACGTGATTCGTTAATCGCGCCTTTCCTGATTCAGGCGCTCAAAGAAGGAAGGTTATTCTATATCGGAAACGGACAACAACAGATTTCCATCTCCGATGGCCGTGACGTAGCCTTTTGTCTGCGTCTCTCCTGTGAAACCGACAAGGCAGCAGGCCAGGTATATAATGTGAAGAGCTTCGATAGTACACCAAAACAATTGATAGAGACGCTTGCAGAAAAAATTCATGTCCCTGCCCCTAAGACACACCGGTCCTATCTCAGAGCATACCTCCTTGCAAGCCTCATCGAAGGTTTGTGGGTCATTCGCAGGAAACAGAACCCTCCGTTTACACGTAATAAGGTAAAAGTCCTTGGACATGCGCGTCAGCTGGATATCACAAAAGCAGAACAAGAGCTTCACTACAAACCGCGATATACCATGACATCGACGATAGATGATCTCGTTGAATGGTATCAACAAAGAGCAGAGGTTATCGGATAATCAGGATAGCAACAATAAAGATAGTGACGATGATATTGTTCACTACATAGATAAGAAACATGCCTTTTCCGATTCGCTCTTCTTTTGGCAGATGACGCTGGTTTGCCCAGAGTGCGCCCCATCCAAGCAGCCACATGCCAAACACACCGGTCAACAACAGATACAGGGTCATCAGAATAATCGGTTTTTCAATGACCATTAAGGGAAGACTGACAAGAAGCAGATAAAGGACGATATAACCTTTGAAACGTTTAAACGTGATTTTTTGGACACGTGTACTAATTGGATCAGCCCATGCCTTGATCATCCTGGGCACCGCGTCCATCCCTGCGTAGATTGTCCCGCCGATAACCACCAGCACGGCCAAAGGATACAGGTACATTCCAATGAATGGGTTGATCGCAGCGTAAATCTCACGCTGCGCTGAGATAAGATCGATGCCGTTGGGGACGATTTGTTTCTGACCAAGGATTACGGCTCCAGCGACCATAAACGCAATCGTAAAAATCGCGACAATCAGAAGTGAGAGGAACAAATCTACTTTCATACCAATAAACGCCTCAGACTTTAAAGAGACTTTTTTCTCGTTTGTCTTTTGTCTCCACCAGGCGATATACGCGGTGAAATCCGAGTACACCCCATTCATCGTACCGTACACCGCTGCTATCTGAAGTAAAATTGGTACTGCGATGATATCCTCAGCGGTGACCCAGGTAGCAACCCGAGGGATCTGAACCGTCACTAACCCCTGGAAGACATTCAACCATTCGGGATTGACGACCATGACTGCGACAATCGCACCAATGGCTAGAAACACGGCAAAGACTAACTGTACTATCTCCATTATCCGAAGCGTACCAAAGAACCCGAAAAAAGCTATCAGAAGTCCGATGCCAACTCCCCAGACAAAATAATTACCGATATTCGTAAACAATGTCAGGACGTTTCCAAGGATTGTCAGAAACGTCGCAATCATAAATGGTAGTAACGCAAACCCAATGATGATGGATACGATATTTATCCAACCACGGGGGCGCACGCGAGCAAACAACGACATGATATGTTCCCCCGAGAGTAACGAATATCGGGTCGCCAAATAAGCAGTAAGTCCCTTGGTGATCAAGGCAAACGTGATGACCCATAGCGCTGAGTATGCAGGAATAGCCCACGCCCCAACCCGTGGAGCCAATACAATGTTTCCAGCACCGATGGTCATTGATGCTAGGATTGCTCCAGGGCCAAAATATTTCACATACCGTAGATACTGATGTTTTTTCTTCTCCATTTACTTCCCTTCAAAGACAATATTTTCATGGTTTTTCAACAGCTCAGTTTTCGCCGCCATCTGTGAGCGTCTCTTCCGAGCCTCTGTATCATACGCTGCTTCTCCCCCGGATTGTTCAATAATCTTTCTGCCTTTCTCGATTTGTTCCAGGATTCCAATGTTAATACCCGCCACAGAGTTCGGCACCAGCCGCTTCATAAGAAGTTGTGATGGGATCCCAAGACCAACTGGGATGGATTCTCTCTGGAAAATCGTCCCGGGGATCGGGAATAACCACAGTCCAGCAGAGTCCTCTCCTAGTTTTGTCACCGGGATCCATGATGCTGCTTGTCGCTGTGGCTCTGCACCAACATCAGCGGTGACCCATCTTCCATTGATATATGCTTCTCCTTCACCATGCAACAAGAAATGCCCCATTGCGTCATACCACTGTTTCATGAGCGGTGCCCGGTCAAGCGCAGGCCCCATCCAGTTATCCAGCATGGTCAGGGCAAAGAACTTGTAGCGTGCCGGTATTCCAGCTGCCCGGCAGAGAGCGATAAACACGGAGATCTTATGCAGACAGGTCCCAGTGCCTCGACGTAGTACTTCATCGACATCATCCAATGGAATCATTTCAAGGATAATTTCCCTTTTTGCAAACTCAAAGGCAGCCTCAGCATACTCCTGATTGGTTTTTTTATACGCGCCAAGCGTATGAGCTACAGCGATTATCTCTGGTGCTCGACAGTTACAAAACAACGTCGGTCTGAGGTACTTCTCCTCCGATGTGTTTTTCTTCATTTCCGCGGTGAGCACTGGCAGGGTATAGGTCGGTGATGGTCGTTTATAAATATTTTTTTCCTGGTTCTTCAACTTCTTCAATGTTCCCAGGTTCATCAACAACATTTTCAGAAGAAAAAATACACCTCCGACGTTCATCTGAATCATATGACGTGGAGGAACCATTTCTTTTTTTTTGATTTCCCAGGGTGTCAACATCTTATTTCGTATCCTTCCCAAGATCCGCAGAAAGCATCCTGCGTAACTCCTCGGCACATCCGCGGATCTCCTCGCCAGCAGCCCGTTTGACCTCT
>JAFGFQ010000131.1 GCA_016930995.1 Thermoplasmatota archaeon | reverse complement strand
GCACCTGATGGTCCTAGCATGGGTTCTATAGGTAATGAATATACATTTACCGCAACCACCACAGATCCTGAAGGAGAAGATGTTTCCTACAAGTTCGACTGGGGTGAGGGCAACTATACTGACTGGATTGGACCGGTCGCCTCTGGAACACCTGGCTCTGCAGCCTATACCTATACCAAGCCTGGCGATTACACGATTCGTGTCAAAGCAAAGGACATCAACGGTGGGGAAAGCGGTTGGTCGAACGGGCATGACATCAGTATCGCTGATGCACCAGCTCCTGTCGTCGAATGGATAAAGGGCGGATTATTCTTCGTCACTGCATCTGTTAAGAATGCAGGTGGTGTTGCAGCAACCAATGTCACCTACACCATCACCTTAAGTGGTGGCGCCTTCATTGGCAAAGATACTGCTGGAACCATTGCAATCCTTGACCCCGGTGTAGGCCAAGTCGTCAAATCGAAATTCATCCTCGGTTTCGGAGCAACTACCATCACCGTGACAGCTGGTTCTTCGATGAAAACAGCAGATGGAAAAGTTCTCCTCTTCTTCATTAAATTACTCTAGTCAAGAAAAGGAAACAACGAGGTAACGAAGGGATTTTCTCCTCCTCTCTCTTTATTGATTATTGAACAGTGGTAATTGCAGAATTGATTGTTCTCCACAGAAAGAGTGATACGAAGAATAAAAATTGAAATATGAGTAATTTTTTCTCCTCTCCTAAGGTGCACTGAAGAATGGGCACGTGTTCCTCAGCAGGGGTAGTTTTCCTTTTTTTCATCCAAAAGTCGCAGATATCCATATGCCGCTTAAATGAGTTATAATGACTACAAATACTGCGATACTGATATTTTTTATTATTAATTTAATAGGGTCAACATTTCGTTCCCGAGCTGTTATTAAACTTATGAGAAACAAGAGAAACAGTCCAAACAAGATACTCTCAAGAATTGCGACGTGAAGTTCAAAAATTATTACCGGGATAATGAATACTGATGAAAAAATAAATTTACTTATAAAGGTGGTAAATGTCGACTCCCACACTTCTCTTCCATTGTAGATTTGTTCGAATTCTTTCGCGATATGGATACTAACCGACTCAGCAAATCCTTCAGATATCGCTATCGCTAAAATACCACCAATGACCACCAGTTTTGAGTTCGTACTAGAGTGCAATCCGACCATCAATCCAAGAGTCCCAATGATCCCAGATGTTAATCCGAAACTAAAGCCAATTCGCACGGAGCGTCTCATTATGAAATGATTAGTTTATATGTTATATATATTTTGTTATCAATAATTATTTAAATATTACAGATAAATTATCATTGTTTTTTATTAATATATACAAAGCTGAATCTACCTTCCCGTTTATTTTTATAGTTTTAATTGGATAAAAAAATAGTTAGTTGTCATTAAAATCGAGATTTTAATTCGACCAAACACCGTACCCCTTACTTCTCAATCTCTTCGTTAGGTTCGCCTCGATACGTTCTGCTTCTTTCCGCGTATCTATCGGGTTAAATTTTTCATATAATTGTGGACAGAGACCCAACCCATATTTCTTCACAAAACGGTTGCTCTTATATCCCTTTTTATGTTGCCAGAAACGGGTCTCTGGGGGATGACAACTCTGGCCAATATAAAAACAAGGACAACCCGGCATCACGTTTGGATTAAGCCGCTTAAACGTACGTGATTTTAAAACCGCATCATCAAGCCTGATGATATACACATAATACTTCATGAACACATACCACCAGAATTCCCACAAACGATTTATACCTTATCAAAAAATAGTTTTATTCCCTTCTCGAAATGTTCACTCTATTGATGATTGTAACAATTAAGTACTTTTAAAAGATTAAATCCTTCATAGGTCGTGAATACAATTTCAGAAAAAAGATTTGGATTGGGCTCTGAACATCCGTTATGTGATCGAATTCAGATTATCTTTCTCCTCCTGTTTTTCTTCATCTGGGGAATAGATGCAATAAGTCTCCTTATCGTTGGTTACTCTACGGTTATTATTGGGATTATTTTGTTTCCACTTCTCAGCATTCCAGCACTTATTTTCTTTGTCTTAAGTTTTTATCTTGTCGCAAAATCTCATGATGTTATTTTCAGTGAATCAAATACTCATCAAAAATTCATAGAATCTGGTGTATATTCCTGGGTGAGACATCCTATGTATCTAGGGATACTTCTTTTTTGTTTAGGGTTCCTTTTTCTAATGGTTTCAATTCTCTCCATAATGATTTGGATTGCATTTTTCATCATTTACGACAGGATGGCAACTTATGAGGAAAAAGAGCTAATAAAAATACTCGGAAACAAGTATCTCTCGTATCAAAATCGTGTCTTAAAATGGCTTCCCTGGATACGAATTCATTAATCATTTTAAACTCCTTACTCACATATTTGAAGATTTTTTTTAGATAACATTAGATTTTTTCTAGTATAGAAAAAAAGGAACTGCACACGACGGTCTTTGATTTACAGGTATCAATTTCTACCAGATCTCTTTGTAACTCATTTCTTAGCTTAGGTTCATTAGGATACTTTAACTGAAACTCTTGAATGAGATGTTCTAAAGGAATATAGTATTCGGTCCACCAGAGACGATCCGATATCTCAAAATGACCTATCTTTCTGTACCCATACTTTGGTATCGCCTCGAGTTTTTTTGTAATATCCTTGTTTTCATCGTGAGTCACTAAAAATCCATGTGGTTTTAAAAAACGATGCCATTTTTTCAGACTCATTTCATAGCCAAGAACAAAGAGCGAGCCTTCCGCCCAGATGATGTCAAAGCTTTCTTCTGGAAAATCCATCGTCAGAATTGAATCTTTCAGAACGCGTATCCGGTCATCCAATCTGTTTTCCTTAATTTTTCTTTGAAGCAGATTCAATGACGTTTCATCAATATCTATCGCCGTGACATGTCCCTTTGAGAGTTTTGCTAATTCAACTGTAGCAACTCCAGTTCCGCATCCGATATCCAAAATACTTGGATTCTGATATTTCGGAAGCAGTAAAAACGCTTTTTTTGTGTATTTGTTTAAACGCTCACGGATGTAGTCTTTCTTCATTCTATATTCATGCAATCCTGACATCTTGTTTTACATCCTCTGTCGGAGCAGTCGGATGATCCCAAGAAGGAAATTCGCTCTTGGCACCTTCTCCATATATGTTTTATATTCTTCCCCAAATTTTTCAAGACCATTTTTATCTGCATTTAACAAGTCAATATAGGCGAGTGGGAGAATAGGAATCCCTAAACATATGATTATCCAATGTTGAAAGAGAAACATTCCAGCTATAGCCCACCACATAAACGTGATATATTGAGGATGACGAACGATAGCATAGATACCGGTATCTACAAGTTTTGTTGTGTGGATGTAACTTTTTCCCTTTTGAACCCGACCGTTCTTACGAAATTCAAAAACAGGGAGCATGCCAAAAATCAACCCTGAAAACGTGTATAATCCAACACCGATATACGCCAGAAGTTTGTGTTGTGAAATTTCTGATAACAAATATAAACCGACTACGATTTGCAGGATAAACAACAGAGTCACAAGAGTTATAGGAATACTATCTATCCAAGAATACTTTTTCATAGCCATTCTCTTTTTATCCTCCAATTTAAAGATTCACTACGCCTTCATAAATCTACCCGTATTCTCTATAGAGCATAATTTTTTTTTACCCATTGTTTCGCTCCTCTTTCACTTTCAATCTGAACTACTCGCATAACGCTCTTCGCTAAAGGAAGCTTGCTATGTAGTTTCTCGAAAAAGTACGAAAGATTTAACAAAGTCATGTACTATCATCATCAAGAGAGAAAGGAACATGAAAGAGATTGAATTCACCACTGAATCGAGTTTAATTCCGGCTGAAGAGCTTGATTTATTCCAACCATTAATCCAGGAAGAGATTTTTCGAATGCAAGCTGCTTTGAAGAACCAGTACCGTGATGAACGGGCGTCTCTTCAATTACCTGGAGACACAGAATTATTACAACATGTTAAATCGTTAATAAATGAGCAAAGAAGGACGCCCCCTGCATATCTTGTCGTTGTTGGAATTGGCGGGAGTAATCTAGGTACGGTTGCCATCCAAGAAGCGGTTTTAGGAAGAATGTATAATCAAACAGAACCAGAAACAAAAATACTCTATGCAGACACAGTTGATTCAGACAGCCTTCATACAATCATTTCGCTTATGACACCAGTATTGCAAAATGGAGGAAACGTTCTTATCGATGCAGTTAGTAAATCAGGGGGGACAACGGAAACCATTGCTAATTTTGAAATATTACTTGATACATTGAAGAAATACAGGAAAGACTATCAGGATGCTATTATTGTTACCACTGATAAAAACTCCAAATTTTGGATGCTTGCGAAAACCCAAGGATTTTCTCTGCTGGAGATTCCACCGAAGGTTGGGGGTCGGTTCTCTGTCTTTTCACCTGTTGGTTTACTTCCCTTAGGAATACTTGGGATAAATATTGATTCTCTCTTAGCTGGTGCCCAGGTGATGATGAAGCGATGTCTTAGTCCCACACTAGAGAATAACCCTGCGGCATTGAGTGCTTCACTTATTAGAGCACATCAGATGCATGGGAAGCATATCCATGATTTATTTTTGTTTGACCCTGATTTGGAATCTCTTGGGAAGTGGTACAGGCAGCTGATGGGAGAAAGCATCGGCAAAGAATATGACCGACATGGTGTACGTGTTCATAACGGTATTACTCCTACGGTCTCAATTGGCTCGACTGATTTGCATTCCATGGCACAGCTGTATCTTGGTGGCCCGTATGATAAATTCACGACCTTTGTCCGCGTGGCGCACCCAAGCTCTTCCGTAATGGTTCCGTCTCTTGCTGAGTACGAGTCCTTGGTGAGGGGTATCCAAGGTCGATCGTTGCATGAAATCATGCTTGCGATCCTTGGCGGTGTGCAGAACGCGTTTCGCAAGGATGCACGTCCTTTTTTTGAGGTGACCTTACCAGATAAAACTCCTGGTTCCATCGGACAGTTTTTGCAGTTTAAAATGATGGAAATGATGTTTCTTGGGACCTTATGTGGGGTTAATCCTTTTGATCAACCGAATGTTGAGGCGTATAAACAGGAGACGCGATTGATCTTAGAGAAAACGACATAGCTAAGAGCTCATTTGATTGCTTATAATGAAGAATTTTTTATTATAGTACCGAAGAAGGGACGTCGTCTACATGATTCATTTATTTTGTAAATTGTAGGTTTTTTGGTTATTTTGCAAGTATGTTTATAAATAAACTATGGTTGCAAACTACTTTGTAATGCAAAGTATTATATATCACAAACACTATCAATGAAATATGGTGTAAAAATGACGGAAAAAATAAATCTAAATGAAATTGAGAAGAAAACATATGATT
Source organism: Thermoplasmatota archaeon (assembly GCA_016930995.1). The sequence continues at coordinate 4,153 of JAFGFQ010000131.1, read as the reverse complement.
TCTATAATCAGGATGGTCTTATCGACCTGATTATTGGAAGTATGATTTTTTTTATCATTCTTTGTTTTTTCGCTGAAATGATATGGCTTGCTGGAGCGTTCATACTTTTCATTCTGCCGATATTCACTGTTGCAAAACAAAAAATCACTGCACCTCGAATAGGTCAAGTGAAATTCGGGATTAAAGGCAGACATAAGACCTTATCGATCCTTTTGATGATTATTGGTAATATTTTTCTAATTTTTTTTCTTGGATTGTTCATTTATAGGGACAACATTCCAAGCTGGATATTTGAAACCCTGGAAAGTTACCCAACTCTGATCATTGGAGGAATCGCAACGTTTCTCCTAATAATTTCTGGGATACTTTTTGGAATCAAACGCTTTTATTATTATGGAGGCATCCTCTTGATTATTTTTTGTTCCGGTCAATTATTCGCTATCAATCTGCTGATATTAGCTTTAGCAGTGGGAACGATTTTCCTTTTAGCAGGAGCTGGGCTCTTCATTCGTTTTATCTATCACTATCCAATTTCTCATTCGGAGGCAAAAGATGCAAAATACTGATATAAAAACAATCGAAAAAAAATTGTGGATATCGTATTTTCAAGATGGACTCACTGACATCTTCATTGGTTGTTTTGTATTGATGTTTGCATTGGCTCCCCTTCTCAGTGAAAGCCTTGGAGATTTCTGGAGTTCTTTTATCTTTCTTCCGTTTTGGGCGTTCATTTACCTATGCATGTTACTTATTAGAAAATATATACTACAACCCAGAATAGGGGTTGTACACTTTGGTCCGATGCGAAAGAAAAAATTACTCACCTTTAACATCATCATGGTTGGTGTATTAAGTTTAGGATTCGTTTTAGGCATCATCTCTTTTATGGATTTCAATCTCCCAGGATGGATCCACATGGCTCGGTTTGGATTGATTGTCCTGATAGGCTCCCTACTCGCAGGATACTTCCTTGACTATCCCCATCTGTATCTCTATGGTTTCTTATTCGTTCTCTCTTTAATTGTCGGTGAATGGCTCTGGGAAAACCTCCAAGTTCCCCACCATGGTTTTCCGGTCACATTTGGCTTTACCGCTGGTATTATCGTCCTCATCGGATTGATTAAGTTCATTCGTCTTCTTCATCAAAACCCAGCACCATCACGAGAGGACGGCTGATGGCAATAAAAAAAAAGAATGAGGAAGAATCCCTCCAACATCTGGCTGATGTCGATAAGATAATTCATGAACCAGCACGCCTTTCTATCATGGCCCATCTCTATGTCGTCGAAAGTGCAGATTTCCTCTTCATCATGCGTCAAACTGGTCTTACTTTTGGGAATCTTTCTGCTCATATGAGCAAACTTGAAGCAGCAGGATACGTTACAATACTAAAGGAATTCATAGGGAAAAAACCGCATACCATGCTTGTCCTAACTAAAAAAGGGAGAAATGCTTTTGAGGAGTATCGGAAGAACATGAAAGAATTTTTCAATGATCTTCCATCAAAATCTTCCTAGCGATATGATTTCGCAGAGGTAACTATATCGGTATCTCCATCACTGGTGTCCAGGATTATCAATGCAACAATGGTGCAACCAACAGAAAACCATAAAACGTAAAATAATGATACTACATAGGATTACATGGCAGATATAACGTTAACAACCCTCATCGTATTTGTAATAAGCCTTGCAATATCCGCAATCATTATCTACATCGTCACAAAAATATTTGGAGAAAAAGAAGGCTTCGGCACTGCGTTACTTGCTGCCTTTACCGGTGCGATAATTTACGCAGCTGCGTACTATTTCCTCCGCCCTGCATTAGCTGAGTTAGGGTGGCTTGCTTCTCTTATCGGGGGTGTCGCCTGGCTTATTGCCCTTCGATTTTTATACAGTATCGGCTGGCTCAAGGCACTTGGTCTTGCCATTATCATCTGGGTTATCGCCGCAGTCGTTGGGTTCTTCCTGCCGACCGTTATCGGTCCTTTATAGAAATACATTCAAATGGCACAATTCTCTATACTCTTTAATCAGACTTTTAAAGCGATATAGATATCCGCTTCAATCATCACTCCATCTTTATAGAAATGATGCACAAAATACACGTTACCCGCTGGGTCCAGTGTTGGTTCGCCAGCAAACTGAGAGAGAATCAACTGCGGTGATTGCCACGATTCATTGACTTTTTTCGACCGAAACACACCTGGGCTTCCAAGATATATCCTCGTGAACCAGAGTTCCTTGCCATCCGCAGTGATATAGGGATACCCCTCGTCATCAGGGGAATTCACTGCTTCAATATTACATGGGGTCTGCCATTCACCTGCAATTCTTTTCGACACCCAGATATCACGTTGTCCCTGGCCACCTGGTCGAGATGAATGAAAGTAAAGTGCATCACCATGGATGTGTAACTCACCAACTTCATAATCCGGGTTGAAGTCTACCTGCTGCCAATCCCTCCATTTTCCTTGGAGATATTGAGCGGAGAACCATTGAACCCCGGTATATCCCTCCCGAGCAGAACAAAACCAGAGTATGTCCTCATCGACACAGGCGCATCCATCCAATGCAAGTTTTCCAACGTCTTGAAGCATCACCCGCTCTGGCTCGCTCCAACTTCCGTTTTGCTGATAGGAAACATAGATGCCGGTCACCCCATCAAGAACTTGTTTCTCAACAGGAACAGAAACATCAGGAGTGAAGAAAAAATACAATGCGGATCCGTCACTTGTAAGAAACGGAGAATCTTCGGCTCCCGCAGTGTTCACAAGACCAGAGAGCGGTATCGGCATTAAAAACTCCGTCGAATGAACTTGTGGGGGATACGTATCGTTTGAAGGTGTCATCTTAACGGCTGTTGACGGGATTTTACTTGCTCTATTGCTAAGAACCATTTCATCATTCTCGTGCTCCTGGATACAACCGGTAAAAAAGACAACACTGCTGAGGAAAAGGATTACGAGACATTGTGCCTTCATAGGACATCAATTTTTTGAATACTCAGAGACATACCGCTCAAGTTCATAACTTTTCTGAGGACGTTTCTTGGTTTGTTGCGCTCGTTGGATAAATTGCCCACAGTTACTACCAATTTGGTTTTCCTCAAGAACACCGATGCTGAGAATGACCTCATAGCCTTTTTCCTTAAATTTTTTTACAAGCTCTTCTGCCGACTGAGGATTATTCGGGTCGATTGTTGACTGAAGGCCACCTTCCTGCGATCGAACAGTCGGGTTCACTGGGGTGAGTTTTATAAGAAAACAATCAGGGGAAAACACCTTCGAGAGCCTGTCAAAATCAATGGGATATCCCTGGATTGGGGCGAAATTAAGGGTGATTTTTTTATCCCCATTCTGAGGTTGATAGAAATTTCTACCAAACGCAGCAATCTCCTCAAAAGACCATTTTTTTATCGGGATTAGCTCGTCTCGCTTCGCCTCATCAGTTGTATGAAGGGAGAACTGCAGCTGGAATCGTCCATGAGAATAATATCTGTTTTTTATTTCGCAGAGCTCATCAAAGAATCGTTGTACCGCTGCTGTGCGCGGAGCAATAGACGACACAGAAATGTGTAATGTCTCTTGATCATATTTTGTCGGTAGTTGCTCAAGAACATCTAAAACTGCCGGATTCAATGTTGGTTCACCCATTCGGGCGAACTGGATCTTGAATTTTGCGGTTCTAGGTTTGTCATCTTGGAATCTTTGCTGTACCATATACTCAATCTGAGAGAAAATCTCATCAGAAGTAAGACATCCGAAAAAATCTCCACCTGCGTCGCACATTTTGCACTGGACCGGGCATCCAAACATAGATGATACGATCAGCACCCATTTCTTTTTTCTTGTAAGTGGCGGTTGTATGGATTCTACACATTCGACGAGAAATCGTTTATCGTTCTCCGATGCTTTCTCATCCCGCAGTTGCATTACGTATACTTTTGCCAACTCATCTCGCCCGTACTCTGTTAAAATCTTCATAAGCCCCCTCCTTTTGCTTTCAGGTAGCGATGCGCCATCATCGCCGCGTGAATGCCATCACCAACGGCAACCCCGGTCTGGCGGTATGTCCCACGTATGACATCTCCAGCAACAAATAAACCTGGATGAACGGTCTGAGGAAAACATCCAGGTGACTCAAGGCATTCT
>JAFGFQ010000130.1 GCA_016930995.1 Thermoplasmatota archaeon | reverse complement strand
TCCCGAATCGGGGTTGAACGAAAAACCGTTGAGGATTTCCTAAATTCATTGATTGAAGGAAAACTGTTTGTCCAGATAAAGAACCTACGAGCGACATACTCACGGCCACTGTTGCTCATCGAAGGAGACGGGTTGTTGACGAAGCGGAACATTAGTCACAACGCGATTTTCGGCAGCTTCACCGCCATCATGGTTGATTTTGGCATCCCTATCATCACCACCCATACCCCTCAAGAAACCGCAGATTTCTTAGCAATCATGGCACAACGAGAGCAAAAAGAGGGAGACAGAGCAGTCGCAATTCGAGGTGAAAAAACAGCACGGAGCATCGCTGAACAACAGCAATTTCTCGTCGAAGGCCTCCCGAACGTGTCAGCAGTACTTGCACAACGATTGCTGCAGCATTTCGGAAGCATCCGAGCCTTGGCAAACGCAACAGAAGAAGAACTCTGCCAGATCAATGGTATCGGTAGGAACATCGCAACAGATATCCTTAGGATACTCAACGCAGAGTATCTGAAAGAATAGCCCAAATATTTTTATCTCAGCTCATGATTACCCTGAGGTCTAGGGGTGACTGTTTATGCCCGAAGATGCTAAAAAAATAGATCAGATTTGTGATGGTTTAAGTATGATTAGTGAGGATAACTCCATTCCAAGAAATATTAGACGAGGGGCAGAAGAAGTAAAACAGATTTTGTTAAAACCAAATGACCCCATTGACCTCCGTGTTGCCTCCGCAACCTCGATTCTTGACGAACTTGCAAACGACCCGAATATTCCACTCCATGGACGAACCCTTATCTGGAATATCATGAGTCGTTTGGAGGAACTCGCATAACATATTTTTTTATGATGAAACAACACCCTTCGTCCATAAATAATAAAGAAAGTAGGAGGAAGATGAAATGATACGAATCGGGCAAGCCGGTATTCCTTTATCCTGTAAAGGTCGTACGAACAAGGATGGTATTGTCTATACCCATAAAAGCCTTGATCTAAACGCAATTGAGATCCAATTCGTTCGAGGATTATATGTTTTATCGGAAGAGGAAGCACTGTTCATTAAAGACTATGCACAAAAAAATGACATTGAAATCCACGTCCATGCCCCGTATTACCTGAATTTAGCGGGGGATCGTGAAGAAATCACCATGAGTTATGAAAAAATCATCAAATCAGCTCAGATGGCAAACAGCATTGGATCCAAAACACTCATCATCCACCCTGGTTTCTATGGTGAGTACGAACAGAAGAAAGCATTGAAAGTCATTGTGAAAAACTCCAAAAAAGTCATCGGTATGTTTAAAAAGGAAAAACTGAAGGTAAAACTCGCTATGGAGACAATGGGGAAACAAAAAGTCTTTGGCAGCCTTGATGAGATTATTGAGGTCTGCACCCATGTCAAAGAAATCACCCCTGTTTTAGACCTTGGTCATATCCATGCCAGGGGAAACGGTTCTATCAAAGAACGAAAGGATTTCGAAGACATCTTTGACAAACTGAAACCATTACGGCTACGTCATTACCTTATCCATGTCACCGGGGTCCTCTACGAGAACGGTAACGAGCTGTACCATATCCCCATCAAGAAAGGCGATATGCCACTCGCCCCACTCATCGATGTCATCCTGGACCGGAATTTGAACGTGACCCTTATCTCAGAATCGCCTCTGCTTGAGCATGATGCGGTGTATATCCGACTGCAGGTTGAAAAAGCGATTATGAAAAGAACAGGAAAAGAATCTGCCTATTACAAGGATCTCTCAGAGGTCTTGAAGAAATGAAGGAAACTTCAGTTACCTTTCATGATTCTCTTGCCTATATCCAAAAAAAAACAAATGACATCCTCAGAAAGGTTACTTCAGAGGAGATCGAAAAAATCATCTCGTATTTTTTTAAGGCAAACCGTATTTTTGTATATGGTGCGGGCCGTTCTGGACTTGTTTCCAAAGCCTTTGCCATCAGACTGGTGCATCTTGGGTTCCAGACATTCGTAATAGGTGAAACCATCGGTGCTCCGGTCAAGAAAGGAGACCTTGTCTGCCTTGTCTCTGGGTCGGGGGAGACTATCACTGCAGTCATGACAGCAGAAATTGCAAAAAATATTGGAGCAAAGCTTGTAGTCGTCACAGGCAAAGGATGTTCCCGTATCACGAAATTCGCTGATGTCGCGATCGTGCTGAGTGCGGACTGCACAGAGAACGAACGAAAACAATTCGCTCCGTTGGGGACCTTATTTGAGGCTAGTGCTTGGATATTCCTTGATGGTATCATCGCAGAGTTGATGAGGAATAAAAAAGAAACAGAAGAATCGATGCGGTCCCGTCACGCGACACTTGAACTCCCGTAGCTGATACCACTCATTTTTTACTTGACACGAGTCCAGTATACTGTGTTTTCACCCATATGTTTTTAAAGCATGTTTTCCGTACGGCTCGTGGACCCTAGGTGAGTAGCGATGACAAACCCTCATAAACATGCCCGTCAACCAATCGTCAGCGTCCTTGGTCATGTCGATCATGGAAAAACATCCCTGTTAGATTACATTAGAGGTTCTACTGTTGCAGCTCGAGAGGCAGGGGCGATTACACAACATATCGGAGCTACAGAGGTCCCTATTGATGCGATCTATTC
>JAFGFQ010000001.1 GCA_016930995.1 Thermoplasmatota archaeon | reverse complement strand
TTTTTTTTTTTTTTTTTTTTTTTTTTTTTTTTGAATCTCTAGATTTGTCACAGGAAAACTATATAAATGATAAATGTATACGTGTATCACGCTAACATATAACATAAATAGGAATGGAGATAACCATGAACAAAGAGAAAAAGCAACTCACCACAACGCTCCAAAAAATGGGGCAGACGCTAGAAATGACCGACGCGGACATCGCACAGGCAACCAAGACTGCACGAAGCATGATTGGGATGGCCATCGCAGCCGCGATTATGCTGTTCATAGGAAAAATCGTTTCAACGCAACTTGATGCTATCGGTCTGTACTACGTTGGAGTCAGCATCTCTGACTTCGGTCTGCTGAGCAGGTTTTTCTGAAGAACGAAAAGAAACACTGCTAAAAAAAAGATCCCCTTGGCCGTGTTTCTTTTTTCCCATTCCCTGACCCAAAGGTTTTTCTCATGCACCAGAAGTATATTCCTTTTAGTGTCGCCTGGGAACTCACCCTGACCTGCAATATGCACTGCATGCATTGCGGTTCTGTAGCAGGAAACACCAGGCTAAATGAACTTACCACACAAGAGGCTTTTAACCTCTGTGCTCAACTCCAGGACCTCCGTGCAAAATACATCAACCTCACCGGGGGTGAAGCCCTTCTTCGCACCGACTGGAACACCATTGGAAAGGAGATCAAAGACCGCGGCATGCAGGTCAGCGTTCTCTCCAATGGGCTCCTTATTACTGAGAAGATTATCTCCGAACTTCGTAGTGTCGGGGTCTATGCCATCGCCTTAAGTCTTGATGGTGGCACGCCGCAGACACACGACAGCATTCGAGGCGTCCCTGGTTCTTTTGAGAAATGCCTGCGGAGCCTTGATATGCTGCGGCAACACGACCTTCCAGCGACCATCATTACCACCGTTCATAAAAAAAACTTTCAGGAACTCCCCTTGATTCGTGACCGTATCCTTGGCAAGACGAAAGCATGGCAAATCCAGATAGCAGTCCCGATCGGCAGATTCCCCCGAGAGTTGATCCTCAGCCAGGAGGAGTTCTATGCCCTGGCTATGTTCATCGCTTCCATGCGGAAACGCTATTCCATCAAGGAACTTGCTATTATAGGGGCTCATAGCATCGGATACCATTCCCAGTTCTTGAGAAATACCATGGTCTCACCGGTGTGGAGGGGATGTCAGGCAGGAATCAGCGTCCTTGGGATTCAAAGCGATGGCACCATTAAGGGATGCTTGTCCTTGCCTGATTCATTCACCGAGGGGAACATCCGGCAGCGGCGGTTAGACGAAATCTGGAATGACCCGCAGGCGTTTTCCTATACACGGCACTGTCATCCATCAGACCTCAAGAACCACTGTGCCTCCTGTCGTTTCGGTGGTTCATGTAAAGGTGGCTGTACAACGGTCTCGGCGTCACTGACGGGTGCTGCTCATAACGACCCCTACTGTCTGTATCTGGTAGAGAACCAAATGATGAAAAAATACGGATGAGTGTTGAGGTACTAAAAGAATATCTCATTTAGGGTATAGTGTTTTCTTCTTCAACCCCATACACTCTGATTTTTCATTAACTCAAGAGATTTCAGAAGAATATTCTACTTTCGTCCAAAAAACATACAGGAACCTTATTATTCGTCTAGCATGATTCTCCTCCCTAGGGGATTATTATGAAGAAGGAATTAAAGGTTCTATTCGTAAGTATCATCATCTGTAGCAGCATTGGTATTATCCTGCCTACTCTTTCTGGCCATGAGGTTGAACAGACCACAAATGTCATCACTGACGACTGCGACTGCCAGGAACAACACGACCGGGTCACAGTCCCATTTGGGAATGTCTATCGAGTCATGAGCAATCCAATCGATTGCACGAAGCTTCAGCTCACCAAACCCATGCGTGCCTCACGGGATCTCCCTGAAGAATTCAACTGGAGGGATATCGATGGTGTCGATTGGACGACCTATGCAAAAGAACAGGGGAACTGCGGGAGCTGCTGGGATTTCGCTGCCATGGGTGCTCTTGAGAGCAGAATAAAAATCAGTGAAAATTGCTCTCTGCTTCAGCCGGACCTTTCAGAGCAGTACGTGCTTTCATGCCTTCCTGCAGCAGCCAATAATTACGGACAAGGCTGTTTGGGTGGGACACCCTACGGAGCATACTACTATATCCTGAACACTACTAGCGAGGGCAACTACGTCAATGGCATCATCCCGGAATCGTGTTTTCCCTATCAAGCAAGCCATACCATCTCGTGTGACGAGAAATGCGACGACTGGATGGACCATCTCATACCACTGACGGGATGTAACCTGACATTCCTTGGGCTTGGGTACGCGACGAAGGAGAATACAGATATCCTTAAAACAATCCTTTACGAAGAAGGTCCAATCGCGGTCGCGCTAAATGTCACCTCGGAGTTTATCAACTACTGGAGTCTCCATCATAACCCTGATAGTTATTTCCCCGACACTCATGAGCCATGGGGGAATCGACTGAACCATATCGTGGTGCTGGTCGGTTGGAAGGACGACCCTGCCATTGCGAATGGTGGGTACTGGATTGTGAAGAACAGTTGGGGTACCGAGTGGGGGTATGACGGTTTTTTCAATATTGAGTACTATGGGTTGTTCTTTGGGATGTACTCTGCGACAGCCTCCTATGATTCGGACAGCGTCGACTGGGCGCCTGTCGCGGACACCGGTGGATTGTACGCTGCAGAGATCGGTGAGGAAATCACTTTTAACGGGACGAGAAGTATCGACCCTGAAGGATGCATCGAGACCTATGCATGGGAGTTTGGTGATAATACCACGGGATACGGCCCGACTCCGACGCATACGTACAGTCAGCAGGGGATTTATGCGGTGACGCTCACGGTTACCGATAGTGATGGGAACCAAGGGAAGGATAGCGCTCTTGTCGGGGTCGGGGTAGACCCGCTTCTCATCGATGCGACCGGCAACCTTGGAATCGATATCCGGGTAGAAAGTACGATTGATCATCTCTTGACTGATCTTACTTGGTCTGTTGATATCTCCGGGTTTGTCCTTACGCGCGACACGAGTGGTATAATCCCTGCGCTTTCTAATCAGCAGGTGTTTACCCATCATATCCCGCTTGTTGGTCTAGGGTTTGGGCAGCTTTCTATTCATGTCGAAAACATACAGCGTACTGAGAGATTTTTCGTCCTGGGGCCACTGGTCTTTGGACTGCGATTACAGTAATATGGACGGTAGTTATGCTTTGACTACTATCACAAACGGTTTTCTCTTTTTTTCTTTTCCTGGAGAATTATACTAATATTATCAATAGAAAACTGTCATCATAAACTATATAAGAGAATAGAAAATAAAAATCTTGGATAGAGATGAAGGATCGAAAATCGTTAGTGATAGAGGCGTTTTTTCTCGTATGGATTTTATGTAGCACTGTCCCAATGTTTTCTGCTCACCAAGTGGCGTTTCCATCACAAACCCGAAGTCTTCAAATGATCCCTCTTAATGAGCCCTGTGTACTCCCGGGTTGGACGGATGGAAAGTATCATGATTATGACGTCACAAGAGAAATGCTGGTTGGGTTCAATGACAAATACGGACATCTCGTGTCAGTATTTTCTCTAGGGAAAAGCGTGCAGATGAGGGATATCTGGTGTATCAGGATCACCAACGAAAACAACACCAGCCATAAGTTCTCTTGTTTATACGATGGATGTATCCATGGCAACGAATGGGAAGGAGCAGAAGCCTGCCTGTATTTCGCTGAGTTCCTCTTGATTAACTTTGAGAGGAATGTCACCGTAAGGAACCTATTGAACACATCAGAGGTGTACATCGTTCCTTTTGTGAACCCTGATGCCCGGCAGAAGGACAATCGGTTTAATCAGAATGGGGTGGACCTCAACCGTAATTTTGATGTGCATTTCGGGCGATTCCTTGGAGGGAGTTACCCGTTTGGGACGCTGTTTGGGCTGATCCAGATCAGATATCTGTATTTCCCGAAGGTGTTGCTTGTGACCAATTCCGGCCCTCACCCGTTTTCAGAGCCTGAGTCCTGTGCGATGCGAGATTTACAAAAACAACTGCGGTACCGTGATTTTTCTTTTTATCTGACGTTGCATACCGCCACCCATGATTTCCGATGCATGTCTGATAAGATTATCCGGTCTGAATATGTTCTTTCAGCTCGGGAGCTAGCGATATTCAATTACTCGAAGTACTGGGTGCAGAACCATACGGAATACGAGGCTTATGAAGATAAAGGGGGATTTGGTTTTGGGTCTTCCACGAGTTATTGTTTCAAGGAATGCCATGTTGCATCGTTTTGTTTAGAAACGTACAACGATGACCCCTGGTTTCGGCATGGTCGGCATACTCATCTCGTCCACTGGATGAACACAACACTTCCAATCTTTCTGTATCTTCTTGTGAACATCGAAAACTTTCATAACTGGGACACTCCAGATATAGAACCAGTGTTGCCTGCGGGGGTGCCACCTCCACCA
>JAFGFQ010000129.1 GCA_016930995.1 Thermoplasmatota archaeon | reverse complement strand
GACACGGTAGGAGCCCAGAGTGAATGGGCGACTATTGAGGTAATCGCACCGATGAGCTATCAATATTCCTTTCGTATGTTACTCCAACATCTCTTAGGGCAGTTCCCAAAAGCATTCCCCATCCTCCGATACCTCATGGGATAATTCATCACAATATCTCTCTTTTTTTTTTAAAAAAAAATACAGTATTCTATCTTAATAATGTCGAGCTAAGAAAATTAAGTAACAAAAAAAAGAAAGAGGGGGGGGTGTTTTTCTATGCTCCACAGAATTGGCGGAGCAATGGGAACGCATGGGGGAACCGTTCGAACAACCACTGGAGGAACGGATAGTTGTTGATAGCAGCATTCTTCGGCATGATGACAGTCAGCGTTGCCCAAACGCTTTCTAAACCATGAGTATCTTTTACTTTTGCCTTGATAGCATAGGTTCCCTTGACTGCCCATTGGTGAGCCTGGGTTAGCTTATAGCCGGAATCATAAGGTCCGAGCCATCCTGTGCTGGTATTATCACCCCATTCTATATAATAGAAAATCTGGTTGAAGTCAGGGTCTGTCGCTGTGAAATTGTAGTCGTAGTCTGTCTCTATTTTCCCATTTGCTTTCCCAGTGATGACTGGCTGGTTTGGTGGGTTGTTTGGTGCTTCTGCGGTGGTAAAGTGCCATACGGGGCCTGCGGTTGTTGCACCAAATTTGTCCCGTGAAACGATTCTCCAGTAATACGTGGTATTTGGGTTCATGGTTCCAGGGGTATAAGATGCAGTGGATAGGTTGCTTACAACTTTCACTGGAGGATTCATCAATCCGAAGTACACATCATACGTAAGGCTATCACCATCCGGATCAGTACCAGACCATGTTAATTTTTTATTAGTCGGTATACCTGTTGATTCGTTGCCTGGATTCGGACTGGTTGGACTGTTCGGTGGGTCGTTATCTCTTGTTGTAAAAGACCAAACTGGGCCAGTGGTGGTTGAACCTACTTCATCTCTAGCGACAATCCGCCAGTAATAGGTTGATGTTAAATCAAGTAATCCTGTAGTAAAGGTTTTCCCGGCTTTATGACTGGAAACTAGGATATCTGGAGTTGTATCGTCTTTCTCCAGGTAGACATCGAAATAGAGGGTGTCGTACCAGTCAGGATCAGTGCATTGCCAACCAAGTGTTGCTGGATCGGGTACATTAGACGCTCCGTTAGATGGACTTGGTGTGCTTGGTGTGCCTGGTGCGCTGTTGCTCCCAAGACGACAGCCTGCTACATCATCAACAAACCCTCCAGATGTAGCAAACACAGCTGCGATAATGTAGGTATTCGCTTGCGTAATCCCTGAGAAATCATGCCCATGTCCATCATTATGTGCGGCACCAACCCATGTCACCGTGTTTGCCCAAGTGCCGCCAGCAGGAGCAGAGATGCTCTGGTCGAACGCATAGTCTAAAAAAGGAAATGTGTAAGGATTTCCTGCTGTGTCAGTCCATCCCATTGATGAGACAATCTCTGTGACATAGCAGCGTAGATATCCGTTGTAGGTGCTTGTTCCATAGTTCGTTATCGTTACGGTTATTGACATGGTAGCGGATCCAAGCCATGTGGCGATGAGTGTCACATTAATATTTGGGACGGTTCTTGCTGCACAAGAAAGGATACTCACATTGTAGGCAGACATTGCACCAGGGATACTCCCAGCTCCGACGTTTGTTTTAAATTTTCCATCCCAAAAGACCGTCGGAAATCCAGTTAATCCAAGTTGAGTGTTCCGAGCATCTGCATGAGTATTTTTATCATCCACCAACGAGACATAGCAAAAATCATGCCAAAAACCTGCTTTTAATGCCTTTAAAGCCCCATGAGCATACTGGCAGTAACCACACCATGTGGCAGTACCATATTCACCAAGGACCTTATGCGTCTGTACATTTCTTGTCTGTACCTCTCCATCTGATTCTGATTGTGCGGCAGCTCCAAGTGCGGTACTCAATAAGATACCGACTATCACAATTGGTATTAGTTTTTTCATATCATAAACCCCTTATATATCTAAATGAGGAGTCCTTATATAAATATGTTGCTCTGGTAAAAAGAGATTGTTTTTATAAAAAAAAGAAAAAATATGGATGGAAACCGAAGAAAGTTCCATCAACCGATGACTTTTATATAAAACAGTAAAATAGAGCCGCTCCTTTGGATCGTAGACGAAGGGCCATCTGGGACCCATGCTTTTACCTTGATGTTGGTTGAACCGAGTCCTAAGATTAATCCAGATTTTATGGTGATGCTGGAATTCGCTGGAATTGTCAGGTTCGTCCCTGTTGTTGTCTTCCCGATGAATACACCACTATGCAATGAGATGTTCCAGTTCACATTTGTTAGAGCGACTTCACCGGGATTTTTTATCTCAGCAGTGACCCAGAAAAGACCTCCATTTAGGTTCTGTAGTTGAATGGTTGGTCCACTGATGACAACAGATAAAGGATCTGACCAGGGGCTATCAGAGGTGTTATCTTTTGCTTTCAATTTTACGAAATATGTTCCGCCATAGTCCCATGTATGGTCAGCCTGAGCAACACTGCCTGATGGGTACGGTCCAAGCCAACCACTATCGGTACCATCGCCCCAGTCAAAGAGGTAATAGAGTTCATCTCCATTCGGATCGGTGGTGCTCCCTTGATAGGTATAGTTAACGTTTGTTATTCCATTCGTTGGTCCTGTAGGCGGTGCTGGTGTGTTTGGAGCAGTACTCGTCTGAGGTGTTGCACCAATGGCGTCGTCGACGTAATATGCGGTAAATGGATAATTATAACTATACGGTGCATCGGAATACGCAGTATAGCCTTCTGAATTAAAAACTGATGCGATAACCATAATGTTACCGTTTTGGATCGTCCCAAAATCATGACCATACCCATCGTTGTAATCATGTCCATCCCAGATAATCGAATCTGACCACGTGTCGCTTGGTTCTATAGATATAACTTCGTTGAATGCATAATCAAGAAATGCAAAGGTATAGGGTTCTCCGCTGTATTGCAACCAACCCATTGTTGATTGTATTTCAGTGACATAAACTCGGATCTGTCCATTGTACTGTGCCGTATCTTTGTTTTGCACTGAGACTTGGATATCCATCGTTGCATCGCCAAGCCAAATTACATTAAGAGTTGTCTCAAGGTCTGGTACAGCTCTATTTCCACATTGGGTGATGCTGCTGTTAAATTGGCTCATCGTTTGTTGAGTGTTGTCATTGACGCTCCCGCAATAGACTTGATATCCACCATCAAAAAAAGTATCAGGAACATAATGTAAATTATATTCAGCCCCTCGAGCGGTCGCATGCGTGTTATGACCTAGCGTTAAGGATGTATAATAGAAGGGAGACCATCCTCCGTAGTAAATGTTTTTTAAAGCATTATGGACATAGGGACAATGCGGACAACTTGTTGTCGAGCCATATTCAACAAAAACCGTATGAGTAAAATCTCTCATTCCTCCATCATTGACGTTTGAAATATGTACATCATTTCGTGGTGTAGCAGCTCCAAATGCGGTAAAAAATAAGATACCGACTATACAGATTGGTATGAGTTTCTTCATAGTAATCCCCAATAATAAAATAGACAATGTCCTCTATAAATACCTTGCTATCTCCTGATGAAAACAAGGGTGTTAATCCATCGGGAACGACGGGGAATCCGTTTGTCTCTTCAGATGTTTGCATTCAATGCAGACGGAATGACGATGCTCGAAGCATCGCTCGCAGACAAGCCGTCCGCACAGATGACACGTGAACATCGCACCAGGTCGTCCACAGATAGAACAAAGTCCGACGATATCGACCATTTCTCATCACTTCCCAAGGAAAATCAGTTTTTTGCGTAGGTCTTCTAGCGGCATGTCGGTGATCACAAGGGGCATGTTCTCCCGCTCAGCCAGTTGCACTGCGAGCGGATCAACTCCTCCGGGCTGATGGTACACCACCAGCGCGGGTTTCACAGGGTGTATCCGGATGGCGATCATTGGGCTTCTACCGAACTGAACCCTGGTGAAAATCAAAGCCCGTTCCGTACTCCAACCATAGAGGTTCGGATAGTTTGTGGCCGTGAGTGTCTTAATCGTCTCAATCCCATCAATAAGGGTAAAACCTTTGACAGAACGCTCAAGGCTGATATTCCGGGAGGTAACGACCTTGCCGTTGATTTCCTTGATGAGTTTCTCAATGGGGATTGCGAAGGGGTATTCCATGATCTCGATGATGCCATCTTGTGACTTGACCATGGATTGATATTGCTGGATGATTGAACCACCATGTTTCTTCTGATCGATTTCCAAAAAAGCGTGAACGATTTTTTTTATTGAGGAAATCCCTGGGGATTTTCGCCTTCCTGATTCGTAATCGCTAATCACGCTTTGGGCAAGACCAAGATGGTTGGCGAGGTCTGCTTGTGCGATGTGAAAGGTCGTGCGCCATTTTCTGAGTGTTTCCCCGGGTTTTGGGCTCAGGGTGATTTCCCCAGCGATTTTTTCTGCTAATACTTCCTTTACTCCCATATTCCCAGAAATCCTACTATTACTGTCGATAATATATATCGACAATCTATTAATAGGTTTCTATCCTGGAAAAAGAATGTTTTATCTCTTAAGACTCCCAACCGTATTTAAACACCCATTCGGTGAATTGCTCTCCGGACGCGATATCGACCTCTACATTCCCTGCGTTTATCTCGTTTTTCCCGTCATTATCACAGTCCCCGATGCAGACGACCGCCATCCAGCCAAACGTAGGAAGCACGGCTTCCTCGACGTAGGTCGTGCCATTCCATTGAAGGATATGGGTAACCCCAGCCCCTACACATACCTCATTGAGTCCGTCGTCATCAGTATCACCAACATCAATTCCTTCGATGACAGGGTCTCCACCCGGCCATGCGATATCAAACTGAATCGGATACGCAGTGCCGTTCCATTTAAATATCGTAATCCGCGGGTCGTAGTAACTCAGCAGGATTTCGAATTTCCCGTCGTTATCACAGTCCTTACAGACGATCCCGAAGGGGGAATCCTGCCCTTGGTAGGTCCGATAGATTTCTGTCGGAATAAACACCTTAAGTCCATCATCCCAATCAAGGACGATGACTTTCCGAGCATATGCGCAGACAATCTCGTTTTGTCCATCGTCATCGACATCCCCAAGACCCGCCATATAGACGTACCCATCGACATCAGGATCTTTCCACTCAGCCACCTTCTTAAGAGACAGTCCGCTCCATCGGAATATGGTAATCTCAGCAACGCTACTTTCTTGATCCCAAAGCGGGCCACCACTGAGAATTAATTCGTTTTTCCCGTCATTGTCACAATCTCCAATAAGACAATCTGCGCTGCCGCCATTATTGGAAAAAATATAGTTATTTAACCCAATAAGCCAATATTTTAAGAAAGAATACCGATAAACCGTGGTAAACCAGGTGGCAGCAATCTCGTTTTTCCCATCGTTTGTCACATCTCCGATGGCCATGCCCCCGGCATCACAGCGGATGAAGGGATAAAAGGGGGGATGTAAAGCACGGATTTGTTTGTAGGTCTGCTGGTTCTCATTCCATTTCATAACACGGATGGTAGAATCCCTCCCGCTGATGAGGAGTTCATTTTTCCCGTCGTTATCACAATCCCCAATCGGTTGGGGACCTTGATATCGTGCGTCTGTTCGAGGGCTGTTTCCATATTCCATCATCCATTGTATACCATATGTGTTATTTGTAAACTGAGACGGCTTTTCATTATCAAAAATAGATGAATTCGGATATGCGCTCGCAAAGCCAATACTGGTTATGAAAAAAGCTAAGACTATTATGATAGTAGGAACAGATTGCTTCATATTACCCCTAATCTAAATAAAACTTGCTTCCTTATAAATATATCGTTTTTCACGCCTAGAGCTCTCGGGAATAAAAATATATTTATACAGATTGACTTTCCTTGAGTATTCAGATGGATCTCAAGGATTGATTAATTATTTTTACCTGGCGCATCTAGATTTTTTAGTTTTTAAAAACACTTCACCTAACAAGCCTATCATGTGATTTTTTAATTCTCTTTATCCCATATAGTCGTCGTAAATCCTCGTAGATTTTTCAAAAAAATACCATACGGGACAAAAAAATAATCACTGAATCTGTTCATCTGTTCACAATCGAATAAACTTTATACCTTTTGTCTATTCCAGACCAGTTAAGACCTATGGCTGAATCAACCATGCAGAAGGAATACGACTTACAGTTCTTCCATACGAATGGCTATTACAGGAAGAAATGCAAGGCATGTGGTGATTATTTTTGGACACTTGATGCACACACCGACTATTGCGGTGACCAACCCTGTGTGAAATTCAACTTCATAGGAAATTCTCTTGCGAAAAAACCACTCAGTCTTGCGGACGTCCGGGAGGGGTTTCTGTCATTTTTTGAGGAACACGGACATTCACGGCTCCATTATCCTGAAACAGGGCAGCGTTGTCCGGTTGTCGCCCGTTGGCGTTCTGATATTTACCTTACGATCGCCTCTATTGCGGATTTCCAACCTCATGTGACCTCCGGAGTTGTTCCTCCCCCAGCAAACCCTTTAGTCATCTCCCAACCATGCATCCGCCTCAATGATCTTGAGGAGGTAGGAAAAAGTGGTCGTCATCTGACGACATTTGAGATGATGGGACATCATGCGTTTAATAAAAACACCGATGAGATCTATTGGAAAGAGGACACCGTGGCCTATTGTGATGAGTTTTTCAGAAAAAAAATAGGCATCCCTCGAGAGGCTATCAATTATAAGGAGCAGCTCTGGATTGGTGGTGGCAATGCAGGCCCTTGTGTAGAGGTCCTTGCAGGGGGACTTGAAATCGCGACCCTCGTGTTCATGAACATGAAGGAAGACGAACAGGGAAGCACCATCATCGAAGGGAAACAGTACGCACCAAATCCTTTAAATATCGTCGATACAGGGTACGGGCTTGAGCGGATTGCTTGGTTTACGACTGGAACACCCACTGTCTATGAGACTGCGTTCCCAAAAATGCTTTCTTTCCTTCGTGATGAAGTGAAAAACACAACCGAGACTGCAAGTATTTATGCGCTTGCTGATCACACCAAATGTCTCTCGTTCATGCTTGGTGATGGGATTGTTCCTGCCAATGTCAAAGCAGGCTATCTGGCACGATTGATCATCAGACGGTCACTGCGGTTCATTGAAAAACTACAGTTGAACGTAAGCTTGCGAAACCTTGTTGAACAACAGTTAGACTATCTAAAAAAAGAGTTCCCTTCACTTGAGAAACGAAAGGATCAGATTTGTGAAATTTTAGATATAGAGACACGGAGATTTTCTGATACACTTTCAAAAGGAGAGGGACTGATCAAAAGAATCCTACGAGAAAAACAAACGATCGATCCTTCTGCACTCATCATGCTTTATGATACTCATGGGATGCCTCCTGATGTCGTCCAGAACATTGCACAGAAAGAAAACATCCCGGTGTCCATCCCACCGAACTTTGATTCCATGATTGCTGAGCTACATTCCCATGAAAAAATAGAAGAAGAAACCCAGGAAAGCAGAACTGACCTGCCGGCCACACATCCGCTCTACTACGATGATCATTACATAAAAGAATTTGATGCAACGATTCTGTGGAAACAAACGACGTCCCGAGGAACCGAAGTAATCCTTGATAAGACTGCGTTCTACCCCGAAGGAGGTGGACAACCAGCGGATAAGGGAACATTGCGTATTGATGGAAAAACACTCCCGGTCCTCCATGTTGAGAAGGCAGGCACATCCATCATCCATGTCCTTGATTCCCCGGTGGATGGCGGAACACTTGCGCATGGGAGCATTGATTGGGACCATCGCTATACACTGATGAAACACCACACCGGTACTCATGTGGTGAATGGTGCACTTCGAAGGTTATTTGGGGAGCACATCTGGCAGGCTGGTTCTCAATTGGCAGTGACAGAAGCACGCTTTGATTTTGCTCATTACAAACCAATCGCTGAGACGGAAATCCAGAAAATCGAACAGGTGGCAAACGACTTCATCATCCAGGCGGTCCCGGTGGAGAAAAAAGTGATGAAGAGGAATGATGCTGAGCGAGAGCATGGGTTTCGACTCTATCAGGGTGGTGTCCCACCAGGAAATCTCATCCGCGTGCTCAACATCCCTGGTGTCGATGTGGAAGCCTGCGGGGGAACACACCTGAACAACACAAAGGAGATTGAAAAAGTCCGTATCCTTAAAACAGAACGGATCGCTGATGGGGTCAATCGTATCACCTTTGCCGCTGGGAAAATGGCTGATGCCTACCAGCGCGAGGAAACTGCGCTGTACCATCGTATCACTTCCCTTCTCTCCCCAGTATATATCATCACCCATCAAGAGAATATCGCTGAGCAACTCCGTGAGGCAGGAAAAATCTTCTCTGTCTCAGCTGAACAGCTTGAAAAAACCTTGCAGCGTTTTTTACATGAGGCTGGTTCACTTAAAAAAACCACGATGCCTACTCTTCTTGATGCGTGTAACCATCTTTTCAATGAATGGAAAAACACACAGAAACAAAAGAAACTGGTTTCATCTGATGTCATTGGACAGTTGACTCGTGATTCCTCTCTGGTCCCTGGGACATCTCTTCGTATTATCACTGGTAGATGTGATACTGATGCAATCACAGTTGTTGGAACACTCATCAAAGATCCTGGCTATATTGTTCATATCTCCGACGGGAAAAAACTTGTTTCAGGTGCCTCAGAGGATGTTGATATTGACCTTCGGCCACTCGCCTCAGAAATCGGCAGGATCCTTGGTGGAAGCGGTGGGGGAAAACCAAAGCTTACCCAATGCGGCGGGCCATACAAAGAAAAGATCACTGAAGCACTGACGTTGGCAAAAAAACTGACGATAAAGAAAATAAAAAAACAATAAAAAAAATTTTTTTAGAGGGGTTTCCAGAGTTGTATCGCGATGACGACGACAGCAGTCGCAATACAGGCAAATATCACGAACCAGGGTGGTATCTTAAATGCGGTTTTTTCCTCTGCATCGAAGTATCGGATTAACCCTGCTCCAGAGTGGAATCCTTCTCCTTTTTTCTCTTGTGCCATACAATCACGTTTGAGTAGAGCATAGTCTGGTAGTATTTATGGTTTACGATACTGTTTTTGCGCATAGTTTCAAGGAAAGAGCAAACATCTAAATATCGTAGGTTGATACGTAGTCTGAAGGGTGTTACCCACATGAAAGAAACAGATTCTCTTATAAAAAAAGCCTTGAAGTTCAAAGAGGGTGGACTGACTGATTATGAGATCGCAGAGGAACTCAACGTGTCAAAAGAAACAGCAGCATGGCTTCTTACCCGGGGGAAGGAAAAGAAACCTGAAGGAGAATTGAAAGTTGGTTGGCGCTCTATTGGTGTATCTCCCTCTCGGATTGGGTCGATCTCCTATGCGTTATCAGATATCATCCTTGAGGAGATGGAAAAACGAGAAATGGATGCTGACGTCGTTGTTGGTATTGCGATCAACGGGATCCCGTTTGCGACCTATATTGCGGAGGAACTCGGTCTTGATCTTGCGGTGTTTCGGCCGCATCACGAGAAGGCTGGTGCGTTTTGTTCGAATTATGCGACCATCGCGAGTAAAAATGTGGTGATTGTCGATGATGTGATCGGAACCGGTGAGACGCTGAAAAGTGCTATTAAGGCGATAAAGGCAGAGAAGGGAAACCCTGTCTTATGCGTCTGTCTGTTAAATAAACGATCGATGAACGATGTCGGTGGTGTGCCGCTGCGCTGTCTGATTCGGGCACGAGCACTCTAACGGTACAGTCATTGGAGAATTCTTAATGCATTGGGCAGATGTTTTAGCAGAAGGACTATTGAAAAAACAGACCAAGCATGTGCTTGCGACCGGTATCACTCCGTCAGGACCAATTCACATTGGGAACATGCGGGAGATTCTTACCACGGATGCGGTGTACCGCTGCCTCATTGAGAAAGGCGGGGATGCAGAGTTCATCTATATCTGCGATGATTACGATCCGCTGCGGAAAGTGTACCCGTTTCTTTCCTCCTCTTTTGAACAGTACGTCGGCAAACCTCTCTCTGAGATACCCTGTCCCTGTGGTGAGCATAGCAGCTATGCAGACCATTATCTTGCCTCGTTTTTAGCTTCCTTACATACGATTGGGGTGAACCCGCATGTGTACCGGGCAAGTGAGATGTACTCAAAAGGTGACTATGTCGAGTCGATTCAGATAGCACTGGAAAATACCTCAAAAATACGAACGATTCTTGAGACGCTCTCAGGTAGGAAGATGCCAAAGGACTGGTTACCGTTTAATGTGAAATGTCAGAGCTGTGGTCGTCTCTCCACGACTCATCCAAACCTCTATGAATACCCGATCGTCGAATACAGTTGTGAGTGCGGTCAGAGCGGTGAGGTGGACATCCGCAAGGGGGGACAAGGCAAACTTCCTTGGCGGGTGGACTGGCCGGCACGCTGGAGGATGCTGGGTGTCACCTTCGAGCCATGCGGCAAGGACCATGCAACCGTCGGAGGCACGCGGGAGACTGGAGCAAAGATTTCCGAAGAGGTCTACAACTATCCTCATCCAGGGCTTCTTGTCTACGAGTTCATCCTGTTAAAGGGAATGGGCGCCATGCATAGCTCCAAGGGGACTGCGGTCAGCGGCGAGGAAATGCTTCAAATGACTCCCCCGGAGGTGCTGCGGTTTTTGATAATGAGAAATCAACCGAGTAGACATATCGTGTTTGACTCTGGTTTAGGGTTACTGACCTTAGTCGATGAATACGACAAGGAAGAAGAAGTGTACTTTGGAAAAGAAGAGGAAATCAAAGGAATGAAAGAGTTCAAGAAAATCTATGAGCTGTCTCAGCCGTATCAGATCCCAAAGACCATGCCGTTTCATCTCCCCTATCGACATTTGGTAACATTAAATCAGATTGCTAAAACATGGCCTGAGGTCCAAGAGATACTGCTACGGACCGGTCAAATCCCTCCTAAATTGAAAAAACACGATGAGGAGCATCTCCAGCAGCGGGCAGCGCATGTCCGGTATTGGCTTGAAAATTTCGCTCCAGACGAAGTCAAATTCAAGGTCAAAGAAACACTTCCGACAGTCTCTCTGACGCAAGAGCAACACAAAACACTGGTCCTTCTGAAGGAAAAAATCCCTTCGCTTCCGTGGGAGCCTGAGATAATCCATAATACTATTTATGCGATCGCTGAAGAAAACAAGATTCCCATAAAAACCGCTTTTAGCGCGTTGTACCAAATCTTCCTCGGACAGGAGAAAGGACCACGCGCCGGCTTTTTTTTATCCAACCTCCCAAGACAGTTCGTCCTAGATAGACTGACAGAAGCAGTTAAATAATCCTGGGGCTCTTTGCGGTTCTACCATGAAGGTCTATATCGAGACGTACGGTTGTACCGCAAACAAAAGCGATGAACGCTTGCTCATCGGCTTGGTCACTTGCCAAGGACATCAGATAGTCCATGACATGAATACCGCTGATGTCTTGGTTCTTCTTACCTGTACCGTGATTGGAACAACAGAACAACGCATGCTATCCCGTTTAAAGGTGTTTGTAAAGACGCAGAAAAAGATTATCGTCGCTGGTTGTATGCCGTCAGTTCAAGCTGATTTGATTACTTCGATAGCTCCTCATGCATCCTTGCTGCCTGCACCACATATACAGTACATAAACGATATAATAAGCGGAACTCCACCTGCTTTAATGGATGAGAAAAAAACAACGCAACCAAAACTGTACGAATCCGTGATAGCTCCGGTAATGATCGCCGAAGGATGCAGACTTGCCTGTTCGTATTGTATCACTCGTTTTGCTCGTGGTGCATTACGAAGCTTTCCTATAGAGGATGTTGTTGCTGATGTGCGGACTGCGCTGCACCAAGGATGCAAGGAAATTCAGCTGACTGCACAAGATACCGCATCCTATGGTCTTGATCTAGGAACACACTTAGGAGCATTACTTAAGAGAATACACGCTCTTGATGGGATGTTCCGCGTTCGCATCGGCATGATGAACCCTGCAACTACGAAACGACACCTTGATCAGATTTTATCTGGATATCAACATCAGAAGGTCTACAAATTCCTCCATTTACCAGTGCAATCTGGAGATAACGATATTTTACAGAAAATGAACAGGGGGTATACGGAAGGCGATTTTACCACTCTGGTCCAACGATTCAGAAGGATACTGCCGACTCTCACGCTCTCTACTGATGTCATTGTTGGTTTTCCCACAGAAACCGAGGAGCAATTCCATCACACAGTCGAGTTATTAGAAAAAATAAAACCGGATATCATTAACATCACAAGGTTTTCAGCCCGTCCGCTCACACCAGCAAAGAAGATGAACGGCCGTGTGCCGACCAAAATCGTCAAAGATCGTTCAAAAAAAATCACAGAATTCAGTTCAACACTCTCACTAGAAGCGAACAGAAAACATCTTGGGAAAACCTATTCGGTACTAGTAACTGAGACAGGGAAGAAAAGGACAGTTACAGGCCGAGCAGAGAATTACAAGCAAGTGGTCCTTACCGATTCGATTGGCATTGGTGAGGTTGTAGACGTAGAGATAATCGATGCGGCACCCACCTATCTTGTCGGAAAACTTATATAATGTTCACCTGTTTGTAGGATTCGTGGTTTGGAGATGATTCAGGTAGCGATAAATGGCTTTGGACGAATAGGGCGAAATGTACTACGATCGGCTTTACAGCATTCTCAGTATGGGAAGAAATTTGAGATCGTCGCGATCAACGATCTTGGGAACACCGAAATCCTTGCTCATCTTCTGAAATATGATTCGATTTATGGGAAATTCTGTGGAGATGTCGCCGCAAAACCTGAGGGTATCGATGTCAATGGGCACCTCATCGCATTTTTCTCAGAAGTCAATCCATCGAACCTTCCCTGGGGAAAGTTAGACATCGATGTCGTCGTTGAATCCACAGGTGTCTTCCGGACCCGTGATGGCGCAGGCAAACATCTTGAAGCAGGAGCAAAAAAAGTTATCATCTCTGCACCAGGAAAAGACCCGGATCTTACTATTGTGCTTGGGGTAAATGAAAAAGCGTACGATTCAAGTAAGCATCATATTATCTCCATGGCGTCTTGTACGACGAACAGTCTTGCACCACCAGTAAAGGTCCTGCATGAAAAATTCGGTATCGAACAGGGGTTTATGACTACGGTGCATTCATACACTGGTGACCAACGTATCCTTGATTTTCCGCATAAGGATTTACGCAGGGCACGAGCTGCCGCTGTGTCTATTATTCCAACGACGACAGGGGCAGCAAAAGCTGTCGCACTGGTGATTCCTGATTTGAAGGGAAAAATTGATGGGATCGCCCTTCGAGTCCCAACGCCTGATGGCTCGATTACCGATTTCGCTTGCATGCTGAAAACACCAGCAAGCATCTCAGAAATTAACAATGCATTTAAACAAGCAGCGCAAAGCTCATTGAAAGGGATTCTTCAATACACAGAAGAACCACTTGTCTCCGTTGACGTCGTCGGTAATCCGCACTCAGCTATTATCGATGGGTTAATGACGAAAATGATTGGGGAAAAAGGCACCCTTGCCAAGATTTTCTCCTGGTACGATAACGAGTGGGGGTACTCCTGTCGGATTGTTGATTTGATTAATTATATTTTTAATGAAAGAATGATCCCGGTTGAGACCTATAAAAACTAATCAGTGTTTTTCCAGTCATTTTTGTTTTTTTTCTTAAAAACTATAGCTTTAAATAAAAACACAGGATATAGGGAATCAGAGGAGGTTTTCCATCATGAAAGAGTATAACACCTTAGATGATTTTAATGTAGAAAACAAAACCGTTTTACTGCGAGTAGATTTTAACATGCCATTAGACAAAAAGACCCTCACCATCACAGATGATACACGAATCAGACTTGCGTTACCAACGATTCAGGAACTTGTCAAGAAAAACGCAAAAACCGTCATTCTTGCTCATCAAGGCAAGCAGGGCAGCTGGGATTTCGTTTCTCTGCAGCAACATGCAGAGACCTTAGCAAAACTGCTTGGACGAAAGGTGAGTTTTATTGATGATATCTACAAAGAAAAAGCAAAAACTGCGATAATGAACATGGAACCAGGCGAGATCGTCTTTCTTGATAATGTCCGTAAATATCCAGCGGAAACCGAGAAGAAAAAACCTGAGGAGCACGCACAGTCGGAGTTGGTAACAAACCTTGCTCCACTCATGGACTTCTATGTCAATGACGCATTCGCCGCTGCTCATCGTGGGCAATGTTCCCTTACTGGTTTTACCGTGGTTTTGCCATCTGCGGCAGGCCGACTCATGGAAAAGGAACTGACGTCTCTTGAAAAAGTAGTAAGCAATCCTGAGAAACCTAGCGTGTTTCTGTTTGGTGGAGCAAAATTTGCTGATGGTATCGTAACTATTGATCGGCTCTTGACAAACAAAACCGCTGATCATGTCCTACTGACTGGTCTAACTGGAAATGCCTTTTTAAAGGCAAAAGGCGTGAACCTGGGGAAGAAAAATGAGGACGCATTTGGAGAAGAAGGAACTCCAGAGATTTTTTCTGAAATCCACAACGTGTATATGAAATTTACAACACGAATCCATCTCCCGGTTGATTTTGCCGTCGAAGAACATGGAAAAAGAAAAGAGATGTTAGTATCAGCGCTTCCAACAGATGCTGCTCTTTTTGATATCGGCCAGAATACTATTTTACAATACAAACAGATACTAGGAACAGCAAAAACAATTTTCATCTCGGGGCCCTGTGGGGTTTATGAAAATCCCCTGTTTAGAAAAGGAACCGAGGAGATATTCAAGTATATCACACAAGTAGACGCATTCTCAATTGCGGGGGGTGGCCATACGGTCGCTGCTATTGAAGATATGAAACTGCGTACGAAGATCTCCCATATTAGCACAGGCGGGGGGGCTTTAGAGAAATATATGATGGGTGAGAAGCTTGCGGTTGTCGAGGCATTAAAGTCGGCAAAACAGCGTCAATTCATCCATGTGAAATAAGAAAACCAAAGGAAACAATCAAATACTCTTTCTTTTTTATCCTTTGTTCTAGCAGGGGCTGATAGATCAGCGGAAGATCGCCGCCTTCGCAAGGCGGAGGCCGCGGGTTCAAATCCCGCTCAGTCCATCTCTTTTCTTATCTGGAATAGACAAAAACATATATTTATTAATTTTATACAGTTACTCTCTTGTGTCTGCTTAGAGACAACAGAGACCAGGCATGCCAAAGAAAAGTGAGACGAAAGCGTTACAAGATGAGCAAAGGATTATTACCCTGCTTCAGACCAATGGTCATGAAAGTATTGATGTCCTCGCAAAAAAATGTGGTTTTTCCCGGCAGAAAGTCTGGCGTATTATAAAAAAACTAGAAGAACAACAGATTATTTGGGGATATACTGCAATTTGCGATGAGGAAAAATACGGTCTGAAGCATTTCACGATGATGATAAAAAGAACAACTACCCCTATTGATCGTGCAACGATTCAAGAAATTCTTACGACCCGCCTTGATGATCTGTTACCTGGATCAGTGATCAAAATAGAACATATTGAATATACCCATGGTTACTTTGATGGAATTTTTACTTTTTTCGCTGCTGATCTCATCACTGCGAAGCGGTTCTGTGACCGATTCCAACAACGATTCAACTCTTTTATCGCAAGCACCGAACTGCTGGAAGGTATCCTTTTTGTGAGAAAACAGATGTTACGAAATCCGAATATAAAAAAACAAATCGAATTTCTCTAACCTCTTTTCTGATAAGGAAATGATCGTTTTTGATTATATTTCAAAATAAAACATGTGCCGAGTCAACACGGCTCAATATTTAAACTTTGGTGGAGAAGAAGCGCAAAAAATATATGTAAGATTTATATATGATAATTATATACCGTGAGGTTACCTCGAATAATAACCTCATAAAATAACTGTCCCGGATCATTCCGGTCGGCTTATGAGAGTATGTCATCGCGACATTCGATGAGTAGGCCATTTCAAATCTGGGCAACAGAATGGATGTGGAGGTTCAAGAAAATCAAGATGTTCTGAGGTAGACGTCTTGCGCACTCTTGAATCTGACGATCGACGTGTTGGTGATATTTAATTCACCCACCAATTCATTTAACCAATAATAATAGTGTGCCAGATTCTGGTTGATCCTGCCAGAGGTCACTGCTATTGGGATTCGACTAAGCCATGCGAGTCGTGAGGGTTCGGCCCTCGGCAGACG
>JAFGFQ010000128.1 GCA_016930995.1 Thermoplasmatota archaeon | reverse complement strand
GTGGGTGGCATAGAGGTTTCCGCAGGCGTCATTGCTCTGTATCTTTTTGTGTTGTTACTGATCCTTACCATATCAATTCAACTCCCCTATCACCGGTGGCATAATAGCCATAAAGTGCTAGGAATCGTACTTATCCTTTCTGCATATCACGCACTGTCTGCTGGATCAGATATAAATAATTTTTTAGTCTTAAAAATCTGGGTGATACTTATCAGTAGCCTCGGAATCCTTTCCTGGTTGTATATGCTGTTGTTCTACAAATGGATTGGGCCAAAGTATAAAGTAGTCATTGAAAAAGTACAACACCTTGGGCCTATCACTGAGCTCTATTTTAAAAAACCTTCAAAATTTATATTTAAACCCGGGCAATTCGTATTCATCCGTTTTCCACGTTTTGAAGGCTATAAAGAACTCTTTCCCTTCTCATTGTCAAACGACCCCTCACAGAACACCATACGTGTCTCGATAAAACAGAGTGGTGATTACACCACCCATAACATCCCTCGGCTCAAAGAAGGAGACGTTGCTATCCTCATGGGGCCTTATGGCACATTCGGAGACAGATATATGAGACATGACCGCGACATGATTTGGATTGCGGGAGGAATTGGGATCACCCCATTTCTCTCTTTAGCAAAACATGAATCAATCCATCCCAGTGGGAGAAACATACACCTTATATGGGTTATCAAGAATGAATCAGATACGTTTCATGATCAGGAGCTTGTGGAGGAGATGAAAAGAAATCCGCGGTTTATCTACGTTCATTGGTTTTCAGATAAACAAGGGCGAATCACCACAAAGGACGTCCTGACTATTGTTGGAGGAGAACAAAAACTCAAGAGCAAGTTGATATTTATGTGTGGTCCTCCAGGCCTGATGTATAGCCTTTGCAAGGGTTTTTATCAAATGAAGATTTTGTCCCATCATATCATTTTCGAGGATTTCAACATGCTTGATTAAAAAGGATACACACAAGAAAACAAACAGAAGATGTGTGATATAGCTTCATTATTTTAACCGTTGATTCAGTTGTAAACATTCAAAGAGAAAACCTGTTTTTGGATGACTTGTAACCCGCCAGAACCGTATATTGCAACAGCTGAGCTCTTAACCTTAATCAACCCTTTTTTTTCTGTTTGGGAAGATTTTTAAAAGGTAGAAGAAATCCTTAATCGGCTAGGCTAATAATACTATCATTGGACAGTGCAATTCAGAGACCTTAAGAAGTAAATATTTCTTAAGTTACAATATCGAATCGATCAGCGTTCATCACCTTGTTCCAGGCCGCTACGAAATCACGAACGAACTTTTCTGATGAATCTTTACAAGCATAGACTTCAGCGATTGCTCGGAGTTGTGAGTTCGAACCAAAGATGAGGTCCAATCGGGTGCCAGTCCATTTCAATTCTCCATTTACACGATCACGACCTTCGAATAAGTCTTTGTCGTCTGAGGTTGGTTTCCATAGTGTGCTCATGTCAAGAAGGTTTACAAAGAAGTCATTGGTCAGTGTCTCTGGTCGCGTGGTAAAGACGCCATGCTTGGTTTGCCCAAAATTGGTATTCAATGCTCTCATACCACCAATCAGAACGGTCATTTCAGGAGCGGTTAATGTAAGCAGTTGCGCCCGATCTACCAGAAGTTCCTCTGCCGATACAGAATATTTGGTTTTAAGATAGTTGCGGAACCCATCTGCCTTTGGCTCGAGAACAGCAAATGACGCCACATCGGTTTGCTCTTGCGATGCATCCATGCGCCCTGGTGAGAAGGGAACAATAACATCATGCCCTGCATTCTTCGCAGCTTTTTCAATAGCTACACATCCTCCCAGAACAATCAAATCGGCAAGTGAAACTTTCTTATCCCCTGATTGTGCGTCATTAAAATTTTTTTGGATTTTTTCTAGAGTTTTGAGCACGTTCCTAAGTTGTGCTGGCTGGTTGACTTCCCAATCCTTTTGAGGGGCAAGACGAATGCGAGCACCATTAGCACCACCACGTTTGTCAGAGCCACGGAATGTACAGGCTGATGCCCAAGCAGTTGAAACCAGTTCTGTAATTGACAATCCCGAGGCAAGAGTCTTACTCTTAAGATCAGCAATATCATGCTTATCAATAAGCTCATGGTCAACCGGGGGGATTGGGTCTTGCCAGATAAGGTCCTCATCTGGGACCTCAGGACCAAGATATCGTGATTTAGGCCCCATGTCTCGGTGGGTCAGCTTGAACCATGCACGAGCAAAGGCATCGGCAAACTCTTCAGGATTTTTATGGAACCGACGAGCTATTGGCTCATAAATTGGGTCAAAACGCAATGAGAGATCTGCAGTAGTCATAATCGGTGGATATCGTTTCGAGGGGTCATGAGCACCGGGTACCTTATCCTTTTCAGCGACATTCTTTGGGACCCATTGCCAGGCTCCTGCAGGACTTTTAACCTTTTCCCATTCGTAACCAAACAACATATCAAAATATCCCATGTCCCATTTGGTTGGCTGAGGGGCCCATGCACCTTCGATGCCACTTGTAATAGTATCATCACCCTTGCCACTACGGAAACTGCTCATCCATCCAAGTCCTTGTTCCTCAACGCCAGCGGCTTCGGGCTCAGGACCTACATGGGATGGACTCCCAGCACCATGACACTTCCCAAACGTATGACCACCAGCAACAAGTGCTACAGTTTCTTCATCGTTCATCGCCATACGGGCAAATGTCTCACGGACATCGATGCCTGAGGCGACTGGATCTGGTTTCCCATTCGGCCCTTCAGGATTCACATAAATAAGTCCCATTTGTACAGCTGCCAGTGGGTTTTCAAGGTCGCGGTCACCGCTATATCGTTTATCACCAAGCCAAGTATCCTCACTTCCCCAGTAGATATCCTCTTCAGGTTCCCAGATATCAATCCGTCCACCAGCAAAACCAAAAGTCTTAAAACCCATTGATTCCAAAGCACAGTTACCTGCGAGAACCATTAGATCTGCCCAGGAGATCTTCTTACCATATTTTTGTTTAATTGGCCATAGCAGCCGACGCGCCTTATCTAGGTTCGCATTATCAGGCCAACTGTTAAGAGGTGGTAAGCGTTGGTTACCAGACCCCGCACCACCACGGCCATCGCCCATGCGATAGGTACCCGCACTATGCCATGCCATACGGATGAAAAGCCCTCCATAGTGACCATAATCGGCCGGCCACCAGTTCTGCGAGTCGGTCATAAGTTCATAGAGGTCTTTCTTCAAAGATTTATAATCGAGTTTTTTGAATTCCTCAGCGTAGTTGAAATCCTCACCCATAGGGTTACTCTTTTGTGAATGCTGATGAAGAATTCTGAGGTTTAACTGGTTTGGCCACCATTCTTGAGTTGACATGCCCCCACTTGCAATAGGTTTATGAGTTCTCCCCGTTACCGGGCATTTGTATATTTCATTCTTATTGTCTGCCAATATTTGACCTCCTCTACAAATATTTCATAACAAATCATTAAAAAATTGATTGCTATGTAGTAAAATAAATAAAACATTTTGTTTAAATACTTATGGTGCGAACTAATTTTTGTGTCTATATGTTCTGATAGTAAGTACATGAACGGTCACACTAATAGCGATTATAATTAAGATTATTTGAATCCAAAAATTATTTATTACACAGTAAACAGAAGCAGATATAGTTAACCACAACAAAGAAATCGTAAAAATCTTAAATCTTAATGGAATCCCTCTGCCCTCACGATAGTTTTTGATATATGAACCAAACCACCTATTGTTCATAAGCCAATTGTAAAATCTCTGTGAACTACGAGCAAAACAAGCAGCTGCAAGTAATAAAAAAGGAGTTGTAGGAAGTATTGGTAAAAAAATTCCAATAATTCCAAACCCTAAAAAAACAATCCCGGCAATAATAAGAAAATATCTGAAAAATTTGTTTAATTTCATATCTTCTCTATTCGATTTTTTAACCATCTGTTCGAAAACTCAAATATATGATTAATTAAATAATGTAGTTGTTACTTGAACCGATACTTATAGACAAAAAAGAAATAGATGTTTTAAACACAATGCTTCTACTGTATAATCCTTTTAACCCGCCAAGTTCGTCTTCAGTTTCTCCTGTTAAAATTCAAAATAACCCAGTTTTTAGGGGGCTTGATTTTTCAAGCTGGACATCATCTTCTTTTTCTCCATCCGCTTTTAATCTAAAAATATCTAACGTTCTATTGGGAGTTTGATTATAACATTAGTAGACTTGCTGCCATGATGAACATCCCTAGTATCAAACCAAGGATTACACAATGTCCATGTCCGTATTCATGTGCTGCTGGTAAGAGTTCATCTGCTGAAATATAGACCATAATTCCTGCGACAAATGCCAACAGAAATGATAAGACCCATTCTGATAAAAACGGTAATAATATGAGAAATCCAACTACCGCAGCAATAGGTTCGGAGAACCCTGATAAAAAAGAATACAAGAATGCTTTCTTTTTATCACCCGTCGCATAAAAAATTGGAACGGAAACTGAGATACCTTCAGGGATGTTATGGATAGCAATAGCAAAAGCAATCAACACCCCTAATTCAGTGTTCACAAGCGTTGAACCAAAAATCGCAAGCCCCTCAGGAAAATTATGAATGGCGATTGCTACAGCAGTTAAAATGCCTATCCGCATGAGTTTCTCATCGACTTTTTTTTCTTTCGTACTTATCTGTTTATAGTGATGCGGATTTTCAAAATCAGGTATCAAGATATCGATGATTCCTATTACTATTAATCCTGCAAAAAAAGCATATAGGCCCCATAACTCACCAACTCCTTCAAAGGCTTCTGGGAGGAGTTCTACAAAAGATATATACAACATAATACCTGCAGAAAGACCCAGGCTGAAGCAGAGGTAGTGTATTTTTGGTTTTTTTATAAAATAAGCAATGGCACTACCGATTCCTGTTGATAACCCTGCTATTGTTGTGAATAAAAAGGCCATGTAAAGATTTTCAGGTATCATACCTACAATCCGCTCTTAATAATATATATTTTATATTTATATAATTAATCTCAAGGTATAATCTGTTACATAATGAAAAATCTCATAAAAAAAAAAGGAAATATTTTCGGAAGAATATCTTATTAAAAACAAACTTCTCCATAGTTGTATACTTTCACATGTAAATTCTCCTGTTGAGTTGGTCACTACCCGCCAGATGCGTTGAATTTTTACAAGAGAAAAAGATTGAAAAAGGGTAGACAATTATTTTATCAAGTAGCAATACTCTGCTTATAAAAACCGGGAGGTATACATATTACAAGAGAGAAAATCGGTGATGTATTTCAGCAAGAAACAAAATATTATCGCAATAGAATTGATCACAGACCGGATTGGTCTTTGCAACCTGACCAATATAAATATTATCAAAATAATCCAAAAATTAAACTGACGACACCTCAGTCTATGAAAACAGAAACACTCAATTACGCCATACAAAAAAGAAAAAGTACGAGGGAGTTTTCTCAAAAACCAATATCACAAGAACAGCTTTCCTATCTGTTATGGGCTTCAACAGGTATTCAGAGAAGGGAGTTTGGATTTGAGTTTCGAACCGCACCCTCTGCAGGGGCCTTATACCCTATTGAGACGTATGTTATAATAAACAAGGTAGATACCATCCCTCAGGGTGTGTATCATTATAATATTAAAAACCATAATCTTGAGACGATAAAAACAGGGGATTTTCGAACGAACATTTCGAATGCTGCCTTAGGTCAATATATGTGCTCTCATGCTGCTACGGTCTTTATTTGGACTGCAATATTTAATCGTTCAAAGTGCAAGTATGGTGAACGAGCGTATCGTTATATCTATCTTGATGCTGGTCATATCGCAGAAAATCTTGCCCTGAGTGCGACCAGTCTACAGTTAGGAACATGTCAAATCGCTGCCTTGTATGATGATGAAGTCAACCAAATAATTGATGTCGATGGGATAACAGAAAGCACTCTGTATCTGAGCGTTGTAGGCATACCAGTTGGAGACTAACAGATGAATGTACAAAAGAACCATCTGATGAATGAAAAAAGCCCCTATCTTCTTCAGCATGTACATAATCCAGTCGATTGGTATCCTTGGAGCAATGAAGCCTTTGCCCTTGCAAAAAAGAAAAACAAACCAATTTTTTTATCCATTGGTTACTCCACATGTCACTGGTGCCATGTCATGGCACATGAATCTTTTGAAGATAAACAAGTAGCTGTTCTCCTTAATGAACATTTCATATGTATAAAGGTCGATAGAGAAGAACGACCAGACATTGATAAAATTTATATGAATGTCTGTCACCTTATCACAGGGGGTGGAGGATGGCCACTTACAATTATCATGACACCTGACAAAAAACCATTTTTTGCTGCTACATACATACCCAAAGAAACAAGATATGGAATGAAAGGCCTGTTAGAATTGATTCCTGAGATAAAAAATATTTGGGAAAAGAACAACAAAGAGGTAGTCCACTCAGCGGAAAAAATAACAACAACCTTACAGATGACAACAAAATCACGCCCGGGGGATGAATTAACACACACCACTCTTGATACTGCCTACAATCAACTCCTCAACTCGTTTGATGAGAGATACGGAGGTTTTGGTTCTCAACCGAAATTTCCAACACCACATCATCTGTTATTTTTACTTCGATATTGGAAAAGAACCGGTAATGTATATTCCTTGAAAATGGTAGAAACAACGCTTGAACAGATGAGACAGGGAGGAATCTATGACCATATAGGTTTTGGATTCCATCGGTATTCAACTGACAAGGAATGGAGACTGCCTCATTTTGAAAAAATGCTTTATGACCAAGCCCTGCTTATAACGATATATACTGAAGCGTATCAAGCAACACGAAAACAAGTTTTTAAAAAAACAGCAGAGGAGATAATTGACTATGTTCTGCGCGATATGACATCAGAAGAAGGAGGTTTTTATTCTGCGGAAGATGCAGATTCAGATGGAATGGAGGGGAAGTTTTATCTTTGGCGGTATGATGAAGTAAAAAAAATCCTTCCCTCAGATGAATTTGATCTTGCTGTGAAATACTTTGATATCAAAAAAGAGGGTAATTTTAAACAAGAGGGAGGAATATCTGGTAATTTGAACATTTTCCACCAACCAATGAGTGGAAAGGATTTTGCTCACTATTACAAAATTACCGAAAAAGACCTCTTTATCAATTTAGAAAGAATACGTAAAAAACTGTATCGAGTACGTGAACAGACAACGCATCCTGAAAAAGATGATAAAATCCTTACTGACTGGAATGGCCTTATGATCGCTGCATTAGCAAAAGCAGCACAAGTTTTTGATAAGAGAAGATATGTTGAAAGCGCAGAAAAAGCCTTGAATTTCATTATAAAAAATATGATGAAACCAGATGGTGAATTACTGCATCGAACGTGCAAACAGGAATCAAAAATATCAGGGTATGCAGACGACTATGCGTTTTTAATTCTGGGACTAATCGAATTATATCAAGCAACCTTTACTCTACGGTATCTTGAAATCTCGCTTGATTTAACCAAGTATCTGATACATCATTTTTGGGATGAAAGACAGGGTGGTTTGTTCTTCACATCGGATGCAAATGAAAAACTTATTGATCGGACGAAGGAGACATATGATGGTGCGATCCCCTCAGCAAATTCAATTTCATTTTATAATTTTATACGACTTGCACGCATAACGGGAAATACAGCGTTTGAACAGAAAGCAAGAGAAATATCAAAAGCATTTTCAGATGAGGTCAATACAATGCCAAGTGGCTATACCCAGATGATTTCAGGATTAGATTTTGCCATCGGGCCATCATATGAAATTGTTATTGTTGGAAATAAGGATACGAAAGATACACAGGAAATACTTCAAAGATTACATTCAATGTATCAGCCGAATACAGTCATCATTTTAAAGGAAATAACAAACAAGGAACCATCAATTGTCACCTTAGTGCCCCTTATCGAAGGATATTCTCAAATAGACAATAAAGCAACAATTTATCTGTGTAAAAACCAACAATGTCAACAACCTATTACAAACATTGATAAGATCAACCAGTTTTTTAATTAAAATTTTCAACAGAAGAGGAAAAACCGTAACCCCGAAAGATCCGTTTTCGTTTATAACATAGACATTGTCTATAAAAAGAAACAGAATGCAGATTTTTACAAGATATACTCGTAATACTTATCTACATCATTACAAATAACCTTGGCAAAATAAATTTAGAAACATAACAAGAGGGTTTTACTGATGAAAAAATGGTATGAAGCATTATTTGAAAATTACGCTCATAACTATGAAAAAGAACGATTTACACAGGGAACGTTTGGTGAATGTGATTTCATCGAAAAAGAAATAGGATATGCTAAGGGTCTGAAAATTCTTGATATTGGGTGTGGGACGGGGAGACATTCCATTGAACTAGCAAAACGCGGATATCATGTGACTGGAATTGATCTCTCCGAATCAATGCTAAAAAGAGCAGAAGAAAACGCAAAGAAACACAACATCCTGGTTCGGTTTGAAAAACACGATGCACGACACTTACCATTCACCTCTGAGTTTGATGTAGTCATCATGCTCTGTGAAGGCGGTTTCTCGTTAATGGAAACCGATGAGATGAATTTTCGCATATTGGAAAACGCCTCACAGGCCTTAAAACCAAAGACCGGGAAATTCATATTTACCACCCTGAACGGACTTTTTCCGCTTTTCCATTCCGTCAAAGATTTCATTAATTCAGAAAAAACGGAGGGGGTTGCTTCGTATATCATCAACAATTTTGATTTGATGACGTTTAGAGAAACAAGTGTGATTACGGTTGTTGACGATGACGGACAGAAAAAAGAGCTCCAGTGCAACGAACGGTATTATGTTCCATCGGAGATTACGTGGATGTTGAAATCTCTCGGATTTACAACCGTCGATATTTTTGGTGCAAAGCTTGGAGCGTTCAGTAGAGAGGATACGTTGACAACTGAGGATTATGAAATGTTGGTTATCGCAGAAAAATAAAACAATTGAGTCTCTTACATTTCTTTGGCTGTGTAAGTTGACCTTGCCAAACCATATTTTAAAAAAAAGTGTAAAAATTTCAATAAAAACTTCTCCTGCTGAGATGGTGAAAAACCATCAGATCCACCTGATTTTTTCATGGTACAGATAAAAAACAGATACACGAACTATTCAATTGTAGACGATCTCGTAACCCACCATGTATTCTTTAAAACAAATGCACAACAAGAAGGGATAACTTCGTTGGTCACCTTCTTTGACAGATACAGTCTATTAACAACAGTGTGTGTTTTTTTTCGTCAATAAGTGATAGGAGTTGACATAGTCTTTATATATCAGTATCATGATATTTTTTTAAAAGGAGGAAAAAGATGAAGCAACTATTTGTTATACTATTGATAGTGTTGTGTGTTGGAGCAGGAAGTCTACCTTCTCTCAATGGTCAATCGAATGCTGCGATAGATAAAAAACCGTCTTTCGAAGAAGAAAACATTTTTGGATTCTTTCCCCGTGTTGTTGGTGATGTTATTATCTACCTTAGTTTGTCTCCCTTTGGATGGAGAACAATTTACAAGGATTATTTTCATGGCAGTCTTGGATTCATCATACGGGGAACATATACAAGCTTTATCCACCCACAGGCGGGTTTTATCTATTTCCCATTAAAGGATCAATTAAGAGTGGTTGGAACTCCTATTTTCTTTAAAAGTTTGTCCACTGACCTTGATGGAGAAATCATTGAGGAATGGTGGAAATACGACGATTCAGAGCCATGGGTGCTGACTGATGAGCCATGCTTCAGTTACACAGAACCAGGGTATCACAATGTCAGTCTGCGGGTAATCGATAACGATCTGTTGAACGCTACCTGTACACTACGTCTTCGTATCTATGAGAGAACGCCGACATTCCAAGGTCTTCAAGGCGTAGAGAACATAACCATCGTTGGGTACCATATTATCGGAAGTATCGCAGTATATAACTGGAGTGATTTTCAAAACGTTGGCAGTGGCAGTTGTGTGATTCCACCAGAAGGACATCCTCAAATCGGTGATGTCATTACAAACTGCAGTGGATTAATAATTTTACAGTACGTTCTAAATGGGGTTATTGCAGGCTACTGGAATTTCTAAAACCGGATATCACTACTCATCAGTCACAGGTAGCCCATCAATGAGTTTGATAGGTTACTTTCAATCCATAGCTTTATGTAAGATACTTTATTGCAGGTGTGATGAAACACGTCGCAGTCGGAATATTCCATGATGATACATTAGGCAGAGAATTAGGGAAAAAAGGTACAGCAAGCGACATCCTCATGTTTAATAAAAAAACCGATGAGTGTATTTACACCTTCATGGCCCCTTTTGAAAACAAACTGATTGCAAAGACCCAGATTATTTCATCTATCGATGCTGCAATAATCAACTGCGAACAGATGACCCCCGACGTAGGGGAGACCCTCTTGCTTCTTGATTCCATGGGCATAACAGAAGGTATCTTGCTGCTCCCCGCATACTCCGATGCAACCCAGCTTCGTAATATGATTAAAAATACATCGCTTGAACATTTTACGATAGTAGAGAAGAACATTCCTAAGATAATCGGCCAGGTTGTACAACTGAATCCTTTACGAGATGTCGGCTCACCTGCGATCGTCATAACCGATCATTCCTTTACCGTGAAAGGCATCGGAGACGTCATCCTTGGGTTTGTGAAACAAGGGACCATCAGAACCCATGACACGATGGTTCTTCTCCCTGCGAATAAAGAAGTTCTCATCCGCTCAATACAAATGCAGGATAGTAATGTCGATAGTGCCATCGCAGGAAGTCGAGTCGGTCTTGCTATCAAGGGAGCGACGCTTGAGGATCTGAAGAGAGGGGCGATGTTCGCTGCAGATGGCGACGCAAGAACCGATACGAGATTTACGCTTCGGTTCACGAAAAACAGGTTTTATCAAGAGATGAAAAAAGGGGTTTTTCATATGACGGCAGGAATGCAAAACATACCAATTACCATTACAGAGATAGCCAAGGATACGATTAGCTTTGAAACTGAAAAACCAATTGGATATACAAAAAACGATACTTTTATTTTACTTGACCTTAACGCAAAAAAATTACACCACATTGGAAATGGAAAAGTCGTGGTATAAAATTCAAAATAAAGAATAAGGATGAGCTCACTTGTAATACGTATTTTATTTGCTTTTATGGTGACCTAGAAAATGACAGTTTTTTATATGATTAGATCTTCATAGTTCTTACGCTATCATTCCTTTTCCTTTTGAGATTAGATTAGAGATTCGATTCTTGCCAAGTGCACTTAAGAGAGAATCAAAAAGAGTACTACGATCTTTTATTATACACCTCTCGTAAGGGAATGTAGAATACCAGCAGAGCGATAAAGAGCCATATTAGGAGCCCGGGGAGAACCGGTGGGATAGTAAAGACGGTCATCTGCAGTCCAGCGATAATGACAAATGCGACGATGACCCCGGTTAATGCTTCCCCGGCGATAAGCCCTGCAGTAAACAAAAGCCCTGTCCGCAGGATTCTATCTTTTGGTTGTACCTCAGTCTGCTGAATAGCTAGTTGCCATTCATTTGTATTTGCTTGCTCAGTTTTTCCATATCGTGCCTCAATTTTTTTATTGGTGAGATAACGGATCA
This sequence comes from Thermoplasmatota archaeon, assembly GCA_016930995.1. The sequence goes on along the minus strand of JAFGFQ010000128.1, from coordinate 5,249 downwards.
CGCCACCGCAAAAGATAGGCGTTGTGAGGGTGAAAGGAAGATAAATGCCGATGGCGACGGGAAGAACCGGCAGGTTTAGAAGGATTAACACAAAAGCCAGTACCATCCCAGCAAGAACAAACGGCCAGACCATCTCCCCACCTAGCGTTCCTTGCACGACGCCACTCATGAGGAACGCTTGCGGGGCGGGTAAATCATTACTGCCTATCGTATAGGCTTGATGAAGCGCAGAAATCACAATCGCAAGAACCGGTGCCGCGACAAGAATCCCAATCAACTCAGCGATCTGTTGTTTGTAGGGGGTCGCTCCTATCATCTGACCTGCGGTCATGGACTGCAGGACATCCCCTGAGATTGCTGCGCAGCAGGCGATGACGGTAGCAATAAGAATGGCAGTGCCATAGGCACCGACATCTCCAGACAATCCAAACCCCAAGAGAATTAAACAGGTCAAAAGCAGGATTGAGACGGTGACTCCTGATGTCGGCTGGTTTGATGATCCGACAAGTCCGGCCATATACCCCGTAATCGCACTGGCAATAAACGCAAACAGGATAGCAAACACCGCCATTACTCCAGATACGAGGAAATTATCTGATATCCACACATACACAAGAAAAATTGGTATGGTCAGCGCACCAATCGTTAAAAACACCCATTTGAAATTCAGATCCTGGTCGGTTCGTTTTTTTGCCGCCACGTGACCCCCCTTTAGCCCACTGACTGCTTCTCTGAGTCCTTCTGCGAGGTTCGATCGGAGCTTAACAATGGTGTAGAGGCCTCCGACGACCATGGCTCCTACTCCAATATATCGTATGTAGTGTTCCCAGATGTAGAAGAACCCGTCTATCGGAGTCAATCCCGCAGGGACTCCGGCCGCAAGAGCAATCAGCGGTGTGATAATCACCCATCCAAGAAGACCTCCGACGAACACAAAAGAGGCGATTCGTGGTCCGATGATCCAGCCAACACCAAGGAGTGCTGGTGATGTGGCAACTCCTCCATAGAAGACCGCATCGTTTTCTCCACCACCAATATTATATCTCCCGATGTTGATGATACCTTGTAACCGTGCCTCAAAAATCTTAAGGCCTACTTGCCCGAACTTCAACAACGCTCCAAGAATAGCACCAGAGAGCAACCACACGCCACTGATGCTTGCCTGTTTTTTTTGTCTGTGTCGGTCACCGACTGTTGTTGTAAGGACGGCAGCCACCGCGACTCCCTCCGGGAAAGGAAGGTCTGTCTTAATGATCAACGCACGTCTCAGAGTAACCATCCAGAGTACCCCAAGGATACCCCCGAGTGCCGCGATGAGTGTTGTCTCTAGATAATGGATCTCCGTCCATGCTCCGATGAGCAGCATTGCAGGAATCGTGAAAATGACACCGGCAGCAAGCGCAGTCCCAGAGGCTGCCCCCATCATGCCGATGTTGACTTCAAGGATTGTCCCTTTCAGTGGTCGTAGCAGGGCGAACGCCATGACCGCCCCGGGGATGGCTGCTGAGACTGTCATCCCTGCATATAAGCCAAAGTATGCGTTTGCCGCCCCAAGAACAATTGAAAGGATCGAACCGATGAGAACTGCCTTTAGAGTGAGTTCTGGAATCTGTCTTTTCGCTGGGATAAAAGAATCAAAGTTTTCTCTGTAGGACATTACATAGGCCACTATTAATATTATCCTTTGTATATAAAATAGTTCTGATGCCGCTCAGTGCACCCTATAGAGGTGCGGAATGGTAAAAATAAAATACCCTCCATGCATAAAGGAGATTTTGTGACGACAGATGAGTCTCTAAGGAGGTTCCTATGAAAAAACAAAAAACCGTTTTAGCGGTAGGATTCATATTAGCAATGCTAAGCGTCGTTTTTGCAGGATGTAACGAGAATAACAATCAGGGAAAAACATATACATTTCGTTTTCTTGAAAGAAACGATATGAACTCAACACAACCAGTGTACCAATGGCGCTATTACCTGGTCTTCCCTTCGATCGGTTCTGCGAATCGCTATTGGGTGACCGTCCATCTGAATGGCCATCCATTGACAGAGGACCAACCAGACAACCAACGAATCTATACTACCGGCTACCCCTCGACATGGGAAGAAGCAGCAAGCTGGATGGAGGAATATACCAATGGAACGCGATTCTATCTGATCGGTGGCTATGATTATTACTACGAGAGTGTTGATGAGCTTACGGTCGCGTATGAGATGAGAGATACGCAAATCGCATCGTTTCAGAATTGGACCTATGACATTGTTGCTGATACACAATAATCATTGCTGTTGCAGTAGAACATCTTAATGAAATGATAAAAAAAATAAAAAAAAAAAGGGTGTTGACACTCTTTTTCAGAAGATTGTGTCCCTTTTACTATCTCATTTTACCAACCAGGACCGTCAGGGATTCCATCACCAGAGTTCGGTGCTGGTCCTTGATGACCATTTCCTGAATCTGGGCTAGCGTTTGGTCCGATCGGTGAATCAAATCCGCTGCCATCTGGAACACCGTCGCCTGCGTTGGGTGCTGGTCCCATACTGGTTGCCATTGCGGTTCCAGCGATTCCAACAAGTCCTATGACGATACATGTTATTATTATGGTTTTCCTTTTCATACATATCTCCTTACCTCTCTTTATAGGGGTTTTTCGTTAAATACATTCTTGGAAATCTATCGAATTTTTGGAAGGTTATCGAAGAGAAATAAAAGAAATACGATGACCGCGCTGTTGTGTGATTTACAATATACAAGGGAAGCGGAAAAAGAAAAAAGAACGGCCTTCTGAAATTTTATTCAAGGTAATCCATTTGCTTCAAATGGAGGTGCTAGATGGAAATATCAGTCCACACGTCGGTGAATTCCTCGTATAAATCAAATGGCTTGTACTGAATCAACCATGTGACGATTTCTTCTCGATTTTTTAGGCGGTATCCTTTATTTTCCCCATAACGCTGAACCTCGATAATATCGTGTTTCACCAGTTTTTTCAGATGGTATGAAAGCGTCGAAGGGGAGACAGGAACGTTTTCGAGGATATCCTTATGTTGGACCGTATCACTTTTCAGAAGAAAAAGAATGATTTGAAGCAGGGTTTTTTGCCGAAGAACCGAAAGGTACCGTTTATCCTGAATTCCGATGGTCCCCTTGACATATACTCGCTTATATCCTGTGGATTTCTCAACTGTGATAATATCATGTTTTTCAAGGTAATTCACGTGGTATTCGACATGGGAGATGCGCATCTGGAGCATATCAGCGATTTTACTAAGATGAAGCCCGGGGTTCTTTCCGATAATATCATAGATTTTTCGCCGTGTTTCCAACTCGAGAACGTCCTCCATGTCGTCCTCTCTATTTTGTTAAAACCGCGATGAAGAGGAACACCAAGATTAAAAGATCAAAGCACTCAAGTGCGAGAATAGTAACATCATTTTGGATCTGTGCGGTGAATAATAAAATGCTTAAAAGAAGGTTTTTAATAAAAAAAAGCAGAAGCAAGATACTGACGAAAAAAATCTTTTTCTTCTGTGATTTCCGATAGCTGTTCAAAGAGACTACAAAGAGACCAAAGGAGAAAACCGTGGTAATTCCAACGATGATAATAGTTCCTAACGTGATAATATCCATGGCATCACCTCATCTTTTTTACCGATGAAAACGTTAGTGAAATATAAAGATGTTTGTCGCGCTTACCGCTTCTTTCTGATAAACACGACCCCATAGAAGACAATCCCTGCGACAAGACACGCGAGCAGATAGATAATAGAAAGATACTCAACCTGCAGCACCGCAGGCAGCACCCCTCCAAGAAGTTCGATGACACCAATCTTTGGGTCATGAACAATGCTCTCCCCACGAGGATAGGAAAAGATGACCTGACTTTGTGTATATGCTTCCTGTACATTTCCCGAAAATGTCTGTTCTGATGTGGAAAGGACAGTCACATTCACAGGATATGTTTTATTATCAACAACCGCCTCATTTGCCCAGGTGAAGAACCCGCTTCGGGTTGGAGAAGAGATATTCAGGCCGCTCTCCTGGGCAGCAATTCCTTGTTGTTCATCATAGGTGTTCTGCTCGGGGAGTACATCAAATGGTGTGTCAACCTGAGTGACAAGAGCGAGTTGACTGGATTGGTTCACATACGGATAGCCGATGATTGTAAAATCGATTTTCACTTCTTTCTGAGTGATGATATTGTTGAAAATTGAGGTCTGTTCACTCACAAGGTAGATAAGGATTGAAAAAAGATTATCCGTGGTATGCGTTTCAATAATCGTGATGGTTTTTCCATCTGGTGTCGTACTGTTCGTATAGGTGATATTTGAAAAGGTGACATTGGAAAAAACAAGGGAACTTACGATATCGTCGTTGTGATCGTATTTCCCATTTTCGTTTGAATCAAGATATTCAATAAGCTGATCAATAACCAGATTGAAATGACGCTCACCCATGCTTGCGTTCAGGCTTGGTAGATATGAAAGCTCAAGTGTCGGTGCCGCATCAATGGAAAAAAATATTTCGAATGCCTCATCAGTTCTGTTATGACGACATTGGGAGCGAATCCGAGTATAATTCTCTGTGCCATCCATGATCGTATATCTCCTCTGGTATCGGTGTCGGTACTGATGCCCTCCAGAGGAATTCTCATTGTCACCTCCCGGACCAGACCCGTTGTCATGGTTTCCACCACTCTGTTGACCTCCAAAACCACCCATCGAACCAGGGACCTCCGGAGGACTTTGTTGCGGGTCGCTAGATGAGTTCCCTTGTCCAGACCCGTACTGATTCCCATACCCTTCTTGAGCGGAAATCAATGGTGTCACACTGGTAAAAACTAGACAGGACATCAGAAGAAAAACAATCAAGGTTCTTTCCTTTGTTTTCATAGGACTTTCCACCAATGATGATATCTGTTTTTTTTCGTTTAAATAGGTTTTTGGAAGTTTATCGAATTTTTGATAGGTTATCGAATTTTCTCTTTTCAATGATTTCGGTGTATTCAAACTTAGAAAACATACATGAAAAATAAATCAGCATGATGAAAATAAGAGGGGATAAGCTCCCCTCCCTGTTGAATTTTTTATGGTTTTCCGTTACCGTGTCCGTAGCGCCAGCGCCATTCGTGCTGCGCTGCCCAGATAGGCTGACCTGGTTCACGGTAGACTTCGCCATTGATGGTAAAGACGCTCATCCAGTTGTCTGACTGGTAGTGTCCTTCGACGGTGACCGTGGTGTTGACCAG
>JAFGFQ010000026.1 GCA_016930995.1 Thermoplasmatota archaeon | reverse complement strand
CCATCCTCTCATGGGTATGGGTTCCTGCAACCGTCATCGACGTATCATCGGTTCATCACCGGTCTTACCGGTGAGAAGATGTCCTCATCAAAACCGGAGAGCGCCATCTTCCTTACAGACACACCGCAGGAGGCAAAAAAGAAGATCATGAACGCCAAGACCGGTGGTGCCGTCTCCCTTGAAGAGCAGAAGAAAACCGGGGGAAAACCAGATGAATGCATGGTCTATGAGTTGTTCTTGTATCATCTCATCGAGGATGATGACGAACTAAAAGGCATCTTTGAGTCATGCAAGAAAGGGGAGCTGATGTGCGGGATGTGCAAGAAACGTGCTGCCGAGCTGATGGAACACCTGCTGCTCGATCTTCAAGAAAAACGGAAAAAAGCAGCAGACCAGGTCCAAGAGGTCTTACGAAAATATTATTCGTAAGATGTGTACAGACCATCCTCTGAGACCATTTTTTCAAGTTGATTCTCTAGTTTTTTTTGTTTGTGGGAAAACGCGTTTTTCAGCAAGTGAAATGTGTCTTGTGATGTTGACGCGCGTCCTTGAACCGGGATGGTGATTCCAAGGTCCTGCCCCTGCAGGGCACTTGTGAGGATTTGTTGCGGTGGTATTCCTTTGGTGAGGTTTGTGAAAATCTTCCTAATATCTCCCTGGATAATGCCAAAGTCGCCAGATTTTTTTATCATTTGTTCCTGGATGTCCTCATCGAGGCGCCTGGCTAGTTTCAAGCCAACCCCTTTTGTTTCGAAAGGATTCTTATTATATTCCTTTAATAGATAGACACCGATTTGAGGATGGAAGATGTAGCAGTCATGCGAAAACAACGTACGGTCTGTACCAAAAGTAGCATGCCATCCCTTCGGGTGTTTTTTTCCATCCCGGATGATGTCTCTGAGAATATCGTTCCTTTGTTTAATTTTCACAGAAATCCTATATAACACGGTAAGATAAGAATATAACGATGAAGCATCATACTTACTTATCAGTGGAAAAGAACAAACTGGTGTGGACAGATGTTGGTTAAAGAGGTTATGACGAAACAGGTGATAACCATCGATGTTGATGCATCAGTGCTTGACGCATGTAATCTATATAAACAGAAGAAAGTCGGTTGTTTGGTGGTTACCAAAGGTGAAACCTGTGTTGGTATTGTCACGGAACGTGATCTTATTGAACGGACGATTTGTCAATTTCGGGACCCAGAGAAAACCAGGGTCTACGAAATCATGTCCCAGGACATTAAAATTGTCCATGCGTTAGACAATGTAGAGCATGCATTGGAAACCATGAAGCGCTACTCCATAAAGAAACTACCTGTGGTTTCCTCTGAAAAAGTGGTAGGAATCATAACCATAACCGACATTGCAAACGCTCGACCGGACCTCTCAAAACGGTTTATCGAATCCTGGATGAAGGTCCAATGGAGAGACTAAAAAAAAAAATTATAGATAGGTGAATGGTTCTTTTCGGTTATCTATTTGTTTTGCACCAATACGTGAAAACAAGGCTTGGAGTTCATGGAGTTGTTCCAGAGTAAGCCCTCTGTAGGTGAGGATGATTTCATCCTGTGAATTAAAAAGGATAAAAGTCCGATCTGTTAGACGATACACTGCTTTGTAGACTTCAGAATCTTGCAACCATACCCAGATACATGAATTCTTTTCTGCCATAGTCATCACCTTCGGTCATCATCCTTTGATGGTGCGTGCCACTTCTCGTATCCGATTCGCCACAACGAAGTTCCGAGTGATACGTTCGATTTCACTTGCTTCCTCAGCACTTGAGACTTGACCAACAATCATCATGGGTTTTCACTCCTCACATATCTCTTTGCCGGTTTACTTTAAAACAAGTTGTTGTACAAACAATATCGGATTTCTAGACAAATGTTACCGAAACAAAAAAAAGGTCTTGCATTTTTCCTCATGAATCGCAACAATCGTAGAAAAGGTTTAAATGAGCATTATTTGATTCATACTCGTAGGAAGGGTGACGGATGAAAGCAATCAACCGAGTCGTAATCCCGGTGGACACAACAGACGTGTCCAAGGTCGCTGCAGAACAAGGTGCTTTTTTTGCCAAGCTGCTCAATGTCGAGGTTTCAATTATCTCGGTAAACGACTCACGACAGTATATGCTGTCAAAATTACTTGAGGAGAGAATCGAAAAAGAAAAACTCACCGCGATAGAAGAGATAAAAAAAATTACTGAACAACAAGGTGTCCCAACCACAACCAAACTTACCGCAGGAGCACCAGCGGTGGAGATCGTTAAATTCGTCAGAGACGACGATCTTATCATAATGGCAAGTAAAGGAAAGAAAGGGTTCAACAAATTCCTTCTGGGGAGTGTTTCAGAAGAGGTGTTAAAGACAGCCCCGTGCACCGTCATGGTCATCAAGGAAAAAACAAAGAAATGGACTGTCGATGACCTTACGTCGTTAAGCAAAGAAAAAGAGTAAAAAAAAAATTAGGATTCTTCGTCGCCCTTCTTCTTTTTTTCGCCTTTCACCTTGTAGTCAGCATTGATGGTCGAATCATCACCAGACTGATGACCCTGCCAAGCATCACCAGGTCCTGCATCTTGACCGGGTTGCTGTTGATGCTGCTGGGCAGCCTGTTGATAGATCGCAGTCGACGCCTTCTGGAACGCTTGGGTGAGTGCATCGGTTTTCTCTTTGATGACATCGGAGTCATCACCAGCAAGCGCCTCACGAAGCTGCTTTAAAGCGTTCTCTATACTCTGTTTATCCTCTGATGAGAATTTATCCTTCAGCTCCTCAAGAGTTTTCTCGGTGCTATGGACCATGACGTCCGCGGTATTGCGAATCTCGATTTTCTCTTTGCGTTTCTTATCTTCTGCTTCATGTTCCTTAGCTTCGTTTCGCATCCGTTCAATCTCAGAATCAGAAAGTTTCGTCGATCCAGTGATACGAATGGATTGTTCCTTTCCCGTCCCAAGGTCCTTTGCAGAGACGTTCATAATGCCGTTCACATCGATATCAAAAGACACCTCTATCTGAGGTAATCCTCTTGGAGCTGGAAGGATCCCATCAAGATGGAACCGCCCAAGGCTTTTATTGTCCGAAGCCATGGGTCGCTCTCCCTGCAGGATGTTGATCTCAACACTGGTCTGGTTATCCGCAGCAGTGGAAAACACCTTGCTTTTCTTCGTCGGTACCGT
>JAFGFQ010000127.1 GCA_016930995.1 Thermoplasmatota archaeon | reverse complement strand
ATCAGTTGTTTTGCCTTCTCGGTGGCTTTGACAGGTTCATCCATATGAACCCATGAACATTGTTCCCGGATGTTCGTCATCTCTAGCAGATGGGGATTCAGACCCGCGTCTCGGAGACTTTTCTGGAATAGCGGTTCATGAGTCCGAGGGGTACAGGCGGCGACCAAGATACGATTCAGATTATGTTTCTGTATTGCGTGGACGATTTTCTTCTGTGTATCTTCGGAGCAGGTGTACACGTTGGTCTCGACAAATGCAACATCTGGTAACGATTTCACATAGTCCGCGACCCCGGGGATGTCGACGTAACCACCTATGTTGATCCCGCAGTTACAAAGGAACACTCCTATTCTGGGTTTCTCCGCTGATACGTTCTTTTCCGCAGGGTACACCTTTTCTTTTACTAGTGTACCTCGTGAGTCCTTAAGTAATGCTGCTGCATTGGCGGCAGCAGCAGACGCTTGCATCACTGACTCAGGGATTGCCTGTGGCTCGAGGAAAGAACCGGCGACAAAAATCCCTGGTTTGATCACGACAGGGTCATCGGGGTTTGTACGGACAAACATAAATTCGTTGGAATCAAAACCAAGGATATCCATTAGCTCGTTGCGACGTTCACCAGCACCACATAATCCTACTGAGAGGATTACAAGGTTGTATGTCTCTTCTTTGAAGTTTCCTGTATCATCCTCATATTTTATGATTAAGTCTTGTGTTTTTGGATCCTCAGTTATCTCTGAGATTCTGGATCGGATGTAGCGGAGTCCGTGGTCTTTTTTCGCCCTATCTATGTATTTGTCAAAATCTTTGCCATAGGAACGGATATCTATGTAGAACACGGTCGGCTCAATATCAGATGCATGCTCTTTGGCGATGATTGCTTCCTTTGCGGTGTACATACAGCACATCGCGGAGCAGTATTCATGGCTGACTGATGCATCACGGGATCCGACACAATGAACCCAGGCGATGCGTGTCGGATGTTTCTGGTCACTTGGTCGGAGGATTTTGCCCTGTGTGGGTCCTGAGGCGGATAGAACTCTTTCGAACTCAACACTGGTCAGCACATTTTTATATTTCTTGTATCCGAATTCCGGTTTTATCACTGGGTCGAAGGGAGGTGAACCTGCAGCGATGATGACCGCACCGACATGAAAGCTCAGGTGCTCTGGTTTTTGATCATGGTTAATCGCACCAGACTTGCATTCTTTTACACAGCGCATACAGTCGATACAGCCACGGTGCTTCCCATCACCTTCCTTGTCGATGACATAGGCATTGGGGATTGCCTGTGGAAATGGTTTGTAGATTGCTTTTCGTTTCACCAACCCGTATTCAAATGCATTTGGAAGGGACACGGGGCAGACTTCCTCGCAGCTCCCACACGAGGTACATTTCTCTATGTCGATGTATCTGGGTTTTTTCAGAACCTTGACGGAAAAATTTCCAGCGGTCCCTTCAACACCCTCGACGTGAGCATTCGTAAGGATCTCGATATTCTGATGACGTGCGCAATCCACAAGCTTTGGGGACAGGATGCACATGGAGCAATCATTTGTTGGGAACGTCTTGTCAAGCTGAGCCATAACGCCACCGATGGTCGGTGATTTCTCAAGGACATAGACTTTGTATCCCATGTCAGCCAGGTCAAGAGCAGCTTGTACACCGGCGATGCCACCGCCAATGACAGCAACCGCTCCGATACCTTCCGTTTTTTTCGTCATAGTGACTTACTCTTTTGTTTTTCGATGATATCCTTCTTTTATCGCAATGTTCTTAATCGCGTTCATGAGCTTTGGGATCTCCACCCCTTGCGGGCACTGGGTGAGACACCGATGGTGAGATGAACAGATCTCAACAAACTTATTTGAAAAGACAGGGTCCTTCATCCCAAGAAGCACGTTCTTTATCACTTTCCGCGGGGAGTATAATGGGTCAAGCTCTCGTTCTGGGCATCCTGCCGTACAGGTCCCACAGGAGAAACATTCATAAAGGCCTTTTCCTGCCTCTGTTTGAGATATTTTGTATTTGAACTCCAAATCAAGGTATTTTTTCGCCTTCTTTCCGGTGACATCCTCGATTTGCTCCTCGATCAGACGGGCGTCCCGTACAGCGTTCATGACTTCTTTGACGTTTACTTTTTGAGGGCATTTCTCCAGGCAACGGTAATGTGCGCTGCAGATCCACACGAACTCACTGCTTAAGACTTCTTCTTTCAAACCAAGCAACGCTTTGCGGATGATGACACGGGCGTTCCATTCGGGTTTGACGTCCATCTCGGGACATCGAGCTGTGCAGGCACCGCAGGCGAAGCATTTCAGGATGCCTTCGCCACCTTGTTCGTTTGCTATTTGAAACTTGAAATGGGGGTCAACCTTGCGGGAGTCAATGACATCCATGCTATTTTTCTCCTACCTCCAAGAACTCATTCTCCCGGTATACGATCATCGGGATTTTCTCTTTTTCATCTTTGCCAGGGGAATAGTCAAACTCCTTCTGAGCGTTCTCTGCAACTGGGATAAACACATCCATCAAGGGGATTTCGTTGGGACAGGCCTGTTCGCATAACCCACATTCCACACAGGAAAGGATCATATGGTTCATCCGCCCAAGCTGGAAGAGCAATGCATCGGTCGGCATTTTAAACAAACCTTTAACCTCTGCTTTGCGGACGAACTTATAGGCCTCAGCGTCGAACACTGAGGAGTCGAATAAACATTCTTTACAATAACAGATAGGGCAAGCTTGTCGGCAATTATGACAATTGACACAGGTGTCAAAAAAATCAGCGATCTTCTCAATACCTTTCAGCCCCTCTTTTTCCTTGAGGAAGGCAACCCGTTTCTTTGTTTTTTCCTCACGTAATTGCTTGACTGCTTTTTCCCTGGTTTTCCCTTCTTTGCAATCCTCAAGAGGTATCCCCTGCAGGATGTTTTTACCCGCCTCTGAGATAGCCTCTATGAATAGTTCCTTTTCAAGGTCGATGCCATAGAACCCAACAGTGATATCAGCGTGTGTCGGGGTCGGGTCTTTGCAGATTCTGCAGGCGGAACGGAGATATTTTTCTGCGTCATCAGATTTCTTTTGTAATGATTCGATAAGGAACTGTGTTGGGGATTCCTTCTCAGGAAACGATGAATAGGTATTGATGGGAAACGTTCCTGGGCAGTCTATTCCAATGATGATAATATTGGTAAGGTTCGCCTGGTTCAGTTTAACAAGTTCGATAAGGGCACGTATCTGGCATGGTCGCATCACGACACCAATCGGGTGCGAGGGGGGCTGCACCTTGGTCATCTTGGATATAATTGCGGCGGTAGAGGTGGGGAGAACCGGGGCGATAACATCAGCATGGAGTTTCTGCGGGTCTGAGAGTAGGACCGGGAATGCAATTTTCTTTGAAGGAGTGCTCTGTGGGACGAGCAATGCTTGTATTTTTCCTGATGACAGGAGAAGACGTAAGAAATCATTGATTGATTCTGTCAAGTCATTGTCCTTTATTTTCAACACTTTTTGTGTCATGTTTCTTCATCCTCCATTACAGATTCCAGTGTTTAGCGATCGGATTGGGACCTAGTTTTCGGACCGCCTCAGTCATCTCTTTCATCGTGTCAGCGAACTTCTGCCCCTCTGAAGCAGAGATCCACCGCAGCCATACTCGCTCTTTCTCAAGGCCTAGGGTATCAAGGATATTCTGAAGAAGTACCATGCGCCGTCGGGCTTTGTAGTTCCCATCGATGTAGTGACAATCACCCGGATGGCATCCGCCAACAAACACGCCATCAGCCCCTTCGAGCAGCGCTCGGAGGATATACATGGAATCAACAGACCCAGAACACATGACTCGGATGATTCGTACGTTCGGCGGGTATTGAATACGGCTGGTACCAGCAAGGTCAGCACCTGCGTAACTACACCAATTGCAGAGGAACCCAACGATCTTTGGTTCAAAGGTTTCCTTCTTATGGTCCTTTTTTTCTTCACTCATGTTCTCTTACTCCAAACACGCATCAATCATAGAGATGATCTGACGTTTCGTAAACGTATTCTGTTGTGACGTGCCACTTGGACAGACCACGGAGCACGCGCCGCATCCCTGGCAGAGGATTTCATTGACGACTACGATTTTCTTTTCTTCGTCGTAGCTAATCGCATCATAGGGGCATGCCTCGATACAAAGTTGGCATCCTGCACAATTCCGCGAAACCACTCTGGCGATGTTACCTATTGTCTCAAGGTATTTTTTTGAAAGGATTGTTGCTGCCCTGGCACTAGTAGCCTTCGCTTGTACGATTGATTCTTCGATGAATCGAGGTGAATGGGCTAGACCGCAGAGGAAAATACCGTCTGCAGAGAAATCAACCGGGCGTAGCTTCACGTGCGCTTCGGCATAAAACTCATCTTGGTTTAAGGGGACTTTTAGTAGTTGTGCAAGTGGTTTATTGTTCTGTGGGAGAACACCAGTGCTTAATATCAATTTATCCGGGTGCAAACGGAGTTCTCGTTGGAGGATGGGGTCTTTTGTGTTTACCTGAAGTTTTCCATCATCGATGGTTACTTTTGGTTCATCTTTTTCGTCAAATCGTATGAAAAGGATCCCTTTCTTTCGGGCCTTCTGGTAGAGGACATCCTCCCTGAATCCGTATGTCCTGATATCACGATACAGGACATAGACTGTTGCATCGGGATTTTGCTCTTTGAATCGCAACGCATTCTTCAACGCTTCAGAACAACACACCCTGCTGCAATAGGGATGGTCATCGTTTCGTGATCCGACGCATTGAATCATCACGACCTCCTTTAGGTCCTTTAGATATGTTTTTTCATAAAAGAGGTCTTTCTCAAACTGAGTCTGTGTCAGCACGTCATCGTGTTTCTTGTACTGATATTCCTTTGGTTCGTACGGGACTCCACCGGTTGCGACGATGATGACACCATGTTGAATAACGGTTGGTGTCTTCTCCTTTTTATCCTTCTGCAATGTTGTGGAGAAGTTCCCGACGTATCCGGAGATCTGTCCGATGGTGGTCTGGGTAAATACTTGTATTTGAGGGTGACTGGTGACTTGTTCAAGGGTCTGTTTCAAGAGGTCCTGTGGTTTCTCCCCATGTGCCCCAAGATAGATTTCCTTGAGATGACCACCAAGCTCTGGTTCTCTTTCGACGAGATAGACCTGATACCCTTGGTCAGCGATGGATAATGCCGCGGTCATCCCTGCGATACCACCACCGATCACAAGAGCGCTGGAAATGACAGGGATCTGCAGATGACGCACGGGGTATAAATCAGAAGATTTCGCAACTGCCATTTTCACCGTATCGATTGCTTTTTCCGTAGCACTGTCAGGAGCGCTTTTATGGACCCAGGAGTTCTGGTCACGAAGGTTTGCCATCTCAAATAGATGAGGGTTCAACCCAGCCTGACGAAGCGTATCCTGGAATAATGGCTCATGTGTCCGGGGAGTGCATGATGCGATAACAACCCTGTTGAGATTGAATTCTTTAATCTTTTCCTTTATTTTTTCTTGTGAATCCTGTGAGCAGGTAAATAAGGTATCATCTGAGTAGGTCACATAGGGGAGTGTCTTTGAGACTTCAACAACTTTTTTCACATCAACGACGCCGGCGATATTGATCCCGCAATGGCAGACGAATACACCTATCCGGGGAACCTCTGTTTTTATGTCCCGTTCTACTGGGTATGTCTTCTCAGCGACCTCTGTTCCTCGCACCTCTGCGATAGTCTTTGCCGCTTCTGCTGCGGCTGCAGACGCCTGGGTCACACTCTCAGGGATGTCCTTTGGTTCTGTGACCGTCCCTGATGCATAGATGCCTTCACGTGAGGTGGAGACCGGTGTGAATGTATCTGTCTCGACAAACCCGTATTCATTTAAATTAATCTCCAATGCTTTACTGAGATGACCAAGGGTTGCGCAGGGTTGTAATCCTACCGAAAGTACCACCATGTCGTAAATCTCGCTTTGTAAGGCTCCTTTCTCATCGACATGGCGGATTGTGAGCTGTTTTGTTTTTCGGTCCTGTTCTACCTTTGCGATGCGGCATCGTCTATACACAACGCCATACTCGTTTTGAGCTCGTTCAAAATACTTATCAAAATCCTTGCCGAACGACCGCATATCCATGTAATAAATATGGGTGTCGACGCCAGGCTCATGTTCCTTTGCGATGACTGCTTCCTTGGTTGCATACATGCAACACACCGAGGAGCAGTATTTACGGTCGCAGCTTTCATCACGTGAACCGATGCATTGGAGCCATGCGATTTTTTTCAACGGCTTCCCATCAGAGATCCGTTTGATATGACCTTTATATGGTCCTGAAGCTGATAGCATTCGTTCGAATTCGATGCTGGTGAGTACATTCGGATAGACTTGATATCCGTAACTATCTGCTTTTGGTGGAGTGTACTCTGCAAAACCTGGGGAGACGATAACAGCTCCGACATCAATAGTCTCTGATGTTTGCTTCATCTGATGGTCAATGGCATTCGGTCCACAGTAAAGGACACATTGTTGGCAATCACAGCATCCTGCGCAATTCAGGCATCGTTGTGCCTCACGGATAACCTGTTCTCTGGTGAAACCTTGGTCGACTTCGGTAAACGTCTTTACCCGTTCATCAAGGGGTAGTAATAGTGGTTGTTCCCGCTCTTGTGGGATTCTGAGGGTTTCCTTTGGGATCTGTGCTTTTACTGGCTCTTTCTTTTCTCGACCTTTCATCAAATCTTCATTGTTCAGATATCGATCGATTGATTCTGCGGCACGGTGACCTGCGGCAATCGCCTCGACAGCAGACGCAGGACCGGAGGCAGCATCACCACCAGCAAACACCCCCTCCTGGGTTGTTTGTAACGTGATAGGGTCCACCTGGATAAAACCTGAGGCGGAAAGAGCGATATTGTTTTCTTCCATCAATTTTATATCCAGTTCCTGGCCTATTGCAAAGATAACATAGTCACAGGGGACATCATATTCTGAAGTAGGCACAACAACAGGGCGTCGTCTCCCTGATGCATCTGGTTCCCCTAGCTCCATTTTCACACATTGGAGGCAGGTATGTTTCTCGTTTTTATGCAGTTTCGTTGGGGCGGTTAAAAAGCTAAATACAACTCCTTCCCCTTCTGCTTGTTGGATTTCCTCTTTGTGCGCTGGCATCTCTTTTAGAGACCTTCGATACAAGACGGTTACGTTTCCCCCGAGACGCCGTGCGGTGCGTGCGGAATCCATCGCGACGTTTCCACCACCGATGACTAAAATGGTTTTTCCCTTGAAATATTCCGTTGCGATCATGTTCCTGTTGAGCTGTTTGAGATACTCGACGCCTTCCAAAATACAGGTATCTGTTCCAGTACAGCATTCAATCCCCGCGGCACGTGTCTTATGAGCGCCGATCGCAACAAGGATAGCTTTGAACCCTTGTTTCTTGAGATCTGACAGCGTGAAATCTCTTCCAAGCTTCTGGTTGGTCTTAAGTTCGATTTGTTCTTGTTCGCAGAGAGGATCAATTTCTTTATGGAGATACTCTTTTGGGAGTCGATAGTCAGGTACCCCGTAATGCAGCATACCCCCGGTGAATTTCTCTGCCTCGAAGATTACTGGTTTGTAACCATTGCGAGAGAGGTCGTATGCAGCGGTTATTCCGGTAGGTCCCGCTCCGATGATTGCGACTTTTTGGTTGTTTCCTCTCTTTGTCTGGTCGGTTTCTCTGTTTTGTTGTTTTTCTGCTTTTATTTTCTGATACTCGACAAGGGTTTCTGGGTGGTCATAAATGTAATCGGCAATGAATCGTCTGATGCGACAAATGGAGACTGGTTCATCGATGTCTTTCCTGTTGCAATCTGTTTCACAGGGATGATAGCATATACGCCCCAATGATCCTGGGAAGGGGATGGTTTCTTTGATAAGCTCAAAGGCTTCTGCGAATTTCTCTTGAGCCGCTAACGCGACGAACCCATGGGCGTTCAATCCAGCTGGGCAGGAGATTCTACACGGGGAGGTGCCTTCGTTTTTTCTTATAGCGAAGATATTTGGAATCGCTTGTGGGAATGGTTGATAGATGGCTTTGTGTGTCGTAAGTCCCTCATCGAATTCAGATCGCATGGAAACCGGGCAGTGTTCTACACAATCACCGCATCCATTGCATTTTGTAAGATCGACGTAACGGGGGTATTTCTTAAGTGTGACATGGAAGTTACCTACCTCGCCTTTGACATCGGAGACCTCTGCGTTTGTGATGATATGTATGTTTTCATGTCGTCCTGTATAGACGAGTTTTGGTGCAAGGATACACATGGCACAATCGTTTGTTGGAAATGTTTTATCTAGTTGTGTCATGGTCCCACCGATAGAAAGACCACGGTCAACGAGATAGACTTTGAACCCTGCATCTGCTAAGTCAAGAGATGATTGAATCCCTGAGATACCACCACCGATGACTAGGACTGACCCATGTTTATGTGCAGCAGTGTTCTTTTGTTTTTTTTCTTTTGTCATAATCATTATACTTACATGATGTCGTCAACCATGTTGAGGAGTTGTTTTTTTGTGAAGTTCTTATGAATAGACGCGTTACTGGGGCAAGCGGCGATACATCCCCCGCAACCTGCGCATAAAGCCTCATTGACCTCTGCGATCCTTTTACGTTCATTAAGCGTCCGTGCTTGATAGGGGCAGACCTCCACACAGATCCCACACCCGGTGCAGGCATCCTCATCAACCATGGCAACAAGTGGGTCTATCTCCAGTTCATCCTGGGAGAGAATGGTTGCAGCTCGTGACGCTGCAGCACTTGCCTGGGATACTGTATCCTGGATGTCTTTTGGTGCTTGGCAGCAACCAGCGATAAAGATGCCGTTGACGAATGTATCCACCGGGCGAAGCTTGGGATGTGCCTCTAGGAAGAATCCATCACCACTTAATGTTAGATGCAGGAGGCGTGCGAACTCTATGGCATCGTTTCGTGGCATCATCGCAGGGACAAGGACCACCATGTCTGTCTTTATTTCAAACAGTTTGTTTGTAATAGTGTCAAAAATATCGATTTTTAGGGTGTCGCTCAGAGTGCGGACTTCAGAAGGGCGACCACGGAACATGTTCGTATGAAGGCCTCGAACTTTGCGGTAGAATTCCTCATAGCCTTTTCCATATGATCGCAGGTCGTTGTAGCAGAGGTTGATTTCGACGTCCTCTCCAAGTTTTTCTCTGAGGAGATAGACTTGTTTTAATGCAGTCATACATCCGATGCGGCAGCACCAGGTGCATTGGGTCTCGTCTCGTGAGCCGACGCAGAGGATGAAGGTAATGCTTTTTGGTTTCTGTTGATTGGAGGGACGTATAATCTCCCCTTTGGTTGGACCTGAGGAGCTGATCAATCGTTCCATTTCTAAGGTAGTGATCACATCAGGAGACTGGTCGTACCCATATTCGTACACCGCGGTAGGGTCCATGAGGTCATAGCCTGTAGCAACGATGATAGCACCGACTTTGCGTTCGACGATTTCTTCCTTCTGATTAAAATCAATAGCATCTTGAGCACAGGCTTTCTTGCAGAGCGGTTCATCACCGCATTTCCCTTTGGTCAGGAACAGGCATTTCTTGTCATCGATGACATATTTGAGGGGAACTGCCTGTGGGAACGGCATGTAGGAAGCACCACGTTTTCCCATTCCTTGGTTAAATTCACTGGTGATTCTGTCTTTGAGGCGACATGCGCTGGCACAATCACCACATCCTGTGCATTTGTCAACATCAATGTAGCGTGGCTTCTTTTTTATTTTCACAGTGTAATTCCCGATGCTTCCATCGACGCTGACTATTTCTGAATAACTGAACAGTTGGATGTTCTCATGGTTTGCTACTTCCATCATCTTGGGGGTGAGGATGCAGGAGGAACAATCCAGTGTCGGAAAGGTCTTGTCGAGTTGAGCCATATGGCCACCGATACTTGGGTCTCGCTCCACTAAATAGATCTTGAAACCATCATTTGCCAGGTCAAGGGATGTTTGGATCCCTGCGATACCACCCCCGATCACAAGGGCTTCTGGTATCACCTTGAGTTTGGATGGTTTCAGCGGTTCAAGGGTGAGTGCTTTTGACACTGCGCTGCGAACCAGATATTTTGCTTTTTCTGTGGCTTGTTCTTTGTCTGCATGCGCCCAGGAGCATTGCTCCCGTATGTTGGATATCTCGACTCGATATGGGTTTACTCCTCCGTCGCTTGCAACCCTTCTGAAAGTGTGTTCATGCATGCGAGGAGAGCAGGATGCAATGACAACGCCGTCGAGTTTGAATTCTTTAATGGTGTCTTTGATTAAGGTAGCTCCTACGTCTGAGCACATGTATTTGTATTCTTTTGCGACGACGACACCGTTTAGATTACTTGCGTACTGGGTGAGTGCTTTGACATCAACGTTCTGTGCAATGTTTATCCCGCAATGGCAGACAAAAACACCGATGCGTCGCATTACGTCGCAGCCTCCTGCTGGAGTTTTTCGACAGGGCTGAGGTTGAGTGCTAAGCCGAGTTTCTCAGCAGACAGTCCTAAGGCCATTCCAAGTAATTGGGTGAGGTAGAATACGGGGACATCAAGTTTTGTTGCTACAGTCTCTCCGGCCTTGGTTTGTTTGCTGTCGAACATCTTATGGCACCAAGGACAGACATCTACCAATGCTTGGATTCCTTGTTCCTGTATTGCCTGGAGCTTTTGACCTGTTTTTGTCAGTGCGGACTCCGGGAGATTGGCAAGTAATGGCGCACCGCAGCAGTCAAGTTTCTGGGGGTAGTTCACTGGTTCGGCACCGATGGCTTTGAGGATCGATTCTATCTTCTGTGGATTTTCTGAGTCATCCGGACGACCGATCTCACTGGGGCGGATCAGGTGACACCCGTAATGAGCAGCTATTTTCAGACCGTTAAATGGTTTCTTGACATGCTCCTTTATCTTTTCAATCCCGATTTGATCATGCAATAAATCGATGGTGTGAACAATCTTGCTTTTCCCTGTGTATTGTAAGTCCTCGGCGGCGAGGTGACTGTTGATTCGTTCTTTCATTGCTGGGTTCTTCTCAAGAACATGGCGACATTCGGAAAGCGCCAGATGACACATTGCACATGGGACGAATAGGTCCAAATGATGTTTCTCGGCTATCGCAAGATTGCGTGTGGAGAGATACAAGGTGAGGAATTGATTCACACTTTTCATAGGTTCTCCACAACAGGAAAACCCTTCAACGTCGACGAGGTCAACTCCGAGTATCGGCAGAGTTTCTCTGATTGAAAGTTCGTAGGCGTATTGTTCTGTTGGCATCAAACAACCAGGATACAGTGCGTATTTCTTTTTCATCGTCGTTATACCTTTTCCATCGCAATTTTCATGATTCCTGCTTGAAACTTGGCAACATTAACTGGTTTGGAAAGCGGGGGAAGTCCAAGCTCGTCTCGTTTCACTGTTGTAGTACCACGGGTTGTTGTTTGCTGGATATCCTGGATTAGTCCCATCGAGAGGATTGACTGGAGCATGCCGGTGTATTTTCCTGGGATTTGTTTGCCGCTTGCGACGGCCATGTTCTTTAAAGCAAATAAAACCTCAACAGGGGCGACGCGTTGGGGGCATCGTTCCCTGCATTTCATGCAGCTCATGCAGGTCCAGATGACATCAGAGTTGACAAGTTCGTTAAGTAATCCTCGTTTTAATAATGCGACGATTTTATGTGGCTCTAGCTCTAGGAGTTTATGTGCTTCGCAACCAGAGGTGCATCTGCCGCATTGGTAACAATAGTCTGATATTTCGTCTAGGAGTTTTGTGAGTCGGTCGTTGAGTTCCTTGCGTTGATCCGACTGCGGCTCCCCCATAGAAGTCAAGTCGATAATGCTCATTTCAGGTTCTCTCTATTCATTAAATTAACAATCGTTAACTATATATACTTTTCCGACTTCTCTGCAGAAGGTTTATCCGACTACTATATTTAAAACTATCAATAATTTTTCTTTTTTTTCCAACAATACGAATCATGCGAATTAATATAGCAAAATACAATATCCTACAAGTGGGAACTGATTATGAAACAAATCAACGAAAAACAACTGCTTGAAAAGGCAAATAAACCAGCGAAAGACGCTATGAGATTACATCCTTTCTATCATGGAAAAATAGAAGTGTTACCAAAATGTCGTATAAAAGATTTCAATGATTTTGCTATCTGGTACACCCCGGGTGTCGCAGAACCCTGCAAAGAGATTCAAAAGCATCCTCTAAAAGTTTTTGATTACACAAATAAGTGGAATACGGTCGCTGTCGTCAGTGATGGGACACGAGTTCTTGGACTTGGAGACATCGGACCTGAGGCAGGACTCCCGGTTATGGAAGGAAAATCGCTCCTCTTCAAATACCTTGGGGGCGTCGATGCATATCCAATCTGCCTTGACACAAAAAACCCTGAGGAGATCATCCAGGCAGTAAAATGGCTCAAACCAAGTTTCGGTGGTATCAATCTTGAGGATATCGAAAAACCAAAATGTTTCTACATCCTCGATCGCCTGAGAAAAGAAATGGATATCCCTGTGTGGCATGATGATCAGCAAGGCACAGCAACCATTGTTACCGCAGGAGCGATCAATGCGTTAAAAATCGTTGGAAAACCACTTGACAGTGCTCTTGTCAGCATGGTTGGTGCAGGCGCAGCAAACATCGCTATCGCACGCGTGCTTATCGCAGCAGGGGTGCAGCAAAAAAACATCATCATGGTAGACAGCAAAGGCATTCTCCATAGCTCTCGAGAAGACCTGGAACAAGAAAGAGAGAGTAACCCTGAAAAATGGGCGATGTGTTTAAAGTCAAACGCTCAAGGTCGAACCGGTGGCATTGCTGATGCTCTCAGAGATACCGATATATGTATCGCTGCAAGCAAACCAGGCCCTGGTACAATTAAAAAAGAATGGGTCGCCTCCATGGCACAGGACTCAATACTCTTTGCCACTGCAAACCCGATACCAGAGATTTGGCCATGGGAAGCAGAAGAAGCAGGAGCCCGTATCATCGCAACAGGCCGATCAGATTTTCCCAACCAGATCAACAACTCATTAGGCTTCCCAGGGATATTCCGAGGAACTCTTGATGTACGCGCTGAGACCATCACCGATGAAATGTGCATCGCAGCTGCCCATGAGCTAGCAAAAACCGCAGAGGACACAGGGCTTAGTGATACTGCCATAGTACCCACCATGGATTCATGGGAAGTCTTCCCCCGAGAGGCTGTCGCTGTGGGTATGAAAGCGATGTCCCAAGGGATTGCTCGGATCAAGCCATCTCGTCAACAGCTCTATGAACATGCGTTGTCAATCATAAAAAAATCCAGGGATATCACACAGACTCTGATGAAACATGGGTATATCGCCCAAGCGCCAGAATAACCATCCTTAAAAGGAGTTTTTTAAGAAATCAAAAAACTTAAATTAGAATATCCATTCACCCTCCCCGGGGTTATCTGATTATCAGAAAGTTATCTCCTTAGACGAAAAAAGGTGTCTGAGATGAAACAAGTTGTAAAAACAATATCTAAAAAAGATTTTTCATCATTTGTAAACTCTTTAATAAAAGACGGGAAGTATGATGTAGTTGGAGTTGTTGCAAAGGGAAAACGCTATGTTTTTGATACGTTATCCTCTGCCAATCAATTACAATTACACTACGACGTCACCATTCTTCCTCCAAAGAAATATTTCCTCCCACAATATGAACAGTTATTAAAATTTTCATTAGAAAAACCCTTTGAAGCAATACAAGCCTCTGATGACACCCAACGCATCATTATCGGAGTACATCCCTATGATATCATCGCATTAGAACAAACAGATCGTCATTACCTGGACGAACAACAAGACACCTTCTATAAGAAACGTCGAGAAAACACCATCATCATTGGAACCGATATTCAAAATGTTTCCGAGCGGTCTTTTGCAGGGAGCATGAACACAAACGTGACCGATACCGGTTTTGATTTGCTCCTCACAGATATTGGAATATCGTATGTTGTAACCATCGGATCTGACAAAGGAACAAGACTATTGAAAAAATATGCAACAGTGAAGGATGCTTCATCTGAGGACCTAAAAAAGGTTGAAAAAGTCCGTCAGACAGTTCTAAAAAAATATAAACAAAAGGTGAAGGTCGATAAAAAAAACTGGTCCGCCCTTCTTGTCGCAAATTATCAACATGCGATATGGGAAGAGCATGCAGATGTCTGCATGGAATGCAGCTCATGCACCATGGTCTGTCCAACCTGTTTTTGTTATGATGTGAAAGATAACGTATCACTGAGCCTCAAGGACGGTACCCGGGTTCGGACCTGGGATGGATGCATGCTTAAGGAATTCACAAAGGTCGGCAGTGGTGAAGTCTTCAGAGAGGAGATAAAAGAACGGTATCGACATCGGTTCTTCAGAAAAGGAAACTACCTTCCCGAGCGATATGGATTTGTCGCCTGTGTAGGTTGCGGGCGTTGTGGGAGCGCTTGTTTACCTGATATTGCTGATCCCTGTAACCTTATCAATGAGCTTGCTCATTTCTCCTCAAGTAAGAACACAGGGAGATATTTCATAAGGAAAGAAACAGAGGTTCTGGAAAAAGGAATCATTCATGTCCCACGCAGTGCGACCATAAAAAAAATAACTCAGTTCAATGAAACCGACAGCTTTTTTGAAATCGAACTGGACGACAAAAAACCCTTAGGGCATAGACCAGGACAGTTTGTCGAAGTCTCGGTATTTGGGTATGGAGAGGCACCGTTCGGCATCTCATCTCCGCCAGGGGATACCCCTGTCTTTGAGATTATGGTTCGTCAGGTTGGCAACGTAACAAAAAAATTATGCTTAATGAAACCTGGAGATGAGGTGGGGATTCGGGGGCCTCTGGGAAACGGATTTGATGTTGCATCATTCGAAGGAAAAACATTGCTTTTCACTTCTGGTGGGACTGGCATGGTTCCGATGCGTTCACTAATCAACCATGTGCTTGACCCTCGTCAGAGAGAAAAATACAAGGACGTCATCATTCTTTATGGAGCAAAACGTCCAAAGGAAATCACCTTTATGGATGATGTTGACAAATGGAAAAAAGTACCAAACGTGCAATGCGAGCTAACCGTTGATCGATGCGACCCAAGTGAATGCTGGGGTGGGTGTACTGGTCTGATAACAACCTTATTCCCAAAAATCCAGGCGGATAAACTTGATTCAAAAAACACCATGGCCATTATCATCGGACCACCCGTGATGTATAAATTCGTCATTAAATGTCTACAGACCCTCGGAATACCAGATGATAACATTTATGTGTCTCTTGAACGGCGAATGAAATGCGGGGTCGGTAAATGCGGACATTGTCAGATCAACGGGGTTTATGTGTGCAAAGAAGGTCCGGTTTTCAATTTTGGACAACTTAAAGAATTACCGGAGGCATTTGAATGAAAGCAAAACCACGGGTCGCTGTCTTTGATTTCGCTGATTGCGAGGGATGTGAATTGCAGATCGCCAACCTCGAAGAAGAGATCCTTGACCTTATCTCCTTTGTCGATGTCGTCTCATTCCGAGAGGTGATGAAGGAACATTCTGATGATTATGACATAGCTATCGTCGAAGGCTCTATCATGAGACCGATTGATGAGGAGCGTTTACGTAATATACGCGCCCATGCAAAGATCCTCATAGCTCTTGGGGCATGTGCCACAATTGGTGGTGTGAACAAGATTCGGAACCAATGGATGCCTGAGGAAGTAAAAAAGGAAGTCTATGGTGATGCAAATCTTAAGGAAAACAAGCTATTTGATGTCTTTCAAACCAAGGCGCTCAATGAGGTTGTACCGGTTGACTATTACATCCATGGCTGCCCTATAGACCGTGATGAGTTTAAATCAGTCATCACTGCAATAGCTCTAGGAAAAAAACCAGAGATACCTCGTTATCCTGTATGTGTTGAATGTAAGAAGAACGAAAACATCTGTCAATTCGAACTAGGTAATTTTTGCCTTGGGCCAATAACAAGAGCTGGGTGTAAAGCCATTTGTCCGACCCATAACAGCCCCTGTGAAGGATGTCGAGGTCTTATTAAAAAAGCAGAGACCGAATGTGTCAAAGAGGTACTTGAGCGTTACAATCTTTCGTATGAGGATATTCGGCGGCGTTGTACAATGTATAATTACGGACGGAAGGAGTGTAGTTACGATGAGTAAAGATTTTTCAGTTCATGTCGAGCATCTCACTCGTGTTGAAGGACATGGAAATATCACCCTTGATGTGAAAAATGGCAAGATCGAGAAACTTCAATGGAGCGTCGTGGAAGCCCCTCGATTTTTCGAAGCGATGTTGAGGGGACAACATTACAATGAGTTACGTCCGATTACCTCCAGGATCTGTGGGATTTGTTCCATTGGCCATTCCCTGGCATCTGTAAAGGCCACAGAAGATGCGTTGGGAGTGACCATTACAAAACAGACAGCACAATTACGTCGTCTTGCGATTAACGCTGAGAATATGCAAAGCCATATTCTGCATATCGGCTATCTTGTGGCACCTGATTTGTTTGGAGTCGGTAGTGTGTTTCCCTTGGTTGGGAAACATACCGATACGGTCCTTAAGATAGTAAAATTGCATCGTCTCGCAAATGAGATGTCTGACCTTATTTGTGGTCGTACAATTCATCCTATCCGCTTGGTTGTTGGTGGTTTTTCAGCTATTCCGACTGAGAAAGAACTTGTAGAATTGAAAAAAAGACTAACCGAAGGCCAGGACCTTACACACCAACTTGCAAGCATCCTCCATGGTGTCTCGGAGAAACTCCCGTCTTTTTCCAGAGAGACTGAATATATCGGTCTTACCTCTGATTCAGAATATGCACTCTACGAGGGGATCGTTGCATCAACCGATACAGGGCGGCATCCTTCATATCGCAACTACAAAGAGATTATGCAAGAATATGTCGTACCCCAATCGACAGCAAAATATGCGAAGCACGCGCGGGAGTCGTACATGGTTGGGGCCTTGGCTCGGTTCAATCTCAATAGCAATCAACTCTATCCTGTTGCTCGGGAAATCGCCCATATGTTTGGCTTGCGGGCACCTTCGTACAACCCCTACATGAACACGATTGCTCAGCTCGTTGAGTTTTCCCACAACATTCAGGATTCTTTGTATCTCATCGACTCTCTCCTGGATCAGAAATTAAAATCAGAAAAACCAGTAAAACCAGTGGTTAAATCAGGTAGGGGTGTCGGGATCGTCGAAGTACCACGAGGCATCCTTGTCCATGATTACACGTTGAACTCAAAAGGGTATTGTACGAAAGCGAACTGTATCATTCCAACAAACCAGAACCATGCCAACATTCAGAAAGACATGGAGAAACTCGTTCCACAGATACTTGATAAAAACCCAAAAGAAATTGAGTTGTTATTAGAGATGTTGGTACGGGCGTACGACCCTTGTATCTCATGTTCAACTCATTATCTTGACGTTACCTTTCTCTGATTTGTCTTTCGTATGAACAATATTGGGATTATCGGATTGGGCAATCCCCTCCGCCATGACGATGGTATAGGAATCGAATTACTTGGTTTTTTGCAGAAAGAGAAAGATACATCTTACAAAGAAGCGGAACTGATTGATGCAGGCACGGGGGGGATGAATCTACTTCATCTGCTTTCCCGTTTTGATGTGGCTGTCCTTATCGACGCAGTGGATTTCAAAGGTAAACCTGGTGAAACTCGATTGTTTACCCTTTCAGAGATACAACAAAAAAAAACACCGATTCGTTTATCAACACATGAATCGGATTTTATCAGCGTCCTTGCGCTTTCAAAACAGCTTAATGAACTTCCTCAGAGACTGTATGTGTTTGGTGTTCAACCATATGACCTCTCCTTTGGGATTGGTTTGTCTACACAACTAAAAAAACAACTCCCCGATCTTAAAAAAACACTAAAAAAAGAAATACAACAGGTCCTATCTGAGAAATAAAACCCTAGAATTTGTTTTTCGATAATTCAGAGTTATTTTCTCGTCTGCTTTCTTGTTTGTTTTTATATTTTTTCCATAGAGGCGATATGCATATTGTCAGTAGAAAACTAAGTAGTGGTAAGCTAATCGAGGTAAGAATATTTTCCAGTAACATGTAATCAACAATGAATAACAATCCAAAACAAAAGATAAGGATCCCGGAAAATAATTTCAATCTCTGTATTTGCCATTCAGTCAGTTTCATCTTTCCTAGTGTGAAGCTGAAGATCACAAGAATGATAATAAGCGGAATGACATAGATGATATTGTAACTTAGAATATAGAGATAATACTCCAATATTGGGACTTCAGCGCTTGTCAATCGTGTCGTATAGATAAGCGGAAAACCTAGGGTGCAGAGCAGTTCATAAAAATTCACACTTATCGCCAAGAAGATCGTCGCACCAAACATTGCCAAAAGTGAAGGTGATTTGATAAGATTTCTTATTCTCTGAAAGATGAGTGATCGTTTTTCTTCGGGGATACTGAGACTTGGTCCTTTTTTCAATGAGAAGAAATCCTTCATGTTCAGCAGACCTATGCCTAGGGCAACCACTCCGACAGCAACGGAGAAGAAACTTATAAATGATGCAGTAATCAATAAGGTATTGAACATGACAAACATAAAGAGAAAATAGAATAATCCCGAAAAAAAGATAAAGATACCGCCAACAAGCAGCATTCTTTTTCTAGACTGAAGATAGACAAGTAAATTTAAAAGGAAAATCAGTATAAAAAAGGAACAGGGGTTAAAACTATCAAGTCCTGCAAGCACAACTGTTAATAACGGGAGAGATAAGGTTGTGAGATTCACAGTCCCGATCCACGGGATATGTATGATATTTTCATCATATGTCTTCTTTATCTTGAGATTTGTGATGTACTCATTGATTCTTTCAGTCACATCGGTGAACGTTATATTCGCTTTGGGGATTCTAGTTTCATTGTTGATAATGACCGAGGGATACGATAGTTTCCTGGTTCGCATTTCATCACGATTAGTTGCATTCGCGCCAACGTCTTTTTTGTTAATAATTACTTTTCCTGAGTAATTTCTCTCATAATGAGTTGTCACATTGTCCATGACTGCAATAGCTGGTCTGCAAGAACCACATGTTTCAGAATAATAAAAATCGACAATAACCTGTTTTTCCGCGGCAACTATAGCTGAGCTAAGGAGAAGTAAAAGAAGGAAAAACCAGACAGTTGCATACGTTTTATTCATTCCATCTAGCCACCAGATACAACTGGGGGAGATAAAGCAATCTCATCGTCCTTGCCAACTGTGGTGTCATAGGAGGTATACATGTTGTTTTTTATCACCATCATACGACCTTTATCTTTTTCAACAGCAGGATATTTTTTCACAAATGTGGCAATAATATCTCGAATGATTGTATCATCTGTGATATCAAATTCGATTTTTTCTTGCCCGGTGATGTCTTTATATCGGCCAATTAGCTTCACGGTGATTTTCATAGTCTTTCCCTTTTTATTTAATTGTTTTCGTTGAACAAGTTGGGCAGTCCGGATTTCTTTCTATATCGATGGTTTCAAAGGATTGGTTCCATACATCGTAGATGAGCAATCCTTTCGGTTGTATCCCAAGAAGCATTTTTATTGCCTCGTTACATTGGATGGAGGCTATCGTAGCTGGCAGACTGCCTAGCACTGGTATTTCCATAGCTTTTGAATCTGGTATATTCTGGGTGATGCATTGAAAACATGGTGTTTTCTTTGGAAGGATTCCCATGATCATTCCAATGGTCTCATTGACCCCTGCGTAAACCCAGGGGATGTTATGATTGTGTGATATTTGATTGATAAGTACACGAAGCTGGACACTATCAGTTCCATCAATAATAATATCAGCATCATCAACCAGATATTCGATGTTATCTGTGGATACTTTCTGGTTAATCCCTTTCACATGTACCTTCGAATTTATTGATTCTAATCTCTGCTGAAGAATTAAGGCTTTGGATTTCCCAAC
This sequence comes from Thermoplasmatota archaeon, assembly GCA_016930995.1. Next base: position 4,435 of record JAFGFQ010000127.1, on the reverse strand, counting down.
ATCCTTTTCTGAGAATACCGATGTCCGATGGAGATTTGTGATATCAACTACGTCAAAATCGATAACATCAACATTTCCAATACCCATGCGAACGAGTAGATTTGCACTGTTACTCCCCAGACCACCGCCCCCGATAACAATCGCATGTTTTGTTGCAAGCATCTCTTGACCGTTCTGACCTAACTCTTTGAGAAGCATTTGTCTTCTATATCTCTCTTGATTCATACTGACACCTAAGATTCTTAAAGGTCTGCTATGTGCAAAAATAAAGGTGTATTATAAAAACATTCCCTCTTTCTCTATTGAGAAATATCTTTCCTATCAATGTGTTGTTTTTTAATCCATTGCTTTCACATGATAGAAACTAATATTGCTCATGGAAAGACGATTTTGGATAGAGTAAAACCTACTATTTCACTTGGGGAATAAACCAGTGTGTTTTCTGCTTTCTCAATTAGTCGATTGTATTCTATTGGAAGTGATTATATAACGCTTTTATTGCTAAAAATAATTGTTGTAGTCTTATTAACGGAGTTATAAATAATCTACCACTACTTGTCGGCTCAGCTGCAGCAGTTTGCACTACATGGCCTGAATCAGGATCAAAAATCGATGCTATCACCATCGTATTTTCTTTAGTGATATTGCCGAACCCATATAATGCTCCAATCCATGTTTTTTTGAATGAATACGTATCTCCAAGAGCGTTTTTGTAACATTGTTGCTGATATTCAGAAACAGCTAGATTTCTATCTACTGGAATGTCTAACACACCAAAATGGTAAGGCTTACCACTGTTATCATTCCATCTTGATATTTTTTCCACTACATACACTCTTAGATGTCCGTTATATTCCTCTGGCTCATTATTCATTACTGTCACTGTAATCTTTAAAGTACCGCCGCCTTTCCATTCAACGTCGACCTCTACATCAATATTTGGTACATCTCTTGTACCACATTGTGATATTGCGGTTCGATACGGTTGTTCACTCGTTTGAGAGCCTATTAACCTTTTATATCCACCATCGAAATGCACATCTGGTACACTCGTCACTTCTAATTCTGTTAATCTATTTCTCACATGAAGATTTCCTTTATCCCATACCAAAGAAACATAGTAAAAATCAAGATCACCGGAATTGTATATACTGTACAATTGACTGGATGCAGTTACACAAGGACCACATGTTGTCAATGTGCCATATTCAGTCAGTACGGAATGAGTAAAATTTTCCTGAAAGCTATTCGATTCGTTTATGCTCTCTTTTACTGTATTTGTTACCGTTGGTATTGCTGTAGCTATGGGCGTTATCATCATCAAGATTATTAGACCTGTTATTATATTTTTTTTCATATTAATCCCCATTTCTTTCATAAATATATATCGGCAGTATATTTAAATATTCACATTATGCTTTTTTCATTATTTCTTTTGCTGGGACGCCTCCATATGTTTTTCCTTTTAGAAGGATTTGCCCTTTTGTCACCAGTGCCCCTGCCGCAACAATGACGTCATCTTCTAGGATTGCCCCAGGCATGATGATGGCTCCAGCGCCAATCACGCAGTTGTTTCCTACTTTTACCTTTTCCATGAAAATTGTCTCATGCTGCATATTATGGATATGACTATAGATGATTGCATATTCCCCCATTGTTACGTTACTACCGAATTCAGTGAGGCATGGGTCTTTTATCACCCCTCCGACAAGTGAATTTTTTCCGATTATCATCCCAAGGAGTTTCAGGTGATGTTGTTTTATTCTTCCAAGTGGAAATATCTCAAGGAATTTTCGAAAAGGTGTGTAGAGAACGCAAATCAAGGTCCATTTCACGGTGTTTTTATTTCGGAATGAATACTCATGGACACCAGGTTGATAGGTGATGTGCAAGATTCTTATTATACCACCGGTGATATAAAGCTCAGAGAGAAATAAAAGGATTGCTCCAAAGTACATAATAAAAGGCAATAGTAAGAAATGCCAATACGTAGTAAATCCAAAAAAATGAAAGTAACGATGAAGAATAAAAAAAACAATGAAAACGGGGATAAGTCCAACAATAAAAAACATCGATGGAATAAGTGGAAAAAAGTTGGACCACACTGGTCTTTTCTTTTTTTTCTGTTGTTGGTCTGACATGAGTACGTCAATACTTTGAGATGCTAATAAATGTAATGATGATTTGTTAATTTCCATTTTGACATTCTACCACCGCACGTTTATATACGGATCTTGGGACAATAAATCATTGGAGAATTTCGATATGACGAAGAAACCAGTAAAAAAACACATTCGAATAAAAGTTAATCGAACCAAAAAATCTATTTTTTCAGAGAAACGACGAAGGTATTATGCATTTGGATTTCTCGTTGGGGACTACTAGAAAATACATTTAAATTTGAATTTCTTGATATTCATCATAAGCCCTATTGAGATAACTGATGTATCCTTCAAGGTTCAGTGCTTGTTGCAATTCATGAATCGCTTGTTTTTGGTATTGTATAGCGTTTTCCAAATGTTGCTGGTTCTCTTGGGTCAAATTCATCCCAAAAAACCCTTGATATATACGAAATACTATCTGAGTTAAAACAAAAGCATATGATGTGACAATCTCATCTGCTGATACTTTTGCTTCTGTAAACATACGACTTTTGCTTCCCTGTTCACAATCGACATAATACGGAACAACATGCTCAGTGTCGATCCATAACCATCGTTCTTCTCCCTTCATTAATGGAAAAATATAATCTCTTTTTGTATCTTGTTCATCTTCTGGATAGCATACTCTGTTGATCACTTGATGATAGGTTGGATAGGGGGTTTTCCCGAAGGTTGGATCAAGAAGGACCCATCCATATCCTGGACAAAAGTATTCTACCATATAATGCATCTGGGTCCAAAACCCTTGGTCGTTGTTCGCAAGGAGTACTCGCGCAGGAATGTTTTGTGTCCTGAAAAAAGCACAGGCTAAATGTGATCGGCCAACGTTTTCTCCGTTAAACAATAAGGTTGTTCGTGCGTCCTGAGCAAGTAACAAACCTGTGTTTAATCCGATTACAAAAAAAAGATAACGGTGGTATTTGATAAAAAGAGAGATTCTGTGAGCGTATCGAACAAGATTGTCACTTAACCCTAGTAAGTGTCGTGCTTTAATATTTATTAACAGACTATGAACCTGAACCTGTTTTGTTGTGGATAACCAAATTTTATTTTCTTCAGGTAATTGATATTTCCTGGGTATCTTGACATAAACGGGCAAGTCTGTAAAGTCGTGTTTTTTCACTAGAATCCAGCAGGAGAAATGTAGGAGAATGCTGTCAGATTGATTCATAGGGCCTAGGGTAAAATTGATGATTTTATTTGGTGGTAAGGCATCATCCTGAATAGAATAATGTATAATCCTTGAAAGCGTGCTATCGTTGTGGAGCTCTAAGATGATCGGTACTTGATAACCATAATCCGGTGGAAAGGAGAAGAGGACATGAAAAACCTCCAGACTATCTGATGCATTTAGGTATAAAAAATGCTCGACACGAAGAAGGTAGAGTTCTTGTCCTTCTGTATCCAGTTGGGTATTGTCTGTCTTATTTTCAATACCTTGCTGACTTGTTGATATCGGGGATAGTATAGGCATACAAAAAAGGATAATCATCAATGTCGCTAGCAATTTCTTTAAAGGAGCATTTATCATTGTTATGGTGTTCATAAATCTATAAAAAATATTACATTTATTAACTATATATATTTTTTGTAAGAAATATATGAATGGATTCACAGGAGGGATACAAGGTTATATAACACCTATTTCTTCTCTGCGACAACAAGGAATTTCCATTCGTTTTTTTTCCCTTCTTTCTTAAGGATGGTAAATCCTGCTTTTTGAAAGAACATTTCTACTTCTTTTTGTGTATATGCAAAATCATAAGCATCGACATGATATTTACTTACATCTCTGCCAGAGTGGTTCAACAACATTCCAATTTTAATACAGAAAAGTTTCCAACGCGGAAACTCCTTGTTCAACGCTTCGAAGATGATTTTTCCACCTGGTTTCAGCACCCGATGCATTTCAGAAAAACTCTGGTTGGGGCTCTTCCAATACGCAAGGCTGAATCGACTCGCAATTGTGTCAATGCTTTCATTTTTCAAAGCAATTTTCTCTGAGACGTCACGGAGAGGATGAAATCCAGAAACATTTGATTCTTTCATGTTCTTGTTTGCTAAAACCAACATCTTAATCAACGGGTCGATTCCAACAACCATCGAATCAGGAATTTGTTTTTTAATCTCAACAGAAAGCAACCCGGGCCCGCAACCAAGATCAAGGATAACAGGGTGTGGTTTATTGGTGTGTGTCTGTACGATTTTCGATAACGAGACGTACAAATCAGTGAATTTTTTCATGTATATTGTAAATTCTTCTGCGGTTTTAT
>JAFGFQ010000126.1 GCA_016930995.1 Thermoplasmatota archaeon | reverse complement strand
TGGTTTCATAGCGTTTCTTTGTTAAATCAAGCTCCATGGAATGGAAGAACGCCTCGATCCATTCATCCTGAAATCCCTTTTTTTCTGCTAAACGGACGAATGAGTCAATGACGATATCCCCGGTTTCTTTGCCTTGTTTTGCCTGATAATATTTCTCTTTGAACTCATAGAATCCGTTACGGTCCTGTGGGATGACATCAACGTAATTATCGGTTTTCCTGACAAACCCATACAGAATGAATACTTCTCTTCGTATGTGCATTGGAAAAAAAATGCTGCTGTAGAAGTAGGTACGACTTCCTTTACGAAAGATTGAGAAGAACGTTTTATCGATGATCATAGTTGTTCCTTATCTCCGAAGCAACGATTTGGGATGAAATGATAACCATAGGCACTCCAATTCCTGGGTGTGTGTAGTGTCCGGTGTAATACAGCCCTTTGACTTTTTTACTCTTATGGGAGGAGCGGAAGATCGCGGTCTGCCCTAAGGTATGTGCCAGTCCAAGAGCAGTGCCTTTGTACGCATGATATTGTTGTGTGAAATCTTGATGTGCGAACAGTCGTTTCACTATCAGTCTGTCCTTGATGTTCTCCCCAGTGAGTTCCTCGAGATGGTCCATGACTTTTGTAAAATATTTCTCCCGGGTTTCTTGTGTGTCTGGTAGACCTGCTGCGACCGGGATGAGGATGAAAAGGTTTTCGTCCTCAGCAGGTGCCACGGTTGGGTCGGTTTTCGATGGGCAGCTGACGTAGTAGGAGGGATCTTCAGGCCATCGGGGGTCATGGAAGATGGTATTGAAATGATCCTCCCATTCTGGTGCGAAATACAGGTTATGATGCGCAAACGCCTTGATTTTTCCTTTCACTCCAAGATACATTAAGAGAGCTGAAGGAGCAATAGCCTTTTTCTTCCAATACTTCTCAGAGTAGGTTTGATGTTGTTTATCCAGCAGATGGGTTTCCACGTACGGGTAATCGGCGTTTGCAATCACAATATCAGCAGCGATGTCGCCTTTTGTTGTTTTCACACCGGTAACCTGATTGCCGCTGACAGTTATCTTTTCCACCTCAGCGTTATACTCAAAAACCACGCCAAGTTCGGTGGCGAGTCGTTCGAATCCTTTTGCAAGCGCCCCAAATCCGCCATCGGGGTACCAGACACCTAAGTTGAAGTCTACATGGGACATCAAGGAATACAGGGCAGGAGTATCAAAGGGTGTACCGCCTAGAAATACCATCGTGTATTCCAGTATTTTCCGCATCTTTGGATCGGTGATGTACCGTTTGGCGTATTCATCCAGGCTCGTGAAGATATGCAGTTTGCTTCCCTTAAGAAGCAGTCGGAGGCTGAAGAAATCCCAGAGATGGCGATATTCCTTGTAGATGAATTCATCCATCGCTATCCTGTATTGATACTTAGCTGCATCTAGATATTTCTTGAACTGTTCGCGTCCCCCTTTTTGATAGCGTTCGAAGAGCTGCAGGTTCTGTTCAAGGTTTGGCGACACATCAACGATTTCTTCCGTATTGAAAAACACGCGATATGCCGGATTCAAGCGGATGAGTTTGTAATAGTCCTGTGTTTTCTTTCCAAATTCTGCAAAGAATTTATCAAATACATCAGGCATGAGATACCAGGACGGGCCCATGTCGAAGACGAAACCTTTTTCTTTCCATACGATCGCTCGTCCGCCTGGTTGGTCGTTTTTTTCAAGGATGGTCACGTTATGTCCGTCTTTTGCGAGCAGTGCTGCAAGGGACATGCCACCGAATCCAGCGCCGATGATTATGATTTTTTTTTCAGTCACGTCTATCCCTTTTTTTTACCAACGAATGTGTAATAGCATAAATATTTTATGATTAAAACAGTTAGTATCATAAACAGGTAGTATCATCTGTGAGAATTATCTTTTTTATTGGATATCCATCGTTTTTTGAAAAATACGTATACCATGAGATAAAAGGACAGCATCGAGTAATTGTAAAAGAAATCCTCAAGAGGAATCGTAAAGAACCGCCCGTTCCAAAGACCATCGCCACCCCATATGGCTGCTGGATTGTACAGAACGATTGGAATGGAGGTCAATAGATAATTAAAGATGATGAAGGGAATCATCGAAATCCCGATGTAGAGCCAGTAGTTCCGTGATTGCAGGATGTCGGGGAAACGCCAAAGTGCGACTAGTAAAAAAAACGCACACGACATCAGAGCAAGGATCGTATAGTCTTGGTGATAGAACGCAAGTCCACTGATAACAAACAATACAATCAAAACAACATAGAAGAATTTGTTGAATCTTATTTTTTTATCAGGGACGAAATAGGCAAGGTTCTCATAGATGAATATACAGGAATAGGGGACAACAATGAAGAACAAGATCTCCTCAAGAGGTAATCCGATGATGGTGATTCCAGAGAGATACTCATAGTTGAACCACCAGTCTCCTCGTGAAGTGACAATGGCATCCCAGATGATGTAACCTGCTCCGACGATGGCGATCGCTGGGAACAATGCCTTGAAGTATCGATAAAAGGCGAATTTCCACTTAAAAGATAGTAACAACGGAAATAAGATGATAAGGATGTCTAAGATAAGATAGTTGATAATCATATGTCTCCCGCTTTTCGAATGTTATTACTTATATATGACAACGGTTTAAGAAACTTTAGTTACT
>JAFGFQ010000125.1 GCA_016930995.1 Thermoplasmatota archaeon | reverse complement strand
CTTGGGATCGCGATTGGGATTATGGCGATTATCTCCCTTATGGGTCTGGGTGAGGGGATGCAACAGGCAGTGACCGGGGAGTTATCCTCGTTATCCGATATTATTATTGTGACAAGCGGCGGGGGTTTTATTTCCTCGTTTGGTGGGGGCAGTTCTTCTTCAGGTGAGTATTTTACAGAGCGTGATATTTCTGACATTGAACGTCTACAAGGTGTGGGGGAGGTTACGACTCAGTTGACTAGCATGGCGTTTGCAGAATACAATGGAGAGACAACCGTTGTGTCACTGACAGGGATGGATCCGTTGGTTATCCAGCTTCAATATGAGGATACGAACCGGGAAGCTGGTGATTTTCTCCAAGAGGGCGATCAGAACAAGATTATGATTGGGTACACAATAGCCCATGAGACCTTCGATGCTGATATCTCTGTTGGTGGGAGAATTAAAATTAATGGGGAAAAGTTCTTTGTCACCGGTATTTTTGCTAAGCAAGGGATGGGTGGGGTCTCTTCAGATAGTTTGATTTTGCTGAACCTGCGTGATTTTAAATCACTGACTGGTCAAAGCAACATCAGTATCATTTATCTACGGGTAGAGAATGTCAATGATGCTGAATCCATCGCATCTCAAGTTGAAGATGCGGTAAACGAGAATCACGGGAGAAAGGATTTTGCGACAGCTACGACAATGACGTCTATTCTTGAGACCGTTCAATCTATTATTGGGATCCTGCAACTCGTGCTTGTTGCCATAGCTTCTATTGCTCTTGTTGTCGCCTCAATTGGTATTATGAACACGATGCTGACGTCAGTGATGGAACGAACCAGAGAAATCGGGATTATGAAGGCAATAGGTGCAACAAATAAGGATATCATGAGTATTTTTATTATTGAAGGAATGCTGGTGAGTAGCATTGGGGGTATTGTTGGTATCATCCTTGGCATCTTTGGGTCACAAGGGTTAACCGTGATTCTGAATAATTTCATGATGATGGGTGGTTCATCGTCTCTTACCCCAGTCATAACCATTGTTTCGGTGGTCCTTGCTGTGGGGGTTTCACTCATCGTCGGGGTTCTTTCTAGTCTGTATCCTGCTTGGAAAGCTGCACGGATGAGCCCGATTGAAGCAGTGCGCTATGAATAAGAAGCTCTGAGTCTAACACGAGGCATTAATACTTCCTTTTCTATGCCTTCTTGGTTATGAAACCTTCACGCTTTGTTAAGATTTTACGGGAAAAACGATTGCTCTTACCTCCGCTCAGTGGATATACGGACTACCCGTACCGTGTGATTCTTGCTAAGTTTCATCCTCATTTTCTGATGACTGAAATGGCAAATGCTCGTGCGATTCTTCAGAAGAACCGACGAACCATGCAAATCTTACGGATCGTTGAGGGAAATCATTACAACGGAGTGCAACTCGTGGGGAGTATCCCGGAGTATATGCGGAAAGCAGCACAAATCGTTCAGGACCTTGGGTTTGATTATATTGATATCAACATGGGATGTACCGCGCGAAAGGTCGCCTCTCGGGGGGAAGGGATCGCGTTGATGAAGAATGAGACACGTGCGTCTGAGATTGTTACTGCAATCACAAGTGCTGTGGAGGTTCCTGTCACGTGTAAGATGCGCCTTGGGGCATCGAAACGATCGATGAACGTTACGTCTCTTTCAAAGAAATTAGTTGATGCCGGTGCTACTGCTCTGACGATTCATGGTCGGAGCGGGGAGAAAAAATTTGGAGTGTTACTTGATTTTAGCTTAATAAAAGAAGCAGCACAAATCCTTTCAGTCCCTGTCATCGCAAATGGCAGCATTTATACTGGAGCTGATGCACAGAAAATATTACAAAAGACTGGTGCGGCAGGAATAATGCCTGGTCGAGGGCTTCTTGGTAATCCCTGGTTGATCCCTGAGATATGTACAACCCTCTCCCACCAGAGATATTCATCACCACCTCTTCAGGAGAAGAAAAAGATTTGTCTTGAGCACCTTGATTTACTTGTGGAATTCTATGGGGAACGTCGCGCGGTCCTTAAAATGCGAAGTATCCTACCGCATTATTTTTCCTCCTGTGTATTTCTTAAGGACCTCAAGAAGGATGTTCAACGAGTGACTGGCATAGGAGAAATATCAATTTTATTAGAGAAAATCCAAGAGGAAGGAATTAACTTCGTTTATAGGAAGTCGATGGGTTGTTGCAGTGCTATTTCTTAGAACCCGGAGACGGTCGGCGGTATAAGAGATGCATCAAACTCGGACGGGAGTTGTTTTTTTGTCGCGTATTGGTATAACGCTGCGACATAAATCCCATTGGTCGCTGTTGCAACGACACCGATAAACGCCCAGTAGAAGAACGCGATAATAAGACCAATGATCCCACCGGTTATCCCGCCGAGGAGATACCCAAGGAAAATTGGCAAAATCCCTAGGAGGGCAAGGAGGAAAAAGAGAATGCCGAACCCAAAGGACCCGATAATCGTCTCGCCCCAGGTTTGTTTGAATAACGAAGCACTGCGTCTGATGGAGGAGGCGATTCCTTTTTTCTCATAGATGAGAACTGGAATGATGAAGAACGTCACATAGGTCCAGGCGATACCGAAAACACCAGCGATGATTCTTCCTGCCCATCCTCCCCTCTCGCGGATTGCTTGAAGGATCATTCCAATGGTTGCTGAGATAATCGCCCAGATGAGGATGCGTCCGATGTTTTGAGAAGCGATACGGAGTCCATCTGAGACTGTTGGATCACCACCCTCCAACCGTATGTTGGCACAGGCGATAATCGCGGTGTTAAAGAAGATAACGATAAAAAACAATACAAAATACATAAGGATTATTGCAACACCCCAGATCCAGGGTGTGGAATTGGAGGAAATACCACCTAAGAACCAGAATCCAGCGAAAAATGAAAGTAAAATCACAACACACGCGATGAAGGAAAGGATTGGAAAAATCATTATTTCCTTATCTTTTCGCAGAACACTTAAGCTTGTTTTCATTAATTGCCAGCTACGTCCAAATTTTCCCATAAAAACCAATAAACACTGACACGTTAATATAATTATCATAATGAATGGTGGTATCGAATGCAAGTCAACCATACTCAATTATGAATAATGAAGAATCGCATCCTCAACAGGGAGTCTAAAAGGATCAGGAAACACGTTGTTTTGTACAGCAAACGAACAGAACTGGCTATTCTTCGGGTAAGGAGAGATGTTCAAGCCTATCTGTGCATGAACCTCGGAAATGTCACTTGCCTGTATTGATTTTTTCCGTGCAGCTCAGAGAATTAGAACGGATTCCTTAGGATACAACGAAACCTTATACAGACTGCTGATTTCTTTTTGAGATAACAGGTCTCCTGCAATGATTTTTCTATTTTGTTCTGAAAAATGTCGGTCTCCTCTCTTGTGTACATTTATATGAAAAAGCTTAATATCCGGAAGGCAAGACCTCCGATGAGAATCGCCAACCCAATTTCTATGAAGGTGATAAGCCCTGCTCGTTTCCACCCGATCTCCCGTATCAATGCGGCGATGGTGGCGACACAGGGTACATAAATCATGATGACGAGGGCAAAAACAATCATTTGAACCGGGGACATCACAGAACTGATATCAGTTGTTCCCGCTGCAGTCATCAATAATACCAGTGCTGCTTCTTTACGCAGGATTCCAAAGATAAAGAGAAAACCGGTAAATGCAGGAAGCCCAAGCCAGAGAACCGTGACCGGGCTTAACGCGTCGGATACAAGGATAAGAACATTGGTCAGTCGCATCGCTTCGATGATAACACTCCCAAGGACGATAAGGGGGAGTGCGGTAAGCAAAAATGGTTTAAACCGATTCCACGCTTGCTTTAACACCACTTTTGCTGAGGGGAGACGATACGGTGGCATCTCCATGATAATACCGATGGATGTACCAGGGAGAAATCGGTTCAAGAGTCTTCCGATAAGGAAGATTAAGAGAAAATCAAAGACATACAACAGCAAAGCCCAGTGGACTCCCACATAGGCACCAACTAAACCAAGGATCACCACGGTTCGTGCTGAACAAGGAACAAGGGTAGAAAGGAATATTGCAATGAAACGATCCCGTTTGGTTTCCATGATACGGCATCCAACACAGGCAGGAACATTACAGCCAAATGCAAGCAGCAACGGGATGCATGCTTTTCCATGAAGGCCCATCGTATGGCAGGGTCGATCCATCAAATAAGCGACCTTAGGTAGATAACCTGAGTCTTCCAGAAACCCTAGGATTAGATAGAACGGTAGGATAAAACCGAAAGCAACTGCGAGAGTCGCATAGAGTCCAACGACTCCTCCATTCCAGAAAAGATCACCCCAGAAGCTCGTGAACCCAGGGTTGACACTTTCAAAGAGGTTTTCGATCGTTTCGGAGAACCATGCGCCAAAAAACGACATGAACAGGAGAATGGAAAGCATAATGGTGAACATAAGCACGTATCCTAGGAGGCCATGCATGCTCAGTGCATCTATACGTTCCCCAAGCGAAGGTTTTTCTGTTTCTTTGAACGTTCGTACTTCTTTTACGATTCGTGCCGCGGCTGCGTAGCGTTCCGAGGCGATGACGGTTGGGCAGGATTCCTTGTGGATCTCTGAAATCTCTGAGGCAAGTATCCGGGCTGCGACAATCGCATCAGGTTTTTTCTCATTCACCTGTTTGATAATCTCAGAATCCCCTTCAAGGAGTTTAATCGCGGTCCATCGGGGTGGATAACCTGTTGCATCCTTGGTGAGTATACGCTGGAGTTTTTCTATCCTTGTTTCAACCTCCGGTCCATATCTGATGACCGGGGTGTCTTCAGCCGGTGGTTTACTTGCTAGTTGGATTGCGGCATCAACGATTTCATGGACACCAAGACCTTTTGTTGCAACAGTTGGAATGACCGGGGTGTTGAGTATCTTTGAAAGTTTTTTTTCATCAATAGTGATTCCTTTCTTTTTTGTGATGTCCACGAGGTTTAATGCAATAACAAGCGGAGAACCCATTTCAAGGAGCTGGAGGGTGAAAAACAGGTTTCTTTCTAATGCGGTTGCGTCAACTACATTGACAACAACATCGGGGTGCTTTAAGGCGATGTATTCCCTGGAGATAATCTCTTCCTGAGAGTATGTTGAGAGCGAGTAAATCCCGGGAAGATCAATGATTTTGATATGCTTGTTATCATGGAACAGCATCCCTTCTGCTTTTTCTACGGTTTTCCCAGGCCAATTACCGATGATTTGACCCAGGCCGGTGAGTTGGTTGAAAATGGAGCTTTTTCCAACGTTTGCATTTCCTGCAAGGGCGAGTATTAGATCAGCTTTCATCATGTATCACGTTTTCTGTACGAAGATTTTCTCTGCAATACCTCTGCCAATCACGAGTTTGCATCCTCGGACGCAAATCTCAAGGGGGCCATGGAGGGGAGCAGTACGCAGTAATAATATTTCTGTGCCATTTGTCAATCCAAGGTCGCATAATCGTTGCATGACACCTCCGCCGCCGCGGACAAAAGCGATTTTTGCCTTATCCCCTTGTCTCAGAGAGGTCAGTGCGATCAGATCCTTTTCTCGTTTTTCAAGTGCGGTGATTGGTTCTGCAAGACATTCTTGGCAGTTTTTTACATCAAGGTTGCAGGGGGGGATTGGTGATCCATGGGGGCATTCGGTCGGTCCTCTGAGTGTCTTGCAAAGCGCTGTTTCTGTTTCGTCATTGAGGGTATGTTCCATTTTGCATGCTTGTTCATGGATGTTTTCCTTAGGGAGATGCAGCATTTTATCTAGAAAGACTTCTAAGAGCCGGTGTTTTCGTTTCATTTTTAAGGCTGCTTTGTATCCTTTTTTTGTAAGACACACTCCTTTGTGAGGTTCGTATTTTACTAGGCCTTTTTGTTTCATTCGTTGAAATGCTTCGGTGACGCTAGCTGGGGCATTGTTGAGTCTGTCTGCTATTTCTGTTGTCTTTGCAATGCCTTCTTTTCCAGCGATATCGTAGATTGCTTCAAGATATTCCTCGACGTGTTCTTGTGCCATGGATTCTCGCCTTGTTAATGATATAGGATGTATCAAAATATAAATATTTCGGTCGACCTAAAAATTATATTTTATACACAAAAAATTCTCGATAGAAAACATTTTAATAGATAGATTCAATGCAGAAGAATAACAAGATAGGCGAGTTTTTTCATTTATTAAGAGGAAAATGTATCAAAAATAAACTCGCCAAACTGGAGGAATGAAAAATGGGAGATGAAGAATGTCGGAAAATGCCGCTGATAGGTGATGAAGCACCACAATTCAAAGCAAAAACAACCATGGGAGACATAACCTTCCCTGATGATTACAAGGGGAAATGGGTCGTCCTTTTTAGTCACCCGGCTGATTTTACCCCCGTCTGCACAACAGAGTTCCTGACCTTTGCTTGTATGCAAGACGAGTTTAAGAAACTCAACACCGAACTCATCGGCCTTTCTATTGATAGTATCTATGCCCATATCGCCTGGTTGCGGACCATAAAAGAAAAAATAGACTACAAAGGTATGAAAAACGTTGAAGTCAAATTCCCTGTCATCGAAGATATCAAAATGGATGTGGCAAAAAAATTCGGTATGCTGCAACCAAACGCGTCAACCACCCAAGCAGTCCGAGCAGTCTTTTTCATCGACCCTGCAGCAAAAATCAGAGCAATACTCTACTATCCGTTGTCCAATGGCAGAAACATGGCAGAGATAAAACGACTTCTCATCGCAATGCAGAAATCAGATAAAGAAGGCATCGCTACACCAGCGAACTGGCAACCTGGTGATGATGTCATTATCCCTCCACCCGGGTCCTGCGGCAGTGCAAAAGAACGTGTGGAAAAGAAAGAGGAAGGAAAATACTGTCTGGACTGGTTCATGTGCCTCCGGAAGGAAAAATCAAAATAAACCAGTAAGCCTCCATAGGATACAGCTTAAGTTCGATTTAAACGACATCGACTCATACAATGAAGTTTTACTAGCAAACGTTAGTATTTCCTGAACTGGAGTTCTTTTACCTTGCTTCAGTATTTGTAGTCCTTCTTCTTCACCTGTATTACCAAAAAAGGAATACTATATATTTTGAATAGTGATTATAGAAAAATACTAATCTGTTGAGAAAATGGATATTCGAAAGGAAGATATCGCATCAGTGATCGTAACGTTCATATTACTTTTCATCTGGTTTGTCACCTTATTAGTGTTCAACTATCCGCTGTTCAGTGTATCGATTCTATGGGTCGGGATGATTGTATTATCAGTAATCTATGTAATGGTCTATTATAGAAACAAGCGGGATATGCATATCTTTAAAATTCGTTTTTTAGTCTCAGCTGTACCAATCTATCCTGCTCTTGCTTTCTATGTCTATATCCTCATAACCGGGCAAGAAGTGGCAGGGTACTTCCGCCTGTTGCCTCTTGGTATTATTGGGACGATGCTTTTTTTAAACCTTGTTGTTGTCTATTATTTTTCACAACGACTTTCAGCTTCATGATTAAGTGAAAAAATATTTGAGGACTTTGAATAACGTCTTCATATTTTGCTTTTACTGTTTTCTGTCATGAAAACAGCCAGGAATCGCTGATTTCCTGGCTAAT
>JAFGFQ010000124.1 GCA_016930995.1 Thermoplasmatota archaeon | reverse complement strand
TGTGTTCTGATGTATTCCAACGCTTTGAGCTGATTTTCAGTAAGTTCTTCTTTCTTAAGAACCGTAAAGTCGTTTGAACCGGGTGTATATGCGATAATTCCTTTTTCTGCCGCATTATTTAAGGCTAACTCGCTTTCCGCACTGCAGGGGATAACAATATAGTTTGTCAGTTCATTTCTTTTTTCAATAAAGGCTTCTGGTGCTTTGTCGCATTTGTTAAACGCGATAATGATTGGTTTGCTTATGATACGAACATAATCTGTGAGTTTGAAAATTTGCTCGTCTTTCCATTGGGAAGGCCTTTCGTTGTCCAGATTGATTTTTCTGATGGCTCCTGTGATATGTTCTTCTTTAATCCCAAGACCTGTGAGCTGTTCTGTCAGCATTTTTTCTATTTTTTTTCCTTCAAGTTCGCATTTTCGTGCAATGACTTCCCAGCTTTTTTTTATAATGCCAAAGAGCCAATAATTAATTTCTTTTTCAAGAAACGCGACATCTGTAAGTGGATCGTGAGTCCCGATATTACAGGGGTTTCCTTCTGCATCCGTGCTCCCTGATGCATCGACAATATGGATTAACGCGTGTGCTTGTCGTAAATCATCAAGAAATTTGTTTCCCAATCCTTTCCCTTTATGAGCATCAGGGACAAGTCCAGCGACATCTATCGCCTCGATGGGAACAAATCGTATTCCATCGATGCATCGTGAGTTATGCGGTGTGCAGGTAACATGAGCGTCTCTGCAGGGGCATGGTTTACGGATGTACATGACACCACGGTTCGCCTCAATGGTTGTAAAGGGGTAATTTGCTATCTCGGCATGTGCTTTGGTTGCTGCGTTGAAAAAAGTAGATTTTCCAACATTTGGTTTTCCAACAATACCAAGTTGCATTTTTTTCTACTCCAACATTTCTTTTACTTCATCAACCATGTCAACATCGTTATTAAAGCGGGCAATCTTTTCAGATGCCATTTCTTTTGCGACATCGACAAATGAGATACCTTTCTTTGCTAGAATGGTTCCTTGTATTGAAGCGGTTTTTGAAAGCAAAATTTCCTCTGCATCGATATCACCTATAATGTGTGCATGATCTGTGATATTCACCACTGCTGTAGAGGTAATGTTCCCATGGATGTTTACCTTTTTGCCGATAAAGATGTTTCCTGTTGATTTTATTGCACCAAAGATTTCTGATTTCTCGTTGACTGAGACATTTCCCTTCACATCGTAATTTCCTAATAATTTGCATTCTTTACCAATCTGTAGATTTCCTTCTACTTTCGAATTAGATGTGCTAATAATTGAGTTATTTGGCAAAAAAAGAAATGATTCAGATATAGGAATGGTGTCTCCATTGTTTTGCTCTAGTTCTTCAAGTATGCGTTCGATTTCTTCGCTTCTTCCCAATTTCAACAACTGCATTAGATATACAAATATATATATAACAATAGGGACGGGATTCCTAATATTGATCCATCCTTTCGCTTCAAATCCTTTCTCAATTTCAACGCTATCACCAACATCCAAATCTCCCTTGAGCGAAAGCGACCCTTTTATTTTTGTTTTCTCTCCTAAGTAGACATTCCCTCCACTCCGGATATCACCTCCTATTGCTGAAAAAATATCTACACGGATATCATGAGGCGAATCAAGAGTACCATCGATAATCGCATGTTCACCAACAAAAATGCGACCATCGGTATTCACTCCAAAACGCACTAGTGAACGATCACCAATGACGACATCGCCCTTCGTCGAGATGATATCCTCTTCAAAAGAGGTTTTATCTGGAAAGACAAGGGTTTTTCTGTCAAAAGCCATTATTCAAACCATATGAGCTATTATATTATAAAGTCAACGGCGATACATTTTACAGGTAAGAAAAAAATTGAAATACATCATGTGTATATGTCGATGAGTCTTAAAAGAGGATGCGAAACTATACGCTCGTAGATAGGTGTTTTGACCATGGCTAAAAAACAAACAGATATACCGTTAGAAAAAAATGAACAAGAAAAAGAGGAATTGCCTCCTATCGACAAATGGATTCAGGATATAAAATTTAACACAACTGAGGACATCAAAGTCCCTGAGAACCTCCTCGATCAAGTTATAGGTCAAGACCAAACCGTCGCTATCGTCAAGAAAGCAGCTGAACAGAAACGACACGTGATGCTTATTGGTGACCCTGGGACCGGGAAATCAATGGTCGCTCGTGCCATGACTGAGTTTTTACCAAAAGGAGAACTCGAAGATATCATTGTCTATCCAAACAGCGAAGATACAAATACCCCAACAATCCGTGTCGTCCCCGCAGGAAAAGCTCAAGAAATCATCCGGGCACAGCGAGAAGATGCAAAAAGAAAGGTAGAACAACAAAACAGCATGATTCTTGGTATCGTTTTACTGATAGTAACCCTCTCTCTTATAGGGGCGATGGTCACAGGTCGTTTCGAATATGCTATTTTTGGTGTCATCGCTGCAGTCATGGTCTATCTTATCGTAGCAAGAGGTGGATTTTCTCAGAAGCGAGAATTACAAATGATTCCAAAACTGTTAGTGTCACATGAGAAGAATGATCTACCCCCATTTATTGATGCAACCGCTGCACATTCCGGTGCATTACTCGGAGACGTGCGTCATGATCCATTCCAATCAGCTGGTTTGGAAACACCACCGCATCAGCTTGTTGAAGCAGGAGCTATTCATCGCGCACACAGAGGCGTCCTGTATATAGATGAGATAAACACATTAGGGTTGCCCTCACAGCAGCATTTATTAACCGCAATCCAGGAGAAAAAATTTCAAATTACTGGACAATCTGAGAGAAGTTTTGGTGCGATGGTAAAAACAGAGCCTGCACCCTGTGACTTTATTCT